>JBIOTN010000155.1:0-15120 GCA_044866005.1 Candidatus Rokuibacteriota bacterium | reverse complement strand
TTTCGAGTAGAATCGCCGGGCGTGAGCGCGTTTGCGGATGTCGCCGCGGCCTTCCTCCGCGAGGAGTTCGCCGACGCGCCGGTCATGGCGAGCCAGCTCGGCGTCGAGGGCTACGATGACCAGCTCGACGACCTCTCGGGTGATGCCTTCGCCCGCCGCCGCGAGCGGAGCGCTGCATGGCTGGCGCGGTTCGGCGCGCTCGGGGACGCCGGGCTCACGCCCGACGAGCGCATCGACCGCGATCTGATCGGCTGCGTCCTGCGCGGGCGCGCGATCATGGCGGACTGGGAGATCTGGCGGCGCCAGCCGGACACGTATCTCGTCCCCGGCCTGAGCGGGGTCTTCACGCTCTTCCTCCACCGGTTGCGGCCGGAGTCCGCCCTCGTCGCCTCCGCCGTGGCCCGGCTCCGGGCACTCCCCCGCGTCATCGCCGACGGGACGCGCAACCTGACCCCGGAGCTGACCCCGCGTGTCTATGTCGAGCGGGCGCTCGGCCAGGCGCGGGCCGGCGCGCGGTACCTGCGGGAGCTCCTCCCCGCCGAGGTGACGGCGCCCCCTCTTCGCGCCGCGCTCGCCGAGGCCGGCCGCACGGGCGCGGCGGCCCTCGACGCCTTCGCCACGTTCCTCGAGGCGCTGCGCGACCGGGCGACCGGGGAGTGGGCGATCGGCGAGACGCGGTACAGTCGCCTGCTCCGGGAAAAGGAGCTCTTGCGCTGGGACGCTCGCGGGCTCCGGGAGCATGGGCGGCGGGAATACGACCGCCTCGCTGCCGAGCTGGCGCGGCGGGCCCGGGCGCTCTGCGGCACCGACGACTGGGCGCACGTGCTCGCCGAGCTCAACCGGGACCACCCGCCGACCCCCGAGGCGATGCGGGCGGCCTACGCCGAGTGGACCGAGCGCGCACGCGGGTTCCTCCGGGAGCGCGGGCTCGTCTCCCTGCCCCCGGGCGAAGCGTGTCGCGTCGAGCCCTCGCCGCCGTTCCAGCGTTCCGTCCTCGCCGTGGCGTCCTATCAGAGCCCGCCGCCCTTCTCCCCTTCGCTGACGGGCCACTTCTTCGTCCCCTACCCGCCGGACGGCGCCCCGGCGGAGGAGGTCCAGAAGCGGCTCGAGAACAACAGCTACGCGAGCATCCCCACGACGGCGGTCCACGAGGCCTATCCCGGCCACCACTGGCACCTCGTCACGCTCAAGGCGCAGGGGAGCGCCGTCCGCCGCACGTTCCGCACCCCGTACTTCACCGAGGGCTGGGCGCTGTACGCCGAGCAGCTGATGCGGGAACAGGGCTTCTTCACCGACCCGCGGCAGGAGCTCTGCCAGTACGAGGCCATGCTCTTTCGGGCCGCGCGGATCGTCGTGGACACGAGCCTCCACCTGGGCGAGATGAGCTTCGACGAGGGCGTGGGCTTCATGCGGGCGCGGGCCAACCTCCCCGAGCCGACGGCGAGGGCCGAGGTCGCCCGCTACTGCAGCTGGCCGACGCAGGCCGCGGCGTACCTGACGGGATGCCTGGAGATCCTGCGCCTGCGCGAGCGCTACTTCGCGGCGCGCGGCGGCTCGGGGGTCGCCGAGCTCCGCGCGTTCCACGACACGCTCGCCGGGAGCGGCGGGCTGCCGATGGCGCTCGCCGAACGGGCGCTCTTCGGGCAGGCGGGCTGATGGCGATCCGGATCGTGTTCCCGGAAGGCGCGGAGTTCGTCCAGCGCCCCGAGGCGCTCGAGCCCCTCCGCCGCCTCGGGCAGCTCGTCCTCTGTCCCGGCGCGCCGCGGGACAAGGCGGACTTCATCGCGCGCGTCCGGGACGCGGACGCCGTCTTCCTCGACTACTCGCTGATGGACGCGGAGGTGCTGCGCGCCTGCCCGCGGCTCCGCTTCGTCTGCTTCCTGGGCATCGGCTACCGCACCTGCATCGACGTGGAGGAGGCCACGCGTCGCGGCGTCATCGTCGCCTACACGCCGGATTACGGGGCCACCTCGGTGGCCGAGCACGCCGTCGGCATGATGCTCGCGCTGACCCGCCACATCGGGCCGGCCTTCGCGAGCTTCCGTGCGGGCCGCTGGGAGCCGGGCAGCTTCCAGGGGGTAGAGCTCCGCGGCAAGACGCTCGGAATCGTGGGGCTCGGGCCGATCGGGATGGAGGTCGCGCGGCTCGGCGCCGGCCTCGGCATGCGGCTTCTCGGCTGGACGCGGCGGCCGGGCCCGGAGCGGGCGCAGCACGGGCTCGCCCTGGTCGAGCTGCCGGAGCTGTTCAGCCGCGCCGACGTCGTGACGCTCCACCTCGCCTACAACGAGGCGACGCACGGGCTCGTCTCGCGCGCCCTCCTCGCCCGGCTCAGGCCGGAGGCCTATCTCGTGAACACGGCCCGGGCCCGCGTGGCCGACACCGCCGCGCTCGCCGAGCTCCTCGCGGCCCGGAAGATCGCCGGCGCCGCGCTGGACGTGCACGACGAGGAGCCGCCGCCCGCGGACTACGTCTTCCGGACGCTGCCGAACGTGCTCCTGACCCCGCACATCGGCTACAACACGAAGGAGGCGGCGGCGAACATGCTCCGGATCGCCATCGCGACGCTGGAGGCCTACCTCCGCGGCGAGCGCCTCCACGTCGTGAACCCCGAAGCCCGGGCCTGAAAGCGCGCGGCCGGGCCGCCGCTCGCCCCCCAGGCCGGCGGGCTCGTCAGCGGAGGCCGAACGTCTCCGCGGCGAGCGCGGCGATGTGACGGCCGATGGCGAGCGAGGCGGTCGCGGCGGGGGACGGCGCGTTCAGGACGTGGATGGCGTCCTCGGTCACGGCGATCCGGAAGTCGTCCACGAGCGAGCCGTCCGGGGCGACGGCCTGGGCGCGGACCCCGGCGCCGCCGCGCGAGAGGTCGTCGGCCCGGATCTCGGGCACCAGGCGCCGGAGGGCCCGGACGAACGCCGCCTTGCTGAGCGAGCGGACGAGCTCGTACGACCCGGTGCGCCAGTAGCGGCGGGCCATCGCCCAGAAGCCCCGGTACGCGAGCGTGGCGGCCAGCTCGCGCGGGTGGACCCGGCCGAAGCGATAGCCCTCGCGGGCGAACGCGAGCACGGCATTCGGCCCCGCCTCCACGCGGCCGTGCACGGTGCGCGTGAGGTGGACGCCGAGGAACGGGAAGGCCGGGTCCGGCACGGGATAGATCAGCCCGCGCACCAGCCCGCGCCGCTCGGGACGCAGCAGATAGTACTCGCCGCGGAACGGGACGATGCGGACGTCGGGCCGCACCCCGGCGAGCCGGGCGACCTGGTCCGCGTAGAGCCCGGCGCAGTTGACGAGCCGCCGCGTCCGGACGGCCGCCCCGGGCGTCCGGAGCTCGAGGCCGCCGGCGGGGCGGGCGATCGCGGTGACGCGTGCCTGCGTGACGATGGCGACCCCGCGGGCCGCGAGCTCCCGGGCCAGCGCCGCCGCCACCTCGCCGAAGTCCACGACCGCGGTGGTCGGCGAGTGGATGGCGCGCAGCGCCGCGGCGTGCGGCTCGATCTCGCGCAGCCGGGCGGGCTCGACGAGGGCGAGACCGGGAACGCCGTTGGCCAGGCCGCGCTCGTAGAGGGCCTGGAGCCGCGGCAGCTCCGCCGCCGTCGTGGCCACGATGGCCTTGCCGGGGACGTCCACGCGGATCCCCTGCGCCGCGCAGAACTCGCGCATGAGCCGGGCGCCCTCCACGCAGAGACGGGCCTTGTCGGAGCCGGGCCGGTAGTAGATCCCGGAGTGGATGACGCCGCTGTTGTGGCCCGTCTGGTGAGTGGCGAGCGCCGGCTCCTTCTCCAGGACCACGAGCCGCGCGTGCGGCGCGCGCTCGCCGAGGGCGCGCGCCGTGGCGAGGCCCACGATGCCGCCGCCGACGATCGCGACGTCGGACGCGTCCGTCACGGTCCCACGATACACCGGCCGGTGTGCGCCGGGCGCGGGACGGCCGGGCCCGGCCCTTGACGGCCCTTCGCGTTGGTGCGATAACAGCCGTCACCGATGCGGATCCCAGGCGGCCCGGGGGGCGACTGATGGCGGCGAACCGCGTCCTCGTCACCGTCTCCCACATCCACGACCGCGAAGCCCCCTACCTCCGCCGGCTCGAGGCCGAGGGCCTCGAGGTCGTACGCCGGCGAGGAAAAGACGGGAAGCTCACCGAGGCCGAGCTGATCGAGGCGCTCCCCGGCGTCGTCGCCACGCTCGCCAGCGGCGAGCCGTACACGGCGCGCGTCTTCGCGAGCGCCCCCGAGCTGCGCATCGTCTCGCGCTGGGGGGTGGGCTTCGACCTGATCGACGTCGAGGCCGCCACGCGACACGGCGTCGTCGTGTGCACGGCGGTCGGCGCGAACCACGAGGCGGTCGCCGATTACGCGGTCGGCCTGATGTGCGCACTCCAGCGCGGGCTCCTCCAGAACCATCGGCTCGTCACCCAGGGCGTCTGGCGGACGGAGTTCCGGCCGGGCCTGTGGCGGGCGACGCTGGGGATCGTGGGCCTCGGGCGCATCGGGCGAGCCGTGGCGCGGCGTTGCCGGGGCTTCGAGATGCGGATCCTGGCGGTCGAGCCCGCGCCCGACCTGGCCTTCGTGCGCGAGCACGGGATCGAGCTCGTCCCGCTCCCGGAGCTCTTGCGCCGGGCCGACCTCGTGACGCTCCACTGTCCCGCCAGCCCCGAGACGCGGCACCTGATCGACGGCGAGCGCCTCGCGCTCATGAAGCCCACCGCCTACCTCGTCAACACGGCGCGCGGCGCGCTCGTGGACGAGGCGGCCCTCTACGACGCGCTGACGACCGGCCGCCTGGCCGGCGCCGGCCTCGACGTGTTCGAGCGCGAGCCCGCGACGACCTCGCCGCTCTTCGAGCTGGAGAACGTGATCGTGAGCCCGCACGTCGCCGGCGTGGACCTCACCTCGGAGGCCGCGATGGCGAACCGGGCGATCGACGCGATCCTGGCCGTCCGCCGCGGCCAGCCGCCCGCCGCCGAGTGTGTCGTGAACCCGGGGGTGCTCGGCGCCCGCTGAGCGGCGCCGGCCGCCCCGAGGAGAGAGTGTCGATGGCCGCTCCCCCGAAAACGCTCGACGGCCTCCCGGCCGACACGTGGGTCGAGCTCTTCACCGTCATGGTCCGCATCCGCCAGTTCGAGGAGCGCATCATGCCGCTCCTCAAGGAAGGGAAGATCAAGGGCACCGCCCATCCGTCGGTGGGCCAGGAGGCGGTGGCAGCCGGCGTCTGCGGCGTCCTCGAGCCCAAGGACTACATCGTGTCGAACCACCGCGGCCACGGGCACTGCATCGCCAAGGGGATGCGGACGCCCGGGATGATGGCGGAGCTCTACGGCAAGCGCACGGGCTCGAACAAGGGCAAGGGCGGCTCCATGCACATCGCCGACCTCGACCAGTACATCATCGGGTGTACCGGGATCGTCGGGAGCGGCGCGCCGATCGCCGGCGGCGCCGCGCTCGCCGCGAAGGTCCAGAAGACGGGGCAGGCGGTCGTCTGCTTCTTCGGCGACGGCGGGATCAACCAGGGCGTGGTGTTCGAGTCGATGAACATGGCCGCCATCTGGCAGCTTCCCGTCCTCTTCGTCTGCGAGAACAACATGTACGCGCTCTCCACCCCGGCGGAGAAGATGACGGCGCTCAAGCAGCTCGCCGACCGCGCCCAGGGGTTCGGCTTCCCGGGCCTCCAGGTGGCGGGGAACGACCTGCGGGCGGTGGTGCGGGCGACGCGCGACGCGCTGGCGCGGGCCCGGGCCGGCCAGGGGCCCACGCTGCTGGAGTGCAAGACCTACCGCTGGTACGGCCACTCCGCGATGCGGCCCGACACGCGGGCCTACCGCGCGCGCGAGGAAGAGCTGGAGTGGCGGCAGCGCGACCCGATCGCGCTGGCCGAGCGGGAGCTGGGCAAGGCGGGCGTCCTGTCGGCGGCGCAGGTCGCGGAGATCCAGCGGACGATCGCCAAGGAGATCGAGGACGCCGTGGAGTTCGCCGAGGGCTCGCCCGACCCCGCGCTGGAGGAGATGTTCACCGACGTCTATGCGCCGTTCTGATGCCGGCCCGCCACGGCGGGCCGCCCCGCCACGGCGGGTCCTGTCGCCGGCTTGCCCCGGTCCGGCCGGGCTGCGTCACCCGTTCAGCCCCTTCCGCAGCTCTGGCGAGCTGCGAAAGGAGGCTGAAGGGGTCCCACTCCGCCCGGCCGGCTGCGGGGCGCCGCCGGCGCCACCCGCCGTGGCGGCTCACGCGCACGAACGGGCGACGAGGCGCGCATGCACACGTTGACCATCGCCGAGGCGATCTGCGAGGGGTTCCGCGAAGAGATGGAGCGCGATCCGCGCGTCTTCCTCATGGGGGAGGACGTCGGCGCGATCGGCGGCATCTTCGCCACGAGCCGGGGCCTGCTCGAGAAGTTCGGGCCGGACCGTGTCCGCGACACGCCGATCTCGGAAGCGGCCATCGTCGGCTACGCGATCGGCGCCGCCGTCGCGGGCATGCGCCCGGTGGTCGAGTGCGGCGGCTTCGTCGACTTCCTGTCGCTGACGATGGACCAGCTCGTGAACCAGGCGGCGAAGCTCCGTTACATGTTCGGCGGGAAGGGCACGGTCCCCATCGTCGTGCGGGCCGCGCAGGGGGCGGGCGTGAAGCTCGCCGCCCAGCACTCGCAGAGCCTGGAAGCCTGGTTCGCGCACGTCCCGGGCCTGGTGGTGGTCTGCCCCGCGACGCCGGCAGACGCCAAGGGGCTCCTCCTCGCCGCCATCCGGAACCCGAACCCGGTGGTCTTCCTCGAGCACAAGCTCCTCTACTTCGTGAAGGGCGACGTGCCGGACGGCGAGGGGCTGGAGCGGATCGGGGTGGCGGCGCGGCGGCGCGAGGGAAGTGACGTGACCCTCGTCTCCTACAGCCTGATGGCGCACCGGTGCCTGGAGGCGGCGGACCTCCTCGGCCAGCGCGGCATCTCGTGCGAGGTGCTGGACCTCCGGACGATCCGGCCGTGGGACAAGGAGGCGGTGCTGGCCTCGGTCCGGCGGACGCACCGGCTCGTGGTGGTCCACGAGGCCGTCAAGAGCTTCGGGGCCGGCGCCGAGGTCGCCGCGACCGTGATGGAGGAAGCCTTCGACGAGCTCGACGCCCCGGTCGGCCGGGTCGCGGCCCACGACATCCCGATGCCGTTCAACGAGACGCTCGAGCGCGAGACGGTGCCGACCGTCGAGCGGATCGTCGCCGCCGTCCAGCGCCTCGGCTGACCCCGCCGCGGCTCCCGTCGCCGCCTTGCCCCGGTCCGGCCGGGCTGCGTCACCCGTTCAGCCCCTTCCGCAGTCCTGGCGAACTGCGAAAGGAGGCTGAAGGGGTCCCACGTCGCCCGGCCGGCTGCGGGGCAGCGTCGGCGCCACCCGCGGCGGCGGGTCGTCAGAAGGCGGCGATCCGGCGACAGGCCCCGGGGCGGGCGCGCGGTACCGGCTACGGGAGCAAGAGCACCTTGCCGGTCGTCTTGCGCCCTTCGAGCTGGCGATGGGCCTCGGCCGCCTGCGCGAGCGGGAACGTCGCGCCGATCCGGACCTTGAGCTCGCCCTTCTGGATCCAGCCCAGCACGTCCCCCGCCCGCTGGAGCAGCTCCTCGCGCGTCAGGATGTGGTGGTTCAGGCTCGGACGCTGGAGGTAGAGCGACCCCTTGGCATTCAGGATCTGCGGGTCCAGGGGCGGGATCGGCCCGCTCGACTGCCCGAACAGGATGAGGAAGCCGCGGGGCGCCAGGCAGTTCAGGCTCTTCTCGAAGGTGTCCTTGGCGACCGAGTCGTACACCACCTGGAGCTTCTTGCCGCCGGTGAACCGCATCACCTCGGCCTCGAAGTCCTGCTTCGTGTAGAGGACGACCTCGTCCGCGCCCGCCTCGCGGGCGAGCTTCGCCTTCTCCTCGGTCGAGACCGTGCCGATGACGCGCGCGCCGGCGCGCTTGGCCATCTGGCAGAGCAGGAGGCCGACGCCGCCCGCCGCCGCGTGGACGAGGCAGCCGTCGCCGGGCTTGAGCGGGTACGAGGCGTGGGCGAGGTAATGGGCCGTCATGCCCTGAAGCATCGCGGCCGCGCCCTGGCGCGTGTCGAGCCCGGCCGGCAGCGCGACCAGCCGGTCGGCGGGCACGACGTTGTGCGTCGCGTAGGAGCCGGGCACGCCCGTCCACGCGACGCGCTCGCCCACCTTGACCGTGCTGACGCCGCTCCCGATCCCCTCCACCACGCCCGCGCCCTCCAGGCCGAGCGGCAGCGGAAGCGCGCCCTTGTAGAGGCCGCTCCGCTGGTAGACGTCGATGAAGTTGACGCCGGCGGCCTCGATGCGGACCAGGGCCTGTCCGGCGCCCGGCGTCGGCGGCGGCAGCTCCTCGAGCTTCATGGCCTCGGGGCCGCCGAACTGAGAGACGCGGATCGCTCGCATGGCTCATCGTCCTCCTGTTTGGAAATCACGGGCAGCGACGTCGACACGATGATAGGGCGAATCGCGCCGGCCTTCAACCGCGCGGTCCTGGCGGCGCGACCGCTGGCCGCGCCGGCCCGCCTTCGGCTATGATGGAGCCGGCTCGACGGCCCATCCCGGGCCGGGCGGGGCCACCCCGCTCGGCCACCACCATCACGCGACGACACCGAGGAGGCTCCGATGAAGACGATCCTCACGCTCGTCACCGGTCTCGCGCTCGCGGGCTGCGCGATGATGGGCGGCCAGGCCGGCGGGGCGGGCCAGGCGACCGCCGACCTCCGCGACGCGCGCGGCCAGTCGGTCGGCACCGCAACCTTCACCGATCAGGACGGCCGCGTGCGGCTGGTCGTCCAGGCCAGGGGTCTCACCCCGGGCAAGCACGGCATCCACATCCACGCGGTCGGCCGCTGCGACCCGCCGGCCTTCACGAGCGCGGGCGGTCACTACAACCCCCTGGGCCGGAAGCACGGGCTCGAGACGCCGGACGGCGCGCACGCCGGCGACCTGCCGAACCTCGAGGCCGACGCGAGCGGCAACGCCCGCTACGAGGCGACGACCGACCGGGTCACCGTCCGCGACGGTCTGACGTCGCTGTTCGACGGCGACGGGAGCGCCCTCGTGATCCACGCGAAGGAGGACGACCAGAAGACGGACCCGACCGGCAACTCGGGCGACCGGGTCGCCTGCGGGATCATCACGGCCGGGCGCGGCTGAGGCGAGGGCCCGTCACCGCGTCGCGCCAGGAGGCGTCGGCACCCGGTCAGCGCCGCCGGCGGGCGGCACGCCGGCGGCGGCGCGACGGAGCGCGGCGCGAGGAAGCTCGGCGCGGCTGGCCGTCGGTGGAGGTCTTGCGCAGGGTGGCGAGCAGCCGCTTGACGTCCCGGCGGCCGAGCTTCCTGAGGCCGACCAGCCCCCGGCGATTCTGCTCCGAGGGAGAGGCCCGTCCCCGCTCCCACGTCACGACGGCGCCGGTCGAGACGCCGACCAGTCGCGAGAGCGCGGCCTGGCTCACGCCGAGCCGGGCGCGGAGCTTCTGAATCAGCCGCGGCGACAGCCGCGCCGCCCGGAGCTCCGCGTCGGAGACCTGCGGGGTCCACGGGCCCGCCTGAGCCACGCGCTGCCACTGGGCCCCGACCTCCCGGAGCCCCGCCATCTCGCGCCGGAGCCCGCCCAGGGCCCGGCGGAGGCGCCGCACCTCCCGGCGGAGCCGCGTGACCTCGAGGCGCACCTGCTTCCGGGCGCCACGGAGGATCGCCTCCTTGATCGCTGCCTCGATCTTCGCCACGATGCTCTCCTCTTCGTCGAGCCGTCTTCCCCGGTCGTGAGAGACGTCCGGAAACGGTCGCGAGGCGCGGGGACACCGACGGACCGGACCCGGAGGTACAGGCGAGGCGAGTGGCGACCGTGGACCTGAAACGAAACGCTAGCAGAGCCTCACGGGGCTGTCAATCGCGCTCAGAGGTCGAGGCGCATGCACGCGGCGGACTGGGGGCAGAGCGCCCGGAACTCGGCCGACTCGCGCACGGCCGGGTCGGCCTCGTCGCGGGCGATCCGCGAGAACCCGAGCGCCGCGGCGAACGGGGCGGCCGTTTCCGTCAGGACGAACACCCGCGTCACGCCCCGGGCGCGGGCCGCCTCGAGCAGCCGCTCGGTGAGCGCGCGGCCGAGACCCTGGCGTCGCTGACCATGCGCGACGACGAGCGAGCGGAAGAGGGCGCTCCGACCGTAGCGCTCCATCCCGACCACGCCCACGACGCGGCCGCCGAGGCGCGCCACGACGAAGTCGGCGAGCTCACCGCCGACGCCCTCGCGTGGCAGGGCCGCCTCGGTCAGGAGCGCGAGCACCGCCGGCAGGTCCTCCGGGCGCGCGGGCTCGATCGCCACCCCGGCCGGGGCCGTGGCGACCGGCCGCGCCGCCGCGTGAGCCCCGGTGTCGGCCCCGCTCGCCGCGCCGCCGCAGCAGGCGGCGCCCGTCGCGAGCGGCAGCCTCGCCGGACCCGCGTCCGGGACGGCCACCGCCTCCTCGCCGAGGTCGTAGTTCAGGTGATAGACCTCCCACTCGACCCCGTCGGGGTCCTGGACCCAGAACTTGTCCTGGTTGGCGTGGCAGCAGTCGACGCCCATCTCCTCCCGCGTCGGGACCCCGGCCGCCCGGGCGCGAGCGAGCGCCGCGCGAACGGCCTCGGGCGACTCGACCTGGATCCCCAGGTGATCGACGGGCGTCCCGGTCCCCCCGCCCGGGCCGCCGTCGGACAGCGCGAGGTTCACCGGGCCGAGCGGCGGCAGGAACTTGACGTAGCCGGGCTTGACCTTGACGGGGCTGACGCCGAAGAACTTCTCGTAGAAGGCCCGGCTCTTCGACAGGTCGGAGACGTGCAGGTGGACGTGGACCTTCGCACTCATCGGGCTACCCTCCTGAAAGCAAGCCGGTCATGGCCAACCGCACCGGGCCGAGGCCCGAGCACCGGGCTCTCAGCAGCACGCGGTCAGGAGCCGCACCAGCGCCGTGACCGTCTCGCGGTTCACCCGGCAGTAGATGTAGCGCTCCTCCCGGCGACAGTCGACGAGCCCGGCGCGACGGAGCCGCGCGAGGTGGTGGGACAGCGTGGGGCCCGGCACCTCCAGCGCCTCCTGGATCTCGCCGACCGAGACCTCGCGTCCCGCCCGGACCAGGAAGAAGAAGACCTGGAGGCGGGTCAGGTGGGCGAGGGCGCGGAAGGCCTCGACGTGACGCGTGTCGGCCTCGAGCCGGGCCTGGAGGAGGAGCCGCCGCGTTTTCACGGTTCCACATATATCGAATTGTGAAAACACTGTCAAGCCCCTTTTTCGCGGCTCCGGCGGCGGGCCAGGACGAGCCTGGGGACGCCGGCGGGACCGGCACCCACCGCGCACGCCGTACGCCGAAGCGCCGCGTGGCTGCTGTTCCGCTCCGAACGGCGGCTTTGCCGCCGCCGTCTCTTGGGGGGAGTTTGGGAGGGGGCCGCCCGGGCCCCCTCACATGAGATAGACTGGAATCAGGCCCCGGTGGAGGGCTCGCGCCGGGCGCGAGGGGCCACCTTCGGAGGTGACGGCCCATGCGCCTACGCGTCCCCATCCTCGTCCTCCTGTTCGGCCTCGCCGCGGTTGCCAGCGGTTGCGCGACCGCGGAGCAGTGGTCCGAGTGGCGGCGACACTCGAGCCACTTCGCGTCGGGTGACCACCTGCGCTTCTCGCTCCGCAACCAGCGCGCCAACGGAACCGCGCGGGTGGAGCGCGAGGACATCCAAAAGGCCGCGACGCAGTCCTGGTGGGGCGACCCGGTCGTCGTGCGTCCCGACCAGCTCTTCGCCGGCTGAGCCACGGCCCCGGTCTGCCCTCTCGCCATGCGTCGGCGGCGGCGCGGCGTCCTCGCGACGCTCGCCCTGGCAGTCACGCTCGCGGCCGGCGGCCGCGGCGCCGCGCTGACCGTCGACGAGGCGATCCTGCCCGTCGAGGCTCACCCCTCGCCCGATGCCCGCCGCCTCGCCGAGCGTCACCTGCCCGACCTCCGGACGCTCTCCGCCGACCTTCGCGGCTGCGAGGGCGCGCTCGACGTCCGGCGACACGGGATCGCCTTCCGCCAGCCGCGCGGGCAAGCGGCGAGCGCGCCGTACCTGACGCTCTGGGTGTCGCTCGCGGGCGCCGAGGCGCCACGGGGCCTCGATCTGCCGGGCCGCGCGAGCGAGGCCTTCCGCCGGTACGCGCGGCCGCTCATCGCCCGGCTCGTCGCGCGGTCCGCCGTGTTCGCGGACGCCGGCGTCGGCGGCTACGGGGTGATCCTCACCTGGCTCGGGCCGGCGGCGCGAGAGGGGCACCCCGTCGGCGAGTCGCTCGCGATCTTCGCCGGCAAGCTCCTCGCCGCCAATTTCGCGCACGACACGGTGGCGCCGGCCAGCTTCCTCGCCCGGTCCGACGTGCGGCTCTTCGACGGCCAGGCCGAGCTGCCCGCGCCCCGCCTTTCGGTGGACGACGCCGCCGACGGCGCGGAGGGAGCCGCCTGCTGACGATCCGGCCGGCGCGCGCGCGCCGGCTCGGGCGGTCTCGTCCCATGCTAGGATGGGACGTCCGGCTCGGCCCCGGTGCCCGGCCGGCAAGCCGCGACGCGATCCCAAAGGAGCCGCGCATGCCAGGCCGCCCGTTCCTCCAGATCCCCGGTCCCACGCTCGTCCCGGAGCGCATCGTGCGGGCCATGTCCCAGTCGATCATCGACCACCGGGGACCGAAGTTCGCCGCCCTGGTGGCCGACGTGCTGGAAGGCCTGCGGGCCGTCTTCCAGACCGAGCGCGGCCACGTCCTCCTCTACCCCGGCTCCGGGACCGGCGGCTGGGAGGCCACGCTCGTCAACACGCTCTCGCCGGGCGACCGCGTCCTCGGCTGTGTCAACGGGCACTTCTCCAACCACTTCTGCCGGACGGCGGCCGCCCACGGGATCGAGGTGGATCGGCTGGAGGTGCCCTACGGCGACGGCGTGCCGGCGGACCGCGTGGCCGAGCGGCTGCGGGCGGACGCGACACACCAGTACCGCGCACTGCTCGTCGTCCACAACGAGACCTCCACCGGGGTCACCAGTCGCGTCGACCGGGTCCGGCAGGCGCTCGACGAGGCCCGCCACCCGGCGCTGCTCCTGGTGGACGTGGTCTCCTCGCTCGCGTCGATCGACTTCCGCTTCGACGAGTGGGGCGTGGACGTCGCGCTCACGGGTCCCCAGAAGGGGCTCATGCTGCCGCCCGGGCTCACCATCCTCGCCGCCAGCGAGAAGGCGCTGCGTGCCGGCCAGGCGGCCAAGTGCCCCCGCGCCTACTGGGACTGGCGCCCGGTGCTGGAGCGGAACCAGCGGGGCGAGTACCCCTACACGCCGGCCACGTCGCTTCTCTTCGGCCTGCGCGAGTCCCTCGCCATGCTGCGCGAGGAGGGCCTGCCGCAGGTCTTCCGCCGCCACGCCCGGCTCGCCGAGGCGTGCCGGCGGGCCGTGAGCGGCATGGGCCTCGACATCCTGTGCCGGGATCCGGCCGAGTACTCCAGCACCCTGACGGCCGTCGTCATGCCGCCGGGACAGGACTCGGACGCCTACATCGCCCACGCGAACCGGATGCTCGACCTCTCGCTCGGCGTGGGGCTGGGCGACGTCAAGGGCAAGGTCTTCCGGATCGGCCACCTGGGCAGCCTCAACGAGCTGGAGCTCCTCGGCGGGCTCGCCGGCATCGAGATGACCCTCCGGACGTTCGGGGTGCCCGTGGCGCTCGGGGCCGGCCTGGCCGCCGCCGAGGAGTACCTGCTGGAGAGCGCCGGCCCTCGCTGACCGGTCGCTCCAGCAGGATGCTGCCAACGCACGCTGAGGGGAAGAAAAGCCGCGCGTCCCGCAACGAAGCGCTCCGCGCGCCGGGACGTCGCGCCGCCGCCTGCACGCGGCTCCACGCCGCGCGGCGGCTTCCGCCGCCGCAACGAAGGAGGGGCATCGGCGGGGGCTTCCGAGACCCCCCCGAAGACGCTAGAGGAGAGCCTCGCATGAAGGGCCGCGTCGCCGTCATCACGAAGTACAACGCCGACTTCGAGATCCGCGAGTACCCGGTCCCCGAGATCGAGCCCGACGCCGCGCTCGTCCGCATCACGCGGGGCGGGATCTGCGGCTCGGACCTCCACATCTGGCGGGGCGAGCTGCAGGACGTGATCGGCGCGCCCGATCGCGGCCAGACCTTCGGCCACGAGATGTGCGGCGTGATCGAGCGACTCGGGACGAACGTCAGGACGGACTCGACCGGCCAGCCGCTGCGGGAGGGCGACCGCGTCACGTACTGCTATTTCTATCCCTGCGGCCGCTGCCCGGCGTGCCTGGACGGCGTGCGCGCCGCCTGTCCCCACAAGCGACGGGGGACCCGCTATGCGGACGACCCACCGCACTTCGTCGGGTCCTACGGCGACTACTACTACCTGCGTCCCGGCCACTTCGTCTACAAGGTGCCGGCGGCCCTCTCGGACGACGTGGCGACGCCCGTCAACTGCGCGCTCGCCCAGGTCCTCTACGGGCTCGACAAGGTCCGCGTCCGCGTCGGAGACACCGTGGTCATGCAGGGCGCCGGGGGCCTCGGCCTGAATGCGAGCGCGGTCGCCAAGGAGATGGGCGCGGCGCAGGTGATCGTCATCGATCAGATCCCGGAGCGGCTCGAGCTGGCCCGGCGGTTCGGCGCCGACCACACGCTGAACATCCAGGAGCTGCCCCGGCCCGAGGAGCGCGTCGCGGCGGTGAAGGAGCTGACCCGCGGCTGGGGCGCCGACGTCGTCTGCGACTTCGTCGGCTTCCCCAAGGTGATCCCGGAGGGGCTCCAGATGCTCAAGAGCGGCGGCGTCTACCTCGAGGTCGGGACGATCAGCCCGCCGCTCTCGGTCGAGCTCCACCCGGCGCAGCTCGTCTGGGGGTCCAAGTCGATCGTCGGCGTGATCCAGTACGAGCCCTCGGCGATCCAGCGGGCGCTGATCTTCCTCGAGCAGAACCTCGACAAGTACCCGTTCACCGAGATCATCTCGCACGTCTACCCGCTCGAGCGGATCGGCGAGGCCTTCCGGGAGGCCGAGTGGCTCGGGCGCCAGCGCGACCCGCACAAGATCAGCCGCGCCGCCATCGCTCCGTGGAGCCAGTAGTCATTTCGGAGGGGGCCTCGACGGCCCC
>JBIOTN010000154.1:0-2455 GCA_044866005.1 Candidatus Rokuibacteriota bacterium | reverse complement strand
ACCGGCCTCTTCGTCCCCACGCCCAAGTGAGCCCAGATGAGCATTGACAAGGCGCCGGTTTCAGCCGATCCTCGGGCGCGCGCCGGGCGGGGTGTCCCGGCCGCGGGGTCCTGAAACGGCGAGCTGCCGGAGGGAGGGAGCCATGCGCGACATGCACGGGACGCGCGCGCGCCGCACGCTCTGGGTGGGCCTGGCGATCGCCGGCCTGGGCCTGGCCGGCCCGGCCCGGGCGGACGTGATCACCGACTGGAACCAGAAGGCGCTGCCGATCGTCACCAAGTACAGCCTGGGCGCGCCGGGGTACCGCGCGCTCGCGATGATGCACCTGGCGATGTACCAGTGCGTGAACGCGATCGAGCCGCGCTACGAGCCCTATCAGGCCAGGCTCGACGCGCCGGCGACCGCCTCGAAGGAGGCCGCGGCCGCGGTGGCCGCCGCCGCCGTGCTCGCCAAGCTCTATCCCGACGACCAGGCCAGGATCGACGCCGAGCTCTCCCAGTACCTGGCGCAGGTCCCGGACGGGCCGGCCAAGGACGAGGGCGTGGCCCTCGGCCAGAAGGTCGCGGACGGGGTGCTCACCCTGCGGGCCAACGACGGCGTCAGTGCGCCCGACGGCTATCGCCCGCGCACGACCGCGGGGCGGTACGTCCCGACGGCGCCCGTGGTGGTCCCCAACTGGGGCAAGGTCGCGCCCTTCGCCCTCAAGAGCGGCTCCCAGTTCCGGCCGGGCCCGCCGATCCCGCTGACGAGCCGCGAGTGGGCCCAGGACTACAACGAGATCAAGGCGATCGGCGCGAAGCAGAGCGCGACCCGCACGCCGCTCCAGACGGAGACCGGGCGCCTGTGGCTCTACACCGGCCCCGGGACCTTCATGCCGCTCGCCGTCCAGCTCTCGCAGGCCGCCGGGCTCGGCCTCCACGAGAACGCGCGGCTCTTCGCCCTGCTGGGGATGGCCACCGCCGACGCGATGGTGGCCGTGTTCGATGCCAAGTACCACTACGAGTTCTGGCGGCCCGTCACGGCCATCCGCAACGGGGACCTCGACGGCAACCCGCAGACCGAGCGCGACGCCACCTGGGAGTCGCTGGGGCCGGCGCCAATGCACCCGGAATACCCCTGCGCCCACTGCATCGTCGCCGGCGCGGCCGGCACGGTGATGCAGGCGGTCTTCGGGACGGGGACCCTGCCCGAGTTCTCGCTGACGACCCCGACCGCGCCCGGCGTCACCCATCGCTGGACGCGGCTCGAGGACTACATCCAGGAGCCGGCGGACGCCCGCGTCTGGTCGGGCATCCACTACCGGTTCTCGGCCAGGGTCGGCACCGCGATGGGACGGAAGATCGCCGACTACACCGTCCAGAGCTACCTGCGCCCGCTGAAGTGACGCCGCCCGGCCCGCCCGGCGGATCCGGCGAGGGGGCCGCCGCGGTCCCCTCCCGGTCAGGCGCGGCCGGCGGGCGCGGTCGCGAGGCCGTCCTCGCGGGGACGGCGGCCGGCCCGACGTGACGGCGCGCCGCTCGACGGCCGGCTACTGGGTCGGGTTCGCCCTCGTGCTGGCCGCGCTCGCCCTGGCCCCGCTCGTCCTCCCGGAGTTCTGGCGGCGGTTCGTCACGGAGATTTTGATCTGGGGGCTGCTGGCGATGTCCTCGGATCTCCTCATCGGCTACACGGGGATGGTCTCCTTCGGCCACTCGGCCTTCTTCGGGCTCGGGATGTACGGGGCGGCCGCCGCGCTCCTCACGGTCCGCCCGCCGAGCCTCGGGCTGGCGATCCTCTACGGGCTCGTCGGCGCCGGGGCCATCGCCGTCTTCGTCGCCTACTTCGCCACGCGGCTCCGCGACATCTACTTCTCCATCACCACGCTCGTCTTCTCCCAGATCTTCTACGTCGTCATCTTCACCTGGACCGAGGTGACGGGGGGCGAGAACGGCCTCACCTTCCGCCAGCCGCCGCTCGGCTTCCCCGGGCTCGGCGCCCTGCCCTTCACCCCGGTCACGCTCCACTGGTTCGTGCTGGGGGTGGTCACGCTGTCGTACCTCTTGCTGCGGCACGTGACCCGCTCGCCCTTCGGCATGGTGCTCCAGGCGATCCGCGAGAACGAGCCCCGCACGCGCGCCATCGGCTACGCGGTGGAGCGCTACAAGATGGTGGCCGTGCTCCTCTCCGGCCTCTTCGCGGGGCTGGCCGGCGTCCTCTACGCCGTCCAGAACCGGTTCGCCGCGCCCGACTTCGTCTTCTTCCTGGTCTCGGGCGAGGTCGTGATCTTCAACGTGATGGGCGGGATGGGGACGCTCGTGGGGCCGGTGGCGGGGGCGGCCTTCTTCTTCCTCCTGCGGGAGACGTTCTCGCGCTTCTGGACGGAGTACTACCTGATCCCGGTCGGCGTGATCTTCACCCTCATGGTGATCTTCGTCCCCCAGGGCCTCCTCGGCTTCGCCCGCCGCGCCCTCAACCG
>JBIOTN010000153.1:0-4032 GCA_044866005.1 Candidatus Rokuibacteriota bacterium | reverse complement strand
ACACCGGTCGCCCCATGCAGCTCTCGAGCCTCGCCGAGATCAAGACGTCGTCGGGACCGGTGGAGATCGAGCGCAAGTACCAGCAACGCCTGGTGCGTGTCGCGGCGAACGCGGTGGGGCGCGATCTCGGGTCGATCTCCGACGAGCTGGAGGCAAAGTTCCGTGAGCTGCCGCTACCCGCCGGATTCACCCTGCGGCTCGGCGGCCAGACGGAGCAGCAGCGCGAGGCGTTCGACAGCCTCTCCTTCATGTCGATCCTCGCCATCGTGCTCGTGTACATGGTGCTCGCGTCACAGTTCCGCTCGCTGAAGGACCCGTTCACGATCATGTTCTCGGTGCCGATGGGGCTGATCGGCGTGTTCTGGGCGCTGTACCTCACCAACACGACGCTGTCGACCACGTCGTTCATGGGCATCATCATGATGGTCGGCATCGTGGTGTCGAACGGCGTCCTCCTCGTCGAGTACACGAACGAGCTCCGCCGGCGGGGGATGCCGCTCGCCGAGGCCGTGCTCACGGCCGGGCGCACCCGGCTCCGGCCGATTCTCATGACGAGCCTCACGACCATCGTCGGTCTCGCGCCGATGGCGCTCGGGTTGCTCGTCGGGAGCGAGGCGAACGCGCCGCTGGCTCGCGCCGTCATCGGCGGCCTGACGGTCTCCACGGCGTTGACGCTGCTCCTCATCCCCACTGTCTACACGATCCTGGAGGAGCGGTTCCCCCGTGTCCTCCAGCACGCCGAGCCGCGCGCGTCCTGAGCGACCACCCGCGACGGCTCGCGTCCAGAGGAGAGCCTGACGCCATGCCAGCCCGACATTCATCAGGGCGCGACGCCTCCGGCCTGCGGCCTTCGGGCCGTCCCGCCCGGCTGGCCGCGCGCCTCCTGAGTTGCCTGCTGGCTGCCGGGCTTGCCGGGGCGTTGCCCGCGGGGGCCCAGCCCCAGGCCCCGCCCACGCCCGCCACCGCGCGGCAGGCGCCGCCGCCCGGGCAGGCGCTGTCGCTCCCCGACGCGATCGAGCTGGCCCTGCGCCAGCACCCGACGATCGCCTCGGCCCAGCAGTCGCGGCTGGCCGCCGGCGCGCGGATCGGCGAGGCCCGGGCCCCGTACTTCCCGCGATTCGACTGGCTGACGTCCGCGGGCCGGAGCCAGGCCTTCAGCACGACGCTGGACCGCCCGATCAGCGGCAACACCATCTCGACGGCCATCCAGGGCACGCAGCTCATCTACGATTTCGGCAAGACGGGCGCGGTGGTCGACCAGGCCCGAGCCGGCGCGCGCTTCGCCGAGTCCGAGCTCGATCGCGTCCGCGAGGTGGTCGTCCAGAACGTGCGCGCCGCCTATTTCGGGCTGCTCCAGGCCCGGCGTCTGGTGGGCGTGGCGGAGGCCGCCGTCACCCGGGCCGAGCTCAACCTGCGCAGCGCGCAGGGCTTCTTCGACGTCGGCACCAAGCCCAAGTCGGACGTCACCAAGGCCGAGGTCGAGGTCGCCAACGCCCGGGTCGCGCTCATCGTGGCCCGGAACCAGGTCCGACTGGCCGAGACGACGCTCGCCAACGCGCTCGGACTCGAGGCCACCACCCCGGTCGAGGTCGAGGACATCCTGACCTACGAGCCCGTGGCCCTGGATTCCCGCGCGCTCCTCACCGAGGCGCTCGCCAACCGGCCGGAGCTGCGGCAGGCGCAGGCCCAGATCGACACGGCCCGCGCCCAGCTCGCCGGCGCCCGCGCCAACTACCTGCCGACCCTCAGCGTGAACGGCTCCTACGGCGGCGCGTCCAGCGACCCGGCGCTCCACGAGGCGTGGTCCGTCGCCGGCGTGCTCTCCTGGAACCTCTTCCAGGGGTTCTTCACGACCTACCAGGTCCGGGAGACCCAGGCGCTGGTCGAGGCGGCCCGCGCGAACTACGACACCTTCGAGCTGCAGGTCCGCCTCGACGTCGAGCAGGCCTACATCACCGTGGTCGAGGCGGCCGAGCGGATCGGGGCGACCGCGAAGGCGGTGGAGTCGGCGCGGGAGAACCTCCGGCTCGCCCAGGGGCGCTACGACGCCGGGGTGGGCACGATCCTGGACCTCACGGACGCCCAGCTCGCGCTGACGAACGCCGAGGCCGACCAGGTGCGGGCGCTGACCGACTACCGGGTCGGCCTCGCCGTGCTGAACCGCGTCGTCGGGCGGCTGTGAGCCGAATCCGTGGCGGCGGCCGTGCGTCAAACGGGACGGGGACCATGGTGGACGAGCGAGGGGAGCCGCTGAGGCCGTCCGGCCCGAGGCTGACACCTCGGTGCTGGCTGCTGGCGGTGGTGGGCGCCGTGGGGGCTGCGCCGGCCGTCGCCCTGGCCCACGGGCCCGGCGTCTCCGTCGGGATCGGGATCGTCATCCCCATCGGCCCGCGCCCGGCGCCCGCCCCCTACGCGCTCGCCCCCGGGGCGGGCTATCTCCGGACCGAGGTCGATCCGCCCACCGCGCAGGTGTTCGTGGACGGCTATCCCGTCGGCCGGGCGGACGAACTCGCCGCCCCCGGTCTCGCGCGCCTCGCGGCCGGCCGCCACCGGTTGGAGATCGTCGCGCCCGGGCTGGCGCCCCACGTCGCGGCGCTCGTCATCGAGCCCGGGCAGACGACGGAGGTGCGCGTCCGCCTGGTCCCGGCGCCGCCCGCGCGCCCGACGCCCGAGCCCTTCCCGGTGAGGGAGCGATGAGGCGGCGGGCCGCGCTCCTGGCGATCCTGCTCCTGGTCGGTGCCGCGCTCGCGACCGGCGGCTACGTGGTCTCCACGAGCCGCGGGGCGAGCGCGAAGTTCCGGACGGTTCGCGTCGATCGCGGTGCGATCGTGGCCACCGTCTCGGCGACCGGGAACCTCAACGCGGTGACGACGGTGCAGGTCGGCAGCCAGGTCTCGGGCCAGATCAAGGAGCTCTTCGTCGACTTCAACTCGCCGGTGAAGAAGGGCCAGCTGATCGCGCGGCTCGATCCCGACCCCTTCCAGGCGAAGGTCAACGCCGCCCGCGCCGACGTCGAGAACGCGCAGGCCGTCGCGCTCAACCAGCGCGCCAACGTCGAGAAGGCCCGGGCCGACGTCGAGGGAAGCCGCGCGGGCGTGGTGACGGCCGAGGCCACCGCCGCCAAGACCTTGGCCGACGTGGAGAACGCGCGGGCCGCCGGCGCCACCGCTCGGGCCAATCTCGCGCGCGACACCGCGACCCTGGCGAACGCGAAGCTCCAGCTGGACCGCGCGGTCGACCTGCTCAAGCGGCAGCTCATCGCCCAGAGCGACAAGGACCAGGCCCAGACCGCGCACGACACGGCCCGGTCCCAGGTCGAGGCGGCCCAGGCCCAGCTCCGCGCCAGCGAGGCCGCGCTCCGCTCCGCCGAAAGCCAGCTCGCTGCGGCCCAGTCTCAGATCAAGGCCGCCCAGGCCCAGGTGGCCTCCGCCCAGGCGGCCTCGCAGGTGGCCGAGGCCCAGCTCAAGGCGGCCGAGGCGACGGTTCGCAACAAGCAGGCGGCCCTGGACCAGGCGCGGCTCGACCTGGCCCACTCCGAGATCCGGGCGCCGGTGGACGGCGTCGTCATCTCGCGCGCGATCGACGTCGGCCAGACGGTCGCGGCGAGCCTCCAGGCGCCGACGCTCTTCACGATCGCCCAGGACCTGACGCGGATGCAGGTGGAGGCCGCGGTCGACGAGGCGGACGTGGGCCGCCTCCGCGAGGGGTTGCCGGCGACCTTCACCGTCGACGCCTTCCCCGGCCAGAGCTTCCGTGGCCAGATCGTCCAGATCCGGAAGGCGGCCCAGGTGGTGCAGAACGTGGTCAGTTACACCACGGTCATCGCGGTGGCCAACCCCGAGCGGACCCTCATGCCCGGGATGACCGCCAACGTGCGGATCCAGGTGGAGCGGAAGGACGACGTCCTCCGGGTCCCGAACGCCGCCCTCCGCTTCACCTGGATCCGCACGTTGGCGGTCATCCCGGGCATGAGGGTCCGCTCGGGGTTGGCCACCGCGATGACCGTGGTGTAACTGACCACGTTCTGCACCA
>JBIOTN010000152.1:0-11406 GCA_044866005.1 Candidatus Rokuibacteriota bacterium | reverse complement strand
GGTGGAGATCACCAGCGTGAGCCCCACCCCGCTGAGGACGCCGAGCTGCCGGAGCCAGCGTCGGTCGCGCGAAGGCCGCTCGTCGGTCACGCCCGGCTCCCCGGGACACGGGGCGGGACGCTTGTGAACACGAACACTAGCACAGGCCCCGGCGGCTGACAATATGGAGGCATCCGCGCGTCTCGAGGACGGCGCGGCCGCGGGGCCGGTCCCCACGGAGTCGACTTCGCGCCGTCTAGTCGAGCGCGATCGCGCCGCCGGCGTAGTACTCCCACGCCTTCTGGCGGAAGAACCCGCCGTCGTCGTCGGCGCTGAGCGAAACGCCGCCGTTGCCGTTGACGGGCGGCGGATTGGTCACGCCGTCCCGCGCCGCGTCGCACGCGCAGGTGGCGCCGTCGCCCCCGGGCCCGAAGAGGAAGGCCACGACCCCGGCCTGGACGTAGGCACCGAGGTGGGTCCGGGTCGGATCGTCGAGGAACCACTCCACCAGGTTGTCCTGGAAGTGGCGCCACGTGTTGTCCATGGCCAGCATCTTCGTGTTGCCGAGGGGGATCTGCCACATCACGACGCGCTGGGCGGCGATGCCGACGAAGCCGGCGAGGAAGCGGGCCATCCGGGCGTGATCCGCGGCGTCCCACCAGGCCCCGTTCCCACGGCCCAGATGGTACTGGTAATAGCCGGCGTCCCGGTCGGCGAACTCGGCGAAGGCGATGTCGAAGGCCGCCCCCAGCGATTGGTACCAGTTGCCCGCGCGAACGGCGAGGACGTCCACCGTGCTGTCGGGCGGATCGGCGGCATCGATGTCCACGCCGGTGCCCCACACGCTGAGCGGGTACGCGAGGAGCACGTTCGGCGCGTATCTGTCACGAAGCCTTCGCACCGCCTGGGCCATCCCGGCGACCGTGTTCGGCAGGCCGGCGAGATCGCTGAGGGCCGTCGCCGCCACCTGCGCGCGCACGGTCGCCGCGTCGTCCCCGCTCGCGCGTTGCTGCATGTACCCCCACAGGTCGGGCTCCACGTGCAGCACGACCGGGGAACCGCCTGACGCCCCCGCCCGCTGGAAGAACAGCGTGAGGTCCTTGTAGAACGCTCGCATGGTGGCCGCCGTCTGGAGGTTCGTGTAGACGCCGTCGGCCTCCGGCTGCGCGTTGCCGGGCGCCGACTGGGCCAGCATGTAGTAGGAGAAGACCGGAATGAACCCGTTCTGGACCGATTCCTGAACGAAGTCGGTGACGAAGCCGCCGTTGGCGAGCCAGCTCGCCCAGCCCGCCCCGGTGTTCACGCCGCCGGCCAGATAGTGGTACCGGAACGCGAACTGGCCGGTCGCGCGCAGCTGGGCCGCGCCGCCCGGTGAGTCCACCATGCCGAGCTCGAGCCGGCCGGGCCAGCCGCTCGGCAGCGCGGGGAGGGCCCCCGCCGCGGCCCCGAACGTCGCGACGACCGACGTGGCGGCCGCCACGGTCAGCACGCACGGGCCTGTCCCGCTGCACCCGCCGCCGCTCCAGCCGGCGAAGACCGAGCCCGCCGCCGGCGTCGCGGTCAGCGTCACCGCCGTCCCGCTCGCGTACCCCTCCGTGCAGTCGGCCCCGCAGTCGATCCCCGCCGGCGCGCTCGTCACGGTCCCCCCGCCCGCGCCGCCCTTCCCCACCGTGAGGCTGACGCCGCCCGCGACGGCCAGCGTGCCCGCGTTGTTGCTCCATGCGTAGAGCGTCGACCACGTGCTCGAGAACACCCCGATCTTGATCGTGTAGCTGCCCGGGGCCTGCGTCGCCGGTACCGACCAGCTCCACCGCAGGGTCTTCCGCTCTCCCGCGGCGAAATTCTGGTTCGACGTCGACTGCTGGTAGACCTTCCCGCCACCCGCGCTGTGGACCTCCATGTCCACGAGGATCCCCGACGCACTCGGCCCTGTGCTGGCGATCGTGGTGGTGATCGTCGTGCTGGCGTCCCGCTGAACCGGGTTGGGGGACGCAGCGGTCCTCTGGATGGTGAAGCTCGGCGCGGCACGGACCAGGCCCGGCAGAGCGAGCACGACGACGCTGATCGTGACGAGCATCGCACCGGACACACGCTGGTTCCGGTTCGTGCAGGCCCGATTGGCCGCGACCATGGCCGACCACCCTAGTGGGATATGCCGATGCCGGCAATCCGTCGAGGCCACTAGAGGAGTTCACCAGGCGGCCGACGGGTCCGCGCCGATCGCCGCCGCGCGCCGGACCTCGACGCTGACGGCCCGGGCCGGCCAGGCCCCGCGCGCCGGAGCTCGGCCGCCCCGCGGCCCCGTTACCCGAACATGCCGCCCATGCGCGTGCCGGCCACCCGATTGATCAGGACCAGGCAGGCCGTGGCCACCACGATCAGCACCACCCCCAGCGCCGCCGCCTCGCTCGAGCTGCCCGCGATGTAGAAGTTGAAGATCCCGACCGTGATCGTCTCCCAGCCGCCGAGGGAGAGGAAGAGCACGGCGGAGGCCTCCTGGAGCGACGTCATGAACGAGAAGAGCGCCCCCACGAGGACGCCCTTCCAGATGAGCGGCAAGGTCACGTCCCGGAATGTCCGGAGGCCCGACGCCCCGACGCTCGCCGCCGCCTCCTCCAGCGAGCGGTGGACGAGGAGCAGCGAGGCATAGCTGCCCCGGACGGCATAGGGGAGCCGGCGCACCGCGAGGACCAGCGGCAGGATGAGCCACAGGCTCGTGAGCGGCCGGCCGAGCCCCGGGACGTCGACGTGGAAGGCGCGGACGTAGGCGATGCCGATCGCCGTTCCCGGGATCGCGAGAATCAGCGTGTTGAGCGCGTCGAGCAGCCCCGTGCCGGGCAGCCGCGTCCGCGCCAGCAGCCAGGCGATGGGAACCCCCACCGCCACGCAGATGGCCACGGCCAGGACGGAGTAGAGCAGGCTGTTCGTGACGTACTTGGGCGTCTCCACGAGCACCCGCCCGAAGAACGCGACGGTGTACGCGGTGGGGAGCGGGGTCAGGGACCAGCCGCGGCCGAAGGCCGCCAGGGTCACGCCCAGGTAGGGGAGGAAGGAGAGCAGCATCAGGAAGGCGAGCGCCGCCACCACGAGCGCCTGCGCCGGCCCGCGGAGGCGCCGGCGCTCCACGCGCGAGTACGCGAGCGAGGAGTAGTCCTTGATGGCGACGTAGTGCTTCGCCGCCGCCAGGAAGGCGACGGCCAGCAGGACGAGCAGCGCCGAGATCACGATGCCCATCCGGAAGAGCCGCCGGTCCACGAACTGCACGATGTTGAGGTACGCCTGGGACGCGAGGAGGTCGTGGACGCCCACGACGAGCGGGGTGACGAAGTCCGCGAAGGTCCAGATGAAGACGAGGAGCGCGCCGGCGACGTACCCGGGCGTCGTCAGCGGCAGCGTGATCGTCCAGAACTTCCGCCAGCCGCGCGCGCCGACGCTCTCCGCCGCCTCCTCCAGCGCCGGGTCCACCTTCGACAGCGCGTCCACGACGTTCAGCGTGATCATGGGAAAGAGGTGGAGCGTCTCCACCAGCAGCACGCCGTGGAGCCCGTACATGAAGTTGATGGGCCGGGCGAGGTCGAGGTAGTCCATCAGCAGCACGTTCACCGTGCCGGCCCGCCCCAGAATGAACACGAAGCCCAGGACGCCGACGAGCGGCGGCGAGATGATCGGGATCAGCGTCAGGTAGCCGAAGAGGTCCCGGCCCCAGAACTCGTAGCGCACGAGCAAGAAGGCGACGCCGATGCCGAGGACGGACGTGCAGCCGACCACGCCGACGCCGAGGAGAAGCGAGTTCCAGAGGGAGCGCAGGTAGAACCCGTCGGTGAAGAAGGCCGCGAAGTGCTGCAGGGTGAACCGCCCCGCGTCGTCCGTCACCGCATCGTAGAAGATCCGGGCGATCGGGTAGAGGAGGAAGAGCGCGAGGAACGCCCAGATCAGCCCGACGCCGAGCGCGGGCAGGAGCCACGCCGGGCCTGGCCGGACGAGGACGGTCGGCGGCGCGACCGCCGCGCCGTTCCGCCTCACGGGGGCACGGCCGGCGTCGGGCCGGGCCGACTCACGGGCTCTCCGGCAGCGCCAGGGTCACCGACGCCGGAAAGCTCAGGACGACCTCGGCGCCCAGCGGGAGCGGATCGTGGTGCCAGGGGTCGCGGATGTCGGCCTTCAGGACCGTGCCGTCCGCGGCGTCGACGTCGTACCGGAGCGTGGTGCCCAGGTAGGCCGCGAGGCTGACCCGTCCGCGCACGCGGTTCCCGTCCGGGGTGGCGGCGCCGATCGCGACGTTCTCCGGACGGATCGCGAGCACGCACGGCTGTCCCGGCTGGAGCGGACCGACCGGCCGCGCCCGCATCGCGCCGAGCGCGGTGTCGACCAGCAGGAGTTCGTCTCCGCCGGCCCGCACCGTGCCCCGGACCAGATTGTTGGTCCCGACGAAGTCGGCGACGAACCGACTGCGTGGCCGCTCGTAGAGCTCGCGCGGGGTGCCGACTTGAAGGACGTGCCCGTCGCGCATGACCGCGACCCGATCGGACAGCGACAGGGCTTCCTCCTGGTCGTGCGTGACGTACACGGTCGTGATGCGGAGCTCGCGCTGCAGCTTCCGGATCTCGGCGCGCACCTGGACGCGGATCTTCGCGTCGAGGTTCGAGAGCGGCTCGTCGAGGAGGAGGATGTCGGGGTTGAGCACGAGGGCCCGGGCCAGGGCCACGCGCTGCTGCTGGCCGCCCGAGAGCTGGCCCGGGTAGCGCGCCTCGAGCCCTACTAAGTTGACCTTCCGGAGGCCCTCGGCGACCCGGGCGCGCACGCGCTCGGCGGAGAGCCCGCGCAGCCCCAGACCGTAGGCGACGTTCTGGAACACCGTCATGTGGGGCCACAGGGCGTAGTTCTGGAAGACCATGCCGATGTTCCGGGCGTGGGGGGCCAGCTCGTTCACGACGCGGTCGCCGAAGGCGATCGTGCCCGCGTCGGGCCGGTAGAAGCCCGCCACGAGCCGGAGCAGGGTGGTCTTTCCGCAGCCGGAGGGGCCGAGAAGCGTGAACAGCTCGCCGTCCGCGATGTCGAGGACGACGCCGTCGACCGCCCGCACCGCGCCGAACCGCTTCGTCACGCCGCGGATCGCGATCTTCACGCCGGACCCGGGCCGCGCCCGCGGGCCAGCCGGCTCGCCACCTCCACCGCGCGGCGGAAGGCGCCTGGATCGGCCACGCCGCGTCCGGCGATGTCGTGGGCCGTCCCGTGGGCCGGCGTGGTGAGGACGATGGGGAGCCCGCCGCCGACCGTCACCCCGCGCTCGAAGCCGAGGAGCTTCAGCGCGATCTGGCCCTGGTCGTGGTACATGGAGACGATCCCGTCGAGCTCGCCCCGGCGCGCGCGGACGAAGATCGTGTCGGCCGGGAAGGGGCCGCGCGCGTCGATCCCGTCGCCCCGGGCGGCCTCGACCGCCGGGCGGATGGTGCGCTCTTCCTCGGCGCCGAACAGGCCCCCCTCCCCCCCGTGGGGGTTCAGCGCCGCGACCCCCACGCGCGGGCCGTCGAGCCCCGCCTGGCGGAGCACGCCGTCGAGCAGGCGGACCGCGGCCAGGATCCCGGGCACGGTCAGGCTGGCGGCGACGCGCGCGAGGCCGATGTGCGACGTGACCCGCCCGCACCAGAGGTCGAACCATCTTTCGTCGGCGTCCGGGGCCCGTGAGGCGACGTCGGCCGGGCGGCGGACGCCGACTGGCAGGACGTTGATCTCCCCGAAGCTCCCGGCCTCCGCCCCGCACCACGCGGCGACCAGGTGGAGCTCGTCCTCGTGGGGCGACCCGGCTTCGTGGAGCGCCTGCTTGTTGAGCGGGGCGTAGACGACCCCGTCCACCGCGCCGGCCCGCGCCAGGTCGATGGCGACCTCCAGGCTCTCCAGCGTCGCCCGGCCGGCGCGCGCGTCCCACGCGCCCGAGCGGGACCTCCTGGGGATCGGCGTTCGGGACGTCGAGCAGCTCGAGCCGCCCGGGCTCGAAGCCGCACTGCGCGACGGCGGTGACGGGGGTCAGCTCGAGCGGGGCGCCGACGACGGCGAGCGCCCCCGCCAGGACGCGCGCGTCGCCCACCACGACGGGCCGGCACGCGGCCCGCACCGACGAGCGCCTTCACGACGAGCTCCGGGCCGATCCCGGTCGGGTCGCCCATCATGAGCGCCAGGCACGGGCGGTGGCCGGGGCTCACGCCGGACGGGGCGGGCGTGCGCGGCGCCCTCAGGGCTTCTTCTTCAGCTCGTCCCAGGCCGACTCGATCTCCTTCCGATACTTCTCGTTCACCTCCTGGTAGCGCCGCTGGGCGACGTCGTCGTCGTAGTTGCTGGTGACCTCGTGCTCGAAGTACGAGCGCACGCCGCCGGTGAACTCGACGGCCTTCTCCGCGACCGAGCCGGGTGGCCCCTGCACCTTGTACCGGGGCGTGATCGGGAACAGGCCGCGCTCCATGAAGACGCGCTGCCCGCGCTCGGTGAGGAGGAACTCGAGGAAGGCCTTCGCCGCCCTGGGGTGCCTGGCCCCGGCCAGGATCGCCATCGGCTCCGGCGTCACGAAGGCGTTCTTCGGCGCGACGTACTTGATGTCGAACCCGGCGAGCACTTCCTCGAACGCCATGTAGGACGGCACGGCGAAGCCGGCCGCGAACTCGCCCTTGGCGACGACCGACGGCACGTCGCGGCTGCGGGCCGTGAAGATTCCCGTGTTGCCGGCGAGCTTCTTCAGCCACTCCCACCCCTGCGGCTCGCCCTTCACCTGGAGCATGATCTCGTAGGTCGCGTGGCTCGAGGAGGACCGGGTCGGCGCGCACTGCGCCACGTTCCCCTTGAGCTTCGGGTGCAGCAGGTCCTCCCAGTCCTTCGGCTCGGGCACGCCGAGGCGCTTGATCAGCCGCGGATGGTAGACGATCCCGTACGGCTCGAGCGCCGTGCCGATCCAGTAGCCGCTCGGGTCCTTCAGCGGGATCGGCTTCGGCTTGCCGATCGAGGCGGGGACGGCGTCCGCCAGCTCGCGGGCGACGTCGTGCTTGACCAGGAGCTTCTGCTCGGCCAGCTTGTCGAACAGCGCCGACTCGCCGCCCCAGAAGATGTCCGCCTCGGGCTTCCCCTTCCATTCGACGATGCGCCCGTACGAGACGGGCGTCCCGGCGTACTGGGCGTTGGTCCGGAGGGCGACCCCCCACCGCTCCTTCGCGTAGTCGGCGAAGGCCTTGAGGGCGGCGTCCACGATGAACTTCGAGACCGGGGTTTGAAGCACGAGCTCGTCCTCGATCGGCGCCTGGGCCCGGACGGGCGCGGCGACGCCGAGGACGACCACGAGCGCCAGCGCGATGCGGAGCGTGTGCACCGACTACCTCCTTGGGCGAGGTGTTGTCGTTCCGTCGCGTCGTCCTTCCGTGTCCTGCAATCGGTCGGTGCGGCGCGGTCCCGGCGGCGCGGTCCCTCGCCACGCCGGCTCAGCTCGAGGACGATGCCTCGAGGGCGAGCACGGCTTCGCGCGGGAAGCTCACGGTCAACGTCTCCCCGCGCCGTGGCAAGGTGAGCCTCGGGTTGTTGAACGTGTCGAGCGAGATCGCATTCTCCTTGAAGCGCACGCGAATCCGGACGATGGAGCCGAGGAAGTTCACGTCCTCGACGGCGCCCTCCATCCGGTTGCCGTCGCCGGTCGACGCTTGGAGCGAGACGATTTCCGGACGCAGGGCGACCGAGCGCACCTCGCCGACCCGCGCGCCCTCCAGGCCGTGCGACGCGGCGATCTCCTGCCCGTCGATCACGATCGTGCCACGTGCCGGATCGGAGACCCGGCCACGGAGGATGTTGAGGGTGCCGACGAACGAGGCGACGAACGTCGTCCGCGGGAAATTGTAGACTTCGAAGGGCGTGCCGATCTGCTCCACGCGCCCCTCGCTCATCACCACGATGCGGTCGGACACGGACAGCGCTTCCTCCTGGTCGTGCGTGACGTAGATCGTCGTGATGCCCAGCTCCCGCTGGATCGAGCGGATCTCGTGGCGCAGGACCACCCGGATCTTGGCGTCGAGCGCGGAGAGCGGCTCGTCGAGGAGGAGCACCTGGGGCTGGATGGCCAGCGCGCGGGCGAGGGCCACCCGCTGCTGCTGGCCGCCGGAGAGCTGATAGGGGTAGCGGTGGCCCAGGGTCGGCAGCTTGATGAGGGCGAGCATCTCCTCCACGCGGCGCCTGATCGCTTCCGCCGGCCGCTTCGCCACCTTCAGCCCGAACCCGACGTTCTCGGCGACCGTCATGTTCGGGAACAGGGCATAGGACTGGAAGACCATGCCCACGTTGCGCTGGTTCGGCGGCCGGTGCGTGATGTCCGTGCCGTCGAGACGGATCGTGCCGGAGGAGGGCACCTCGAAGCCGGCGATCATCCGCAGCGTCGTCGTCTTCCCGCAGCCGCTCGGCCCCAGGAAGGACACGAACTCGCCGCGCTCGACCTCGAGCTGGAAATGCTCGACCGCCGTGGTCTGCGCGAAGCGCTTCTGCACGTCGAGGATGTCCAGGTGCGCCATGCCGCGCCGGTCCCCCGGGGGCCGCCTTAGCGGGCCCCCGCCACCTGCCCGGGCGTGCCGCGGGTAAAGACCTGGAGGAGGCCCATGCACGCCCAGGTGATCGCGAAGCTGATGATGGCCAGCGCGGCGGGTTCGTAGGCGCGGTTCGCGCCGACGAGCTGCAGGTAGGGACCGAAGGCCGGGCGATCCAGCAGGCTCGCCATGGTGAACTCGCCGACGACGATGGCGAAGGTCAGGAAGGCGCCGCTCAACACCGCGACCCGCACGTTGGGCAGGATCACCCGCACCAGGATCGTGGCCCAGCTGGCGCCGAGACTCTGCGCCGCTTCGGTCAGCGTGCGCACGTCGATGGCGCGCAGCCCGGTGTCGACGGCCCGGTACATGTAGGGCAGGGCCAGCGTCACGTAGCTGAACATCAGCAGCGCGTCGGTGGTGGTCTCGGTGCTGGTGAGGGGCAGGAGGGAGGCGCTGTTGTAGATGCGCAGATACCCGAAGACCAGGACGATCGCCGGGATCACCAGGGGCAGCAGCGTGACGAATTCGACGACCGGCCGGAGCGCGGGCAGGCGGAGCTGGATCCAGTAGGCGGTCGGCACGACCAGCACGACGCCCACGACGATCGTCGCCAGCGCCAGGGCCGCCGAATAGCCCATGGTCGCCGCGAACTGCGGGTCGGTCAGGACGATCCGATAGGCGTCGAAGCTGTATACCCCCCGGCGATAGCGGAGCGAGAACTCGAAGGTGCCCAGCAGCGGCACGAAGAAGTACAGGATTCCCAGGAGGATGACCGCCCACGACCCGATGACCGCGCGCCTCATCGCAGCCACCGCTCGCTGCGCCCGCGCAGCCAGATGTACGCGGCGTTCGACAACCCGGTGATCAGGATCATCCCCAGCGCCAGGGCGTAGCCGAGGTTCTGGTTGTGCAGCACGTCTCCCCGCACCTGGGCGTAGAGGAGGATGGTGACGATGTTGAGCGAGCTGCCCGTCAGCGCGTACGCCGTGGCCACGGCGCCGAAGGCGTTCGCGAACAGGAGGAGCGTCGCGCCGAGCAAGGGGGGCCAGAGGATGGGCAGGGCGACGTACCGCCAGTACTCCCACGCCGTGGCGCCGAGATTGGCCGACGCTTCGCGCCACTCGCGCTTGAGGCCGTCGATGGCGGGCGCCATGATCAGGACCATGAGCGGGATCTGGAAGTACATGTACGTGAGCGTCAGGCCCCAGAAGCTCAGGAGGTTGAAGCCGGCGCGATAGATGTCGAGCCCGACGAGGTTGACCAGGAGCGCGGTCACGAGGCCGGTCCGGCCGAGCGTCGCGAGGAAGGCGAACGCCAGCGGCACGCCCGCGAAGTTCGAGGCGACGCCGGAGAAGGTCAGGAGCGTCGGCCGCACCCACCGGGGCACGCCGCCCGCGATCGCCGCGTAAGCGAGGAAGAAGCCGACGATCGCGCCGCCGACCGCCGACGCGGCGCTGACCTTGATGCTGATCAGGTACGAGCTGAGGATGGTGGGCTGGAAGATGTCGCGGATGTTCTGGAGGGTGAACCGACCCTCGCTGTCCTGAAAGCCGCCGACGGCCAGGAAGGTCGTGGGCAGGATCAGGAACATGAGCGCGAAGACGAAGAAGGGGACGACGCCCACCCACGCCCAGGGCAGCTGGCCGAGCCACGACCGCGCCATCGCGGCGGGAGGGGCTTCCAGGCCGGCTACGCGCGCCACGGACCGAGTTCCCCCGGAGGGGGCCTCGACGGCCCCCTCCGAACCCTCGCCCAGGAGGATTGCGGCGGCAGAGCCGCCGCCCGCACCGCCCCGGCGGGGCGTGCGGCGACAGGCACGACGTTGCGGCGGTCTTCGGCGCCCTGCGACCGGACCGCTACTTGACGTTCGCGCCGACCACCGTGTCCCACTGCTTGGTGATGACCTGCTTGGCGCGGTCCTGCTGGTCGAGCGTCGGGAAGATCGCCTTGGCGTAAGCCTCCGCGGGCGGCAGCTTCGCCAGGAGATCGGCCGGTACCTTGCGACTCTTCACGAGGTCCTGGAAGCGAATGGGGTGGCAATAGCCCTTGAGCCAGCTCAGCTGGCCCTCGTCCGAGTAGAGGTATTCCATCCAGAGCTTGGCCGCATTGGGATGCGGCGCATAGGCGCTGATGGCCTGGACATAGACGCCGGCGACGATGCCGGTCTTCGGCACGACGATATCGATCTTGGGATTGCCCTTGAGCGTGTCGCGATCGGCGAGCGCCAGGTAGTCCCAGCGGATGACGATGGGCGTGGCGCCCTGGGCGATCGAGGCCGCGGCACCGCCGACGGGCACGAGGTTGCCGTTCTTGTTGAGCTGGGCGAAGAACTCGAGGCCGGCTTCGGCCGCCTTGTCGTGATCGCCGTTGGTGGCGGCGAGGCCGGCGGCATAGATGCTCTGGATCGATTCGTTCGACGTGCGGGGATCGCCGCTCAGCGCCACCGAGTTCTTGTACTCGGGCTTCATCAGGTCGGCCCAGTCCTGCGGCGGATTCTTGACGATGTCGGCGTTGACCTCGAAGGCGAGCACGCCGTAATAGTCGCCGTACCAGTAGCCTTCCGCATCCTTCTGGTGCTCGGGAATGCTGTCCCAGGTCGAGACCTTGTAAGGCTGGATCAGGCCTTCGGCCTTGGAGGACGGGCCGAAGGAGAGGCCGACATCGATCACGTCGGGCGACTGCGGGCCCATGTTGCCCTTGTTGGCCTTGATCGCCTCGATCTCGTCGCCGGACCCGGCATCCGGATTGAGCTCGTTGACTTTCAGGCCGTATTTCGCCTTGAAGTCGTCGATGACGGCGGCATAGCCGCACCAGTCATGGGGCACGGCAATGATGGTGAGCTCGCCTTCCTTCTTGGCGGCGGCGGTGAGCTCATCGA
>JBIOTN010000151.1:0-11719 GCA_044866005.1 Candidatus Rokuibacteriota bacterium | reverse complement strand
TCGAGCCGCGGCCTGCGACGCCGCTGGTCATGGGGCCGCCGCCCCGCCCGGCGGAGCCGCGGCCCACGACGCCGCTCGTGATGGGGCCGCCGCCCCGCCTGCCGGCACCGCTGCCGGGCGCGGTCCGCGAGCCCGCTCGCGTGGCCCCCCAGGCGCCCGCGCCGCAGCTGCCGCGCCGGCCGGTGACGGACACCGTGGCGGGGATCCTCGATCGGCTCGATCGGTCGGATGGCGCGGCCGACCTCGGCGCCGACTGGCGGAAGATGCTGAAGACGCGCACACCCGAGGTCGTCACCTGGTTCCTGCGGGCCAAGGCCCCGGCGCCGCGCGCGGTCGCCGCCGTCGCGGACGCCCTGGACCCGCATTCGCCCGCGGTGCGCCGGATCGGCGCGGAGCCGTGGCTCCGGACCACCCAGGGCGTCGACGTCGGTCTCGAGCGGCGCGAGTACCTCAAGCTCGCGGCGTTCCTCTTGTCGGTGGCCTTCGACAATCCGGGGCCGGGCGCCGAGGAGCTGGTCGCGCGGGTCTTCGAGCCGGTGGACACCGCGGCGCGCCGGGGGGAGCTCACGCCCGAGGCCTGGGACCTGCTCGCCGACCAGTTGCCCCCGCTTCCCTGGTGGCGCGAGCGAGACTGGTCCGAGCGCTTGCGGCGCGGGCTGGTCGAGCGCTTCGTTCGCCACGACTGGCCTCCCGAACAGTTGCTACGCGCCGTGCGCGACGACGCGACGTTCGAGCGCGTCGTCGTGATCTGCGAGTGGACGCGGCAGGGCGAGTCGCTCCTGAGACGGCTCGCCGCCAAGGTGACCCGCGGCGCGACCGACGCGACCGGGCCCCAGCGGGCGCTGCTCGCCCGCTACGCCTGAAGGGCGCCCCACCGCGTCCGGGTCTGCGCGCGCTCGAGGGTTCCGGTTAGAATCGGGGCCGCCGCGGGCACGGTGTCGGGCCCGCGGGGATGACGGGTTGACGCGCCACGCGGCCCTCCACGCGGGGGGCCGGACCGTTACCGCGCGTCGGTCCGCTCTTCGTGGCGCGCCACGGTCTGTTGGAGAAACGCCCGCACGAGGCCGACCAGCCGTCGCGGGTCGACCGGCTTCGGGATATGGCCGATGCACCCGGCGGCCATCATCGGATCGGCGCCCATCCCCCCACTGAGGGCGACGACGGGGATCGCGCGGGTTGTGGGATCCGCCTTGAGCTGGCGCACGACGGCCTCCCCGTCGAGGTCCGGCATGCCGTCGTCCACGAGGACGAGGTCCGGGCGCCAGAGGGTCGCCGCCTTCACGGCCCGACGACCGGAGCCCTCCGCGGCGACCGCGTACCCCGCGGCCGCGAGGATCTCCGCCATCAGCTCGAGCCGCGGCGGATCGTCATCCACGAGCAGGATCCTGAAGCGAGGCATTGGCTAGATGGGCCGCCCTTCAACGGGGTCCGGCGGCTGTAGCAGTTCCCTGAGGAGTCGGAGCAGGGTCTCCTGGCAGAACTCGCACCCCCGCGACGCGCCGTCGGCAATCTGCGGCGCGGGCGTCTCGCCAGTGGGCCGCTGACAAACAATGCAGCACGCCATGCACACCCTCCAGTCGCGGCACGAGGAGGACGACGCCGGCACTACCCGAAGCGGCAGCGACGACGAGGGACCGCGAGGACGGGTAAGCACGTGGCGTGCCCACGGGCGTTCCGTCGAGTCCGCAAGGAGTTACGGGTTCGGCGTCGGTATCTAGCGGGAGGGGCCCGGGCCGAAACTGATCGACGACGCGGTGAGAAACTCGTCGGAGCGCCGCTACTGACCGGCCGATCGGGCCGCCGCGACGCGACTGCCGCCAGGCCCGGGCGACGGCCTGAGGGAAGACCGGCGTGCCGGGGATCCGCGGTCACGCCTTGCGGCGGACCGCCGTCCGCAACATGGCGAACGACGGAAGGCCGGAAAACGTGGCCATGCTCATCACCGGCCACAAGACGCGGGCCGTGGCCGATCGGTATCACAGCGTGGCGCCCGAGGACCCGACGGCGGCGACCGCGCGCCGGGCCGCGCGCGATGGCACGTTTCCGGGCACGTTCGGACGAGCGGACGTTGCGCCACGTACGGTAAACGTGCAGAATGACGGCGCGCGCCTGTAGCTCAGTCGGATAGAGCAACGGCCTTCTAAGCCGTGGGTCGGGGGTTCGATTCCCTCCAGGCGCGCCAAGAACTCCTTCTCGACGATGCTCGTCACGGCATCCACGCGCCGTGCTCGCGGCCGGCAGCGCGTTGACAGTGCAGAAGGGCTTCCGTAAGATAAGGGCCCGGAGCCAGGACGGTGAGCGTAGCTCAACGGTTAGAGCACTGGACTGTGGCTCCAGGGGTTGAGGGTTCAAATCCCTTCGCTCACCCCAGCCTCCCCCGCGAGGCGCGCCGCGCTCCGGAGGGCGGCCGGCGAGCGGGGGGCCGAGCGGCGCGCCCGTAGCTCAGTCGGACAGAGCGACGGACTTCGAATCCGTAGGTCGCAGGTTCAATTCCTGCCGGGCGTACCAGTGACGTGTGGCGATCGATCGGGCGCCTGTAGCTCAGCGGATAGAGCGTCGGACTCCGGATCCGAAGGTCAGAGGTTCAAATCCTCTCAGGCGTACCAATCCTTTCCGGGCCGGCTGCCCGGCCGCGTGAGCCGTTAGCTCAACTGGCAGAGCAACTGACTCTTAATCAGTAGGTTGGAGGTTCGACTCCTCCACGGCTCACCACTCGCATCGGGGGCTCCCGCGGGCCCCCGATTCGTTTTCCGCCGGGCTCGGTCTCCGCGCGCCCGACCCCGCGGTTCGGCGGAGCCCTGAGATCGCGGCGGATGGCGAAGCGTGGCGCCTCCGACGGGCTCGGGCGCGCGCTCTGGGCGCTCGTGCCGCTCGCGGTCGCGGTCGTCGCGTTCCGGAATCGCGAGAGCCTCGTCGCCGCCACGCGCCTCCTGCGCGCGGCGGCGTTCTGGTGGCTCATCCCCGGCGCGATCGCCATCGGCGCCGTCTATCTCTGCCGGGCGACGGTCTACGGCGTCCCGCTCCGCCTTCTCGGCTACCGCTTCCCGCGGCGACTCCTCTGGAGCCTCGCCCTGGTCGCGACGACGCTTCACCAGCTCGTCCCCACGGCAGGCGCGAGCGGCTACGCCTTCCTGACGTACGCGCTCCACCAGCGCGGGGTTTCGGCCGGGCAGGCCTCGCTCATCGCGCTGATCGACACGCTCAGCTACGCGGTCGCCGCGGGGACCCTCGTCCTGGTGAGCCTGGGCTTCATCGCCACGGGGGAGAGCGGACTCGGCCCCGGCCGCGTGGGGTTCGCGTTGATCCCGGGCCTGGCGGTCGTCGCGCTCGCGCTCTGGCTCTACTGGCTCCAGCGCGATGCGCGCCGTTTCGTCCCGCTGGTGCTCCGGCTGAAGGACCGGCTGGCGCGCCTGCTGGGACGCCGCTGGCCCGACGAGCCGGTCCGCGAGTTCCTGGGCGAGTACTATCGGGGGAAGGCGGTGATCCGGCGGCACCCGCGGGCGTTCTACCTGATGGTGGGCCTCCAGTACCTGGCGGTGGCCGCCGACTCCGCCGCGCTCTACACGGCGTTCCTGACGCTCGGCACCGCGCCGAGCGTGTGGGTGACGTTCATGGGGTTCGTCGTCGCGATGGCGGGCGTCGCGGTGCTCGCCGTGCCGGGGGGTGGCGGGGGATTCGAGGTGATCATGAGCGCCGTCTTCGTGAGCCGCGGGATCGAGCCGGCGCAGGCGATCGCGGCGACGGTCCTGTACCGCGTGCTCGCCTTCTGGCTTCCGGCGCTGGTGAGCCTCGGGCTCCTGCTCCGCTTCCGCCGACGGCGGGCCGAGGTGCGCGCCGCGCGGGGCCGCCGGTGACCGAGGTGCGCGCCGCGCGGGGCCGCCGGTGACCGCTACGCGCCCTGCTCGGCCCGGCCCCGCACGGCCTTGAGGGTCTCGACGAGCCCCGCCCGCTCCACGCCGCGGGTGAGAAAGGCCGGCAGCACCGTGCGGGCGGCCATGGCGTAGGTGACGAGGACGCCGTCCCGCGCGGGCGTGATCTGCCAGTAGCCCCAGCTCTCGCGGAAGAGATCGTTCGGCCGGTCGTGGGCCAGCCGCCAGCTCAGCCGTCGCTGCCCCGCATCGGCATGATTGTTGACGTGGAAGCCGAACGACAGCGGCCCCACGCCCACGACGTAACGGACCAGCGCGCGGTCGGCGTCCGACTCGAGGACCGCGGCGTCGACGACCCCGGGGTAGAGGCCGGCGTGGCGCGGATAGTCGACCAGCAGGCGCCAGACGACGTCGCCCGGGGCACGGACGACGCCGAGCGCCGTCCCGCCCTGGCTCGACCTGGCGTCGCCGCCCGGCGGCAGGAGGTCGAGCACGACCACGTGGCCGTCCACGAGTCGTCGCTGCTGGTCCTCCGAGAGCGGGCTGGGCGTCACGCCGACCGCGGACGCTGAGAGACCGGTGAGGACGAAGAGCAGAGCCAGGAGCTTCATGGGCACCTCGGGCTGGCACTGTCGCACATCTGGCCGGCCGAGCGCCAAGAGAAATTTCCGCGCGACGACGCTGGGCGTCCTGATCCTGACGGCCGCAAGCAACAGCGGCCGCGACTGGCCCCCGTTCCTGCCCGGCCGCGAAGCCTTCTCGCCCGCCATCGTGGACGGGATCGAGCGCGTGTGGACGGATCCCACCCTCGTCCGGCGGGTGCAGGGCCCGTCGGCCCACGTGCCGGCCGACCTCTATGCCGCCTTCGTCGACGCGCCCGACGTCACCGCCGCGGCCGCGCGTTTGCTGAAGCTCGCCGAGTACGAGGTCCGCGTGGTCGAGCGCGACTGGTACGTGGCCGACGACCACACCGGCGCTCGCGGGCTCTACCACGTGCTGCTGCGCGAGCCGGGCCGCCGGGTCATCCTCTCGTGGGGCGAGCACAGCGGCAGCATCCTGGGGACGATCGGGGGCAGCGCCCTCAGCGTGCTGGAGTTCGAGGAGCACGACGGCGCGATCGAGCAGCGGATCGAGGCCTACGTCCGGATCGAGAACCGGGCGGCGGCGGTGCTGGCCCGGCTCCTCATCCCGCTCTTCGGCGGAGTGGCCGACCGGAAGCTCACCGAGGGCTTTGCCGTCACCGCGAAGGTGGCGCGCTGGGCCGTGGAGCGGCCCGCGGAGTTCTGCCGATGGCTCCGCGCCGACCCGCTGCCGCCCGAGCGGCGCGAGCGGCTGCTCGGCCTGATCGCCGACTGCCGCTGACCCGCGGGCCCGGCGCGCTCAGGCCGCGCCGTCGTCCACCTCGTAGCGGCGCCCGCGCCATTCCACGGTGCCTTGCCACCGGAAGCGGACCAGCGAGTGCAGGCTCATCGCGACCAGGGCGGCGACCGCGACCGGGTGCAGCAGCGCGAGGCCGACCGGGTATCCGGCGCGGCGGTCGGCGTAGAGCCGCGGGACCAGGCCGAGCCCGATCTCGGCGAGGGGAAGCCAGATCCACGGCCCGGCCGCCCCACCCCGGACGACGCCGAGCAGGAGCAGGAAGGGCGGGCCGAGGTAGAGGATCGCCAGGCCGGCGGCCGCGAACACGAGGAAGCTCCCCGAGCCGAAGAAGACCGGAAGGAGGTTCCGCACGTTCGCGCGCCAGAGTTCCCGGAGACTCGCGTACGAGCGGCAGCTGAGCAGGCGCGAGCCGTCGAGCAGCCGCACGCCATGACCGCCGGCGGCGAGCCGTCGGCCGAGCGCGGCGTCCTCGGCGAGGCTCTGCCGGACCGCGGCGAATCCGCCGACGGCGTCGTACGCGGTGGCCCGGACGGCGATGAGCTGCCCGTTCAGCGCCGCGAAGAGCGGGCGGCGCGCCACGGCGGGGAGCCACGCCGGGATGAAGGCGAGCGGCGCCCAGCTCTGGATCGGCGTGAGCGCGCGGACCGCCGCGCTGGGGCTCCGGTGGGCGGGGATGGCGGAGAGCGCGTCCACGCCGAGCGTCGACAGGGACGCGGCCAGGCTCGCCAGGGCGGGAGGCGCCGGTCGCACGTCGGCGTCGGCGAAGACCAGGACCTCGGCGCGCGTCTCGGCGCGCAGCCGATGGCACGCCCACGGCTTGCCCCGCCAGCCCGGCGGCAGGCCGCCCCCGCGGACCACCCGCACCCGCGGCGCGCCACGGGCCGCGGCACGGGCCCGCGCCGCGGTCGCGTCCGTGGACTCGTCGTCGTAGACGACCACCTCGTAGTCCGGGTAGACCTGAGCCGCCCAGCCCTGCACGGCGGCCGCGATCCGTGGGGCTTCGTTCCGCGCCGGGATGAGGACCGCGATGCGGGGCGGCCGTGCCGGAGGTCGGGCCTGTTCGAGGCGCGGGAGTCGACGGTGATTGAGGAGCGCGTTGGCGGCGAGGGCCGCGAGGGTGAAGCCGACGACGACATGGAAGGCGAGCAGCGCGTCCATGTTGGCCTAGGGGTTCTTGCGTAGACCGCCGGCTCGCCTTACGCTAGGAGGAGGCGCAGTGGGGGCGTCGTCGGCGAGGAGCGAATTGACGGCCGCGAGCCTTGCGGAAGAATCGGCCGACTGGGCCATTGCCGCCTACGACCGGCTGTATCGCCGCGTGCACGGTCTGGATCGCGCGGCGTCGCAGGTCGGCCCCATCCTGCGGGTCGAGGTGCGCCGGAGTCGCCGGCGGCTCGAGCTGGGCGATGGGACCGTCGTCCGGCCTGGGGATCGCATCGGGATCCTCCACCTCAACAACGAGCGCGTGGCTCAGCTTCATTGTACCGGCCGGCGTCCGATGGGGGTCGGGCTCGAGTTCCGGCGTCAATTCTTCGTCTCCCTCCGCGCCCTCGCGGCCCTGGCGGTGCCCGGGGGCCGTTTCGGCGACGTCCGGGCCTTCGGCGCCACCACGATCTTTCACCGGAAGCTCCGCCGGTTCGGTTTCGACGGCGGCGCCACCGTGACGTGGCCGGCGCTCGTCGCCGCCTTCCAGCGGGCGCTCCTCGCCTCGCTGCACCCGGCCGGTTGGCGCCGGTTGCGGGCATCCACGTACCCCCGGGCCGGCCAGGCGTGGATCTCACGCCCCCGGCTCCTGGATCGCTACGGGTCGCCCGAGCGCCGCGCCGCCTGAGGCGGGCGCCCCGTTTCACCGGACGCGACCGGAACGCCGGAGGTGACCCGTCTCCCGCGCGTGACCCGCGCGGCGCTCGGCCGGCTCGCGGTCTTCCTCCTGCTCCTGGTCGCGGCCGCGGGCGGGTTCACGATGCTCCGGATGCCGGGCACGAGCTACCGTGGTCCCCTGCTGCCGCTCAGCGACGCCGAGCGCGACCTCCGCGAGGAGCTGCGGGGGCACGTCGCCGTGCTCGCGGGCGACATCGGGGAACGCCACCTGCTGCAGCCCGACAACCTGGCGCGGGCCGTCGCGTATCTCGAAGACGCGCTGGGGCGGGCCGGCTACGAGGTCCGTCGACAGACCTACGAGGTGAGCCCGGAGGCGTCTCACGGGCTCCCGGTGGAGCGCGTCTTTCACAACCTGGAGGTCGAGCGTCGTGGCGGGAGCCGCCCGGCGGAGGTCGTCGTGGTCGGGGCGCACTACGACTCGATCATCGGAAGCCCGGGGGCGAACGACAACGCCACCGGCACCGCGGCAGTGCTCGCCCTGGCCCGCCGGTTCGCACGTCGCGCCCCCGCGCGCACCGTGCGCTTCGTCGCGTTCGCCAACGAGGAGATCTACTTCCAGCAGCCGCAGATGGGTAGCCTGGTCTACGCGAGGGCGCTCCGGGCCCGCCAGGAGCGGGTCGTCACGATGTTGAGCCTCGAGACGATCGGCTACTATTCCGATGCGGCGGGGAGCCAGCGCTATCCGATCCCCTTCGGCTGGGTCTACCCGTCGACCGGAAACTTCCTGGCCTTCATCGGGAACCTCGGCTCGCGCGGTCAGGTCAGGGACGCCATCCGCGCCTTCCGCGCGCACGCCCGCTTTCCGTCCGAGGGCCTGGCGATCCCCAACGTCGTCCCCGGGGTCGGATGGTCCGATCACTGGGCGTTCTGGGAAGCCGGGTATCCGGGCGTGATGGTGACCGACACCGCCCCGTACCGCTACCGTGAGTACCACACGGCCGCGGACACGCCGGACAGGATCGACTACGAGCGGCTCGCGCGCGTCGTCGCCGGGCTCGAGCTGACCATCGCCGAGCTGGCCGGCGGCGCGCCCCACGCCGCGGGCGGCTGAGCCCCGCAGGACCGCGGGCCGGTTTCTTGCGGGGTTCGGACGTCTTCGGTATACTCAGGGGGCCTGGAGGGGCTCGAGTCGGCAAGGTGGAGGTGCGACTCCTCCATGCTTGGGAACCGCGAGAGTGGCGGAACTGGCAGACGCGCTGGACTTAGGATCCAGTGGGCGAAATCCCTTGGGGGTTCAACTCCCCCCTCTCGCACCAAACCTTCCGTAACGAGCCGTTCTTGCCGCCTCCCGTCCCGTGCGCGACCGCATGGTCGCCGGGGGGCGGCGTGTCGTCAGCCCGGAACGGCGGGCGGCCGCGGGGCGACCGGAACAGGACGACCCACGCATGAAGGTTGAGGTGCAAGAGCTCGAGCCCTGCAAGCGCCAGCTGCGGGTGGAAGCGCCGGAGAGCGAGGTCACCGCGGCCTGGGAGGCCGCGTACGGGCGTATCCAGCGGCAGGCGCGGTTGCCGGGCTTCCGGCGCGGGAAGGTCCCGCGGTCGCTCGTGCGGGCGCACTTCGCGGACGAGGTGCGCCGCGCCGTCGCCGAAGAGCTCATCCCCGACGTCTACCGGCGCGCGCTCGACGAGACGCGCCTTCACCCGGTGGACGAGCCGCACGTCCACGACCTCCAGCTCGAGGAGGGCCAGCCCCTCCGCTTCACCGCGGTCGTCGAGATCAGACCGAGCATCACGCCCGGCGAGTATCGCGGGCTCCCGGTCCGCCACCGCCCCGCGCCTCTCACCGACGCCGACGTCGAGGCCGCGCTGGCGAGCCTCGCCGACCGGCACGCCACGCTCGTCACGGTGTCGCGGCCGGCTCGGGAGGGCGACCACGTGGTCGTGGACTACACGGTCGAGCCCGAGGGGGCCGAGCCGCGGACCGAGCAGGGCTACGGCTTCCAGGTCGGCAGGGGGCGGGTGCTCCCCGAGATGGACGAGGCGGTGATCGGGGTGGGCGCGGGCGACGAGCGGCGCCTGACCGTCCGTTTCCCGGAGCGGCACCCGCGGGAGGACCTGCGAGGCAAGTCGGCGGCGCTCTCGCTGCGGGTCGTCGAGGTCAAGGAGAAAGAGCTGCCGACGCTGGATGACGAGTTCGCGCGGGCCCTGGGCGCGCACCAGACCCTGGCCGAGCTGCGCGAGGCGATCCGACAGGAGCTCGCCATCCAGCGCGAGCGGCAGGACCGGCTCGCGCTCGAGGAGGCGGTCGTCGACGCCGTGCTGGCGCGCCACGACTTCGCCCTGCCCGAGAGCCTCGTGCTCCGCGACATCGCCCTTCGCATCGGCCGCCTGCAGGCGCAGATGAGCCGGGAAGGCGTCGACCCCGAGCGCATCCCCTGGGATTACGCCAAGCTGAGCGCCGACCTCAGGCCGGTGGCGGAGCGGGCCGTGCGCTGGGCGCTCCTCGAGGAGGCGATCGCGGAGAAGGAAGAGATCACGGTCAGCGAGGCCGAGGTCGAGACGGAGATCGCGCGGCTCGCCCGCGAGTCGGGCCGGGCGCCCCGGGCGGTGCGGGCCCTCCTCGAGCGCGGCGGGGACCTCGACGGCCTGCGGCGCCGGCTCCGCGAGGCGAAGGTGCTCGCTCTCTTGATCGAGCAGGCCGAACGTCAACCCGAGCAGTAGGAGGTATCCCGTGGGGCTGGTGCCGATGGTCGTCGAGCAGACGCCGCGCGGCGAGCGCGCGTTCGACATCTTCTCGCGGCTCCTCAAGGAGCGCATCATCTTCCTGCCGAGCTACATCGAAGACGACATGGCGAACCTGGTCATCGCGCAGCTCCTGTTCCTGGAGGCGGAGGACGCCGACAAGGACGTCTACCTCTACGTCAACAGCCCGGGCGGGTCGGTGACGGCGGGTCTCGCCATCTACGACACGATGCAGTACATCAAGCCGGCGGTAGCGACGATCTGCATGGGCCAGGCGGCCTCCATGGGCGCGCTCCTTCTCTGCGCGGGGGCGAAGGGCAAGCGATTCGCCCTCCCGCACTCCCGGATCATGCTCCACCAGCCGTTGGGGGGCGTGCAGGGCCAGGCCACCGACATCGACATCCAGGCGCGCGAGATCCTCCGCATCCGGGACGAGCTGAACCGGATCCTGGTGCAGCACACCGGGCAGCCGATCGAGCGGGTCCGGCAAGACTCGGATCGCGATTTCTTCATGACCGCCGAGCAGGCCAAGGAGTACGGGCTCGTGGACCACGTGATCTCGTCGCACGTCCCCATGTTGAAGACGGCGCAGGCCGCCGTCGGCGCGGGAGACGGCCGCAAGGGGTAGGGCTCACAGGGAGGGCATGCATGGCCCGATCGCGCGAGGCAAACGGCGGCGTCCTCAAATGCTCGTTCTGCGGCAAGAGCCAGAACGACGTCAGGAAGCTGATTGCCGGCCCGACGGTCTACATCTGTGACGAATGCATCGAGCTCTGCAACGACATCATCGCGGAGGAGTGGGAGGAGGAGCGCAGCCGCGAGATCCGCAGCCTGCCGAAGCCGTCCGAGATCAAGGCCATCCTGGATCAGTACGTGGTGGACCAGGAGCGGGCGAAGAAGATCCTCGCGGTGGCCGTCCACAACCACTACAAGCGGGTGGAGGCCGGCTCGGACTCCGGCGAGGTCGAGCTCCAGAAGTCGAACATCCTGCTGATCGGACCGACCGGGTCGGGGAAGACGCTGCTCGCCCAGACCCTCGCCAAGATCCTGCACGTCCCGTTCACCATCGCCGACGCGACGAGCCTGACCGAAGCCGGGTACGTCGGCGAGGACGTGGAGAACATCATCCTCCGCCTGCTGCAGGCGGCGGACTACGACGTGGAGCGGGCCGAGCGCGGCATCGTCTACATCGACGAGATCGACAAGATCGCGCGGAAGTCGGAGAACCCCTCGATCACGCGGGACGTGTCGGGGGAAGGCGTGCAGCAGGCGCTCCTGAAGATCCTGGAGGGCACGGTAGCGAACGTGCCGCCCCAGGGCGGGCGGAAGCACCCCCATCAGGAGTTCATCCAGGTCGACACGACGAACATCCTCTTCGTCTGCGGCGGCGCCTTCGTCGGACTGGACAAGATCATCGAGGGGCGGATCGGCAAGTCGGGCATGGGCTTCGGCGCCGAGATCAAGACCCGCGAGGAGCGGAAGAACGTGAACCTCCTGGCCATGGCGCAGCCGGAGGACCTCCTGAAGTTCGGTCTCATCCCCGAGTTCGTCGGTCGCCTGCCCGTGGTGGCCACGCTCCACGACCTGGAGGAGGCGGCGCTCGTCCGGATCCTGCGCGAGCCGAAGAACGCGATCCTCAAGCAGTACCAGAAGTACTTCGAGCTGGAGAAGGTGCGCCTGAAGTTCACCGAGGACGCCGCCGTCGCCATCGCCGGCGAGGCGCTCAAGCGAGGCACGGGCGCGCGCGGCCTGCGGGCGATCCTGGAGGACGTCATGCTCGACGTGATGTACGAGCTGCCGTCGATCCAGGGGCTGACGGAGTGCATCATCACGCGCGAGGTCATCCTCGGCCTCGAGCGGCCGGTGCTGATCTCGGAGCGGAAAGCGGAGACGGCCTGAGTCTTTCGAGGG
>JBIOTN010000150.1:0-32989 GCA_044866005.1 Candidatus Rokuibacteriota bacterium | reverse complement strand
CCGAGGACGCCGGGATGCGACGGTTATCGGCCCGGCCTAGAGGGCGTAGCGGAGGCGGGCGGCCACGCCGCCCACTCGCTCCAGGCCTCCGTGGCGCTCGACCGTCTCGACCTTCCCGCCCGCGGCGATGACGCGATCCACGATCGCCTCGCCGAGCTCGGTCGCCTTGGTGGGTTTTCCGCAGAGCCGGCAGCTCGCCCCGTCGCCGCGCTGGAGGCTCGCGCACCCGGCGCACACCCGGCCCGTCTCGCGGAACCCCGCGAGCAGGTAGAGGCGGCGGACCGCGCCGCGCTCGACTGCGTCCAGCGTCTCCTCGAGCCCCGCGACGGCCTGGCCGCCCTTGGCCGCTTCGGTGAGGAGGTCCTCGAGGTCCGCCGCCGCCGTGTCACGCTCCAGCCGCGCCAGGAGCTCGGTCGCCCGACCGAGGATCGCCGCAGCCGGCTCGTAGCGACTGCCGGCGACGCTGCCGGCGACCCGCGCCGCCACCGGGGCCGGCAGGTGCTTCCGGAAGAGCGCGACGTTCTTCGGCTCGCCCGCGAGCACGATGCGGTCGAACCCGTTCTGCTCGGTGAGCTGTGACACGACCGCCGCCACCGCCTCGAAGTGGCGGCCGCGCTGCTCGGCGATGTGGCGCTCGTAGCGCGACTGGGCCAGGAGCGCCCAGCCGCCGCGCCGGTGCTGGCCCTGCACCTCGCTCTGGAGCGTCAGCTCGTCGCCGGCGCTCTCGGGGTCCACGGGGACCAGTCGGGCGCTCTCCCCGTCGACGAAGACGACCACGGCCGACGGCGTCCGCTCGAGCAGCGTGGCGAGCGGACGGAGAAAGGGCGTCTCGTCCACCACGAAGGCATCGTCGAACGGGACGCGCAGCGGCAGGATCTCGCGCAGGCCGAGCGCCTGGCAGGCGAAGAGGGCAACCCCGCTCGCGTCGGGGAACTGGGATTGCCGCGCCAGCGCCTCGCCTTGCGTCTCGATCCAGCGGAGGTCGTCCTCGAGCCGGGCGGCGCCCGCGCCCTGGCGCGCCTTGCGGATCTCGTTCTTCAGGAACAGCCGCACGCGATCCCGCTGGTGCTCGTCCGCCCAGCGCGTGTTGAGGTACACGCTCACGATCGGCTGATCCGCGCTCGTCTGCTTGGCCAGCTCGCGGAGGCGCGCGTTGAAGTCCATGGCGCTCAGGAGGCCTTCCGTCGCTTGGTGACGGCGGGCGCACGGCCTTCCAGCAGCGCCTTCGCGACGAAGTACTTCTTGGGCCGGCGTCGCAGCTCCCGCTCGCGGTCCCCGTAGCGGGCGAGTTGTCGCTCCAGCGCGACGAGGCCGCCGTCGAAGGCGAGTCGCGCGGTCGGCGCCAGGTGCTCGGCGTGGAGCGTCGGGCGGCGCGGGAGCCGGACGGTGAGGCCGCAGCGGATGTCCACCCCGCCCTTCGGCCCGTTCACGTCGACGAAGTTCGCCTCGGCCTCGATCGGCTTCAACCGAAGCCGCGCTGCGAGGGCGCGGAGCTGTCTGGCGACGAACGCGTGGAGAACCCGATCACCGGCGATCCCTCGGATCTCGATCGTCATCGCCCACCTCCTGCTTCCAGTCTAGAGGCTCGGGCCCTGCGTTGCGACCTCTGTCTGGGACTGGCCGCATGCAAGCCCTCGACCAGCCGCGCCCCGGCCTTCCACGCCCCTGATCAGACGATGACACCGTCCGGCGAGCCCTGGTGGTCGAGCGCGGCGATCTCCGCGTCGGTCAGCACCGCCTGGCGCGCCAGCCCGAGCGTCCGGGCCACGGCGGCGAGGCCGTGGGCCCAGGTGGCCCCGTTCACGAACAGGAGGCCGCCGACGCTCAGCGTGCCCCCGTGGTTCGTGAAGCCGAGGCCGACAGTGTCCCGTCCGGTATGGAGCGGGGCCAGGGCGCCGAGCATCGGCTCGGGCCGAGTGTGCGTGAAGAACACGCGGGGTCGGACCGCTTCCGGGAAGAGCGCGTGGCGCACCTCATCTGGAACCACGTGCGCGGCCTCGCGCTCGCTCCTCGCATGCCGGAACCGCCCGGGCTCGAGGAGATAGTTGACGGCGTGCGCGATGCCGCGCTCGGCGAGCCGCCGCGAGGCGCGCAGCGCCTCGGCGAGCTGGTAGGCGCCGATGGCCGTGAGGAGGACACGCGCCTCGTCGGCTCGGTCGCCGCTCCAGTCGAGACGCGCGCCGCCCTGGCGCACGAGGTCCGCCGCCTCCGGCGCGGTGAACAGGTCGGCGATCGTGTCACCCTTCGGAACGACGAGGGTCCAGATCTGCCCGCGGGTCTCATAGACCGCCTGCATGACGGCGGCCGCGGTGTTGTAGTCGGCGGGGAAGACCACGCGCGAGACGTCCGCCGGCTCTCCGAGCAGCGCCTCCGCCATGGCGGGATCCTGGTGGGACCGCTCGTTCTTCGCGTTCTCCCACGTGTGCGAGGTGAGGACGAGCGGCATGGAGAGCCAGCCGGCCGGCCGGCCGGCCGCGTTCTGGTGATCGGCGAAGACGATCTCCTGGCGCACCGCGCCGTGCATCTTGGCGCCGAAGGCCTCGTAGGTGACGACGATGTTGAGGCCTCCCTTGTTGGCGAGGCCGGCCGAGGCCACCGCTTCCTCGTTGAGCGCGGTGATGACCGCGCCGCTCACCGCCTCCGGGATCTCGGGCTCCGGCGCCGTGACACGGAATTTGAGCGCGTCGAGCGTCCGCTGCATGCGGTTCGAGCGCATCTCGTCGGGGTTGCCGACGCGGGGCCGCAGGTGCGGGTTCGCGCGCACGGTCGCGAGGAACCGCTCGTCCACCGCTGCCATCGGGCAGGCGCGCGTCCAGCGAGCGGGGTCGCGCCGGTCGTCCGGGACCGGCCGGAACGCCGGCGCCGGCACCGTTCCGAGGCGAACGTCACGGGTCGCCAGCGCGTGGTCGCGCTCTCGCGGCCGACCCGATCGGTCGTGGCGCTGGAGCCGTCCCGCCGCCTCGCGGAGCTCCGGGGCCGGCACCCAGAGCTTGCGGGCGTGCGTGTTGAACCGCTTCGCGGCGGCCGCGTCGCGGTGCGGGTTTTCGCCTAGCGGGAGGTTGTGGGCGAGGTTCGTGCCTTCGCCGTAGAAACCGGCTCCCTTGGGGGCGACGGCGATGCCATAGGGCAGCGGCACGGGATAGCCGTCCGCGTCCGAGTCCGAGTGGGCCGCCCGGCCCCTCGCCTCGAGCCGGCGCTCCAGCTCGAAGACCGCCCAGGTGAACGCCGCCGGGTCGCGGCCGTCGAACGTCAGCGGGTCGAAGCCGTTGAGTCGCAGATGTCGCCGCAGCCAGTCGACGCCGCCCTGCTGCGCCATGGTCGTGCGCTGGTCGATGCGGCGGCCGTTCGCGATCATGATGGGCGCCACGAGTCCCGAGTCCTCGGCGCGCCACCAGCGCGGCGCCCAGTCGCTCCCGCGCTGCTCCTCGAAGGCGCCGTCGCTCAAGAAAGCGACCAGCCGCTCGCCCGGCAGCGGCATGTGGACGTACTGGAGCTCGGCGAAGCCGAGGTAGCCGCCTTCGGCGACGCCGCCCGCGGTGTGGACGTTGACGTGGCTGCCGAGGGGCGAGTCCTGGCTGCCGTCCGCGCGGAGGCGGTACGCGTAAAAATCCTGGACGTAGCGGGTGAGCCCGGCATCGGTCACGTCGTAGCGAGCCGCGTGCGCGGGACTCATGTTCCCGACGAGCAGGTTGACCGAATCCACCGCGGCCACGCAGTGGCCCTGACCCATGAGCCAGGCGCGCGTCTGCCCGGTCAGCGCGTTGACCGCCAGGTAGCCGGTATAGGCCGGCACCATGTTGAGGGCGCCGCCCGTGTGGCCCTCGGGGTGCGGCTTGAAGTCCTCCGCCCCGAGCGCGCGGCCATCGAGGTAGACGTTCCGAGCGTAGGTCTCGTGGACGACGAGCCACATGCCGGCGCTCGCGATCCGGTCGGCCGCGTGGAGGAGCTCGTAGATCGGCACGCCGTCCCCCGCCGCGGCGCCCGCGGCGAGGCGCTCGGCCAGGTCGTGCACGCGCACCTGGGTCCGCGGCGTGTGACGGATCCGCCCGTAGCCCGCGGCCCAGCGGGCGAAGGCGGGCTCCTGCGCGCGGTACGCCGCGGCGCGCGCGACGAGCGCGCGACCTCCCGGCGCCGCGCGGGCGACGTCGTCTGGGGCCACCTCGCGCATCACGTCCCCCTCAGCGTCTCGACCGTGTCCCGGGCAATCACCAGCTCCTCGTCGGTCGGGATCACGAAGGCGCTCACCGGCGCCCCGTCCGGGCTGATCCGCGCGGCCTCGCCGACCGTGGCGGCGTTGCGGGCCGAGTCGAGCACGAGGCCGCACCACTCCATGCCCGCACAGATCCGCGCGCGGATCTCCGCCGCGCGCTCGCCGATGGCGCCGGTGAACACGACGGCCTCCGCGCCTCCCAGGGCCGCCAGGTACGCCCCGATGTACTTGCGCGCCCGGTAGCAGAAGAGCTCCACGGCGAGCCGCGCCCGGGCATCGTCCGCCTCGCGCCGGAGGAGCGTCCGCATGTCCCCGCTCTGCCCCGAGACGCCGAGCAGCCCGGAGCGCTCGTTGAGCCAGCGCTCGACCTCGGCGACCGGCACGCCCTCGGCGCGGGCGAGGTGGCCCACGATCGCGGGATCGAGGTCCCCGGCCCGCGTCCCCATGACGAGCCCCTCCAGCGGCGTGAACCCCATCGAGGTGTCCACGGAGCGCCCCTCGCGGATGGCGACGGCCGAGCAACCGTTCCCCAGGTGGAGGGCCACGAGCGTGGCCCGATCGGGCGGCCTGCCGGTGAGCCGACAGTATCGGCCGAGGATGGAGCGGTACGAGGTGCCGTGGAAGCCGTACCGGCGGATGCGGTGACGGACCGCAAGCTCGTGGGGCAGGGCGTACCGCGCGGCATGATCGGGCAACGTCGCGTGAAACGCGGTGTCGAAGACCGCCACCATCGGCGCCGCCGGGCCCAGCCTCTGGCGCGCGGCCCGAATGCCGGCGAGGCTCGGCGCGTTGTGGAGCGGCGCGAGCGCCTCGAGGGCCTCGATCGCCTCGGTGACCCGCGCGTCGATGACCGCAGGCCTCGTGAAGCCGTCGCCTCCGTGAACCACGCGATGGCCGACCGCCTGGACGCGGGACGCCGACAGACCCGGCCCTCCGCCGGCGGCGGAGTGCGTCCAGGCCAGGACGCGGCCGACCGCCGCCTCATGGTCGGCGACCGCGGCGGCCTCCTCCCGTGCCGGCCCGTCCGCCTCGACGACGAACCGGGCCTGGGCGCCGATGCCTTCGACCGCCCCTCGGGCCAGGCGGCGGTCGGCATCCCGGGCGGCCCTCTCGGGGTCCGTGTCGATCAACTGGAACTTGACCGACGAGCTCCCGCAGTTGAGCGCCAGCACGATCATGCCGAGGCGGCGCGCCGCCGGAGCAGGGCCTCGAGTCGAGCCTCGATCGCGGCCCGCGGCTCCGTCCCCACGAGACGGTCCCGCAGCTCGCCGCCTTCGAAGAAGAGCAGCGTCGGAATGCTCTGGACTCCATAGCGGGTGGCGGCGGCGGGGTTCTGGTCAACGTCGAGCTTGGCCACGCGGGCGCGGCCTTCGTAGGCGCGCGCGACCGCGTCGACGACGGGCGAGAGGAGGCGGCAGGGGCCGCACCAGGGCGCCCAGCAGTCCACGAGGACCGGGACCGGCGCGCGCAGGACGTCCCGCTCGAACGTCGCATCGGCGACCGTGAGCGGAGCGGCGGGCTCCAGCGGGAGCGGCGCGTGACAGCGCCCGCACCGCGCCCGGCGCGCCCGCTCGTGGCCCGGCACGCGGTTCAGCGTGCCGCATGCCTCGCAGCGCACCGTGACGCTTTCAGCCGGCACGATCCTCTGCACCCCGTATCGTGGGAGAGAGCAACCCTTATGCCAGCGAACGCCCGCGCGCAGACGGGCCGCCCGGCGTTCGGGCCGGTCGCCCGCGGGCGGGGCCCGGGGGGCCGTGTCGAGGCCCGGTCAACCGCGTCCCCGGGCCGACGCGCGCCGTGAAGCGATGCCGGGGCGTCCACGTCCAAGGGGGTGAGCAGACGGAACCCAGCGCGCCGACAGGGCAGCGCGGCGAGACGGATGCTGGCCCGGCCAGGGAGGGTCGGGCTGAGGCAAGGAGGATGACAATGCGTCGGCTCATCAGTTCGGTGCTCATGGTCAGCTTCGTCGCCGGCACACTGGCGGCCTGCGCCGCGGTTCAGGGCTCGCCCCTCGTGACGACTCCGCGCACGTATCAGGGAGCCGGTCTGGGGGCAGCGGTGGGCGCGGGGGCGGGCGCCCTGGTCGACAAGAAGAACCACTGGCGGGGGGCGGTGCTGGGAGGCGCTCTGGGGGCCGTCCTCGGTGGCGGCTTGACGGAGATCTCGTCCCGTGCCGCGAACGAGGCCGCGGTCCAGAACCGGCCGGTGGCGTATCAGACGACGGACGGCTTCCAGCGGGTCGAGGCGGCGCCACAGGGCCGCGGTCCCAACGGCTGCCGCCAGGTGCAGGAGCGGGTCTACCAGAACGGCCAGCTCATTCAGGAGCGGGTGCGAGAGGTCTGCTAAGCCTTCCGGAGGGGGCCTCGACGGCCCCCTCCGGTTCCTCCCTCCGGATCGGTTGCGCGGGCAAGCCCGCGCTCGGGCGGCCGCGGTGTCGAGCGGCAGGCTCGTTGGGCGGTCGGCGTCGTCTTTCGCTCGTCATGGAGATTCCCTCGCGCAGCATTCGGGGAGCCGCACGACGCGCGCGTCCGCCGGCGCCTTGACCGGCGCCCGTCAGCGGGCTTAAGGTGCCTCCGGGGAGGGAGGCACGCGTGGACAAGATCGTCGGGCGGACGAAGCACGGGGAGCTCACGCTCGACCAGATGGCCGGCATGATGCCGGGCATGTCCGAGCTGATGCTCGCGCTCGCGCAGCGGTATCACGTCATGTACTTCGCAGCCCAGGCGGGAAACTGGGAGCTCGCCGCCTACCAGCTCCGGGGAGCGCGGAAGGTCTTCAACACGGCCAAGCTGACGCGGCCGAAGTACGCCGAGGCTCTCGGCAAGTTCACCGCGGAGTTCCTCGACCCGATCGACGCCGCCATCCGCGCGCGCGACTGGCCGGCCTTCGACCGCCTGGCGCGGGCGTCCGTGGAGGCGGCGGACGCGTACCACCGGGAATGGGGGTACGCGTACATTCGCTACCGGCTTCCCGACCACCCACCGCCCGGTTACCTCGTCCCACCTCCGACAGACGATTGAGCCGGCCGCCGCGAGCGGTGAGGACGTCCGGACCGTGATGCCGCTCGCGAGCTTCGACGGTCGGGTCTCGGTCGTCACGGGCGGCGGGAGCGGGATCGGGCGGGCCCTCGCGCTCGCCTTCGCCCGGGCCGGCGCTCGCGTCGTCGTTGCCGACGTCGACGAGGCCGGCCTCGCGGAGACCGGCCGCCAGGTCACCGCGTGCGGGCCCGAGCCGCTCGCCATTCCCACTGACGTGGCCGACCGCGCCCAGGTGCAGGCGCTGGCCGACCGCGCCTTCCGCCGCTTCGGCGCCGTGCACGTCCTCTGCAACAACGCCGGTGTCCTCGTCCAGGGCGGGCTCGAGCGCGCGACGTACCGCGACTGGCAGTGGGTCATCGGTGTGAACCTCTGGGGCGTCATCCACGGGCTCGAGGCTTTCCTGCCGCGGATGATCGCGCAAGGACACGGCCACGTCGTCAACACGGCGTCCATGGCCGGGCTCGTCGCCAGCGCGGGACTCGGCGTCTACACCACGACCAAGTACGCGATCGTCGGCCTCTCGGAGACGCTGGCCAAGGACCTGCGACCTTACGGGATCGGGGTCTCCGTCCTCTGCCCGATGGGCGTGGCGACCCGGATCGGCGAGGCCGAGCGAAACCGGCCGGCTGCCCTCCGCGATCCCGCGCGCGAACCGCCCGCGACGGTGAGGTTGATGGGCCGGACGCTCGCTCCCGAAGAGGTCGCGGTCGAGACCCTGGCCGCCATTCAGGCCGGCGAACTCTACATCCTCACGCACGACGAAGGGCTGGCGCCGCTGCGCCGCCGGTTCGAGCGCATCGAGGAGGCGGTCCGCCGCAAGCCGGCGCGGGACGGGCGCACAGGGCGGTCCTGAAGCGATGAACGGCGGCTTTTCGCGCGGTTGCCGCGCGCCGCGGCCGGTGTGCGGAAATTTGACAGCCGGGGGGGTGGGGGCTATCCTGAGTTCGAGGGCTCGCATGGACAAGGACGACGCGGTCCGCGACCTGATGGCGAAGCTCATGCAGGCCGTCGAGGCGTCGCTCTCGACCTCTTCGGCGGTGCGTGACGCGCTCGCGGAGCTCGTGCGAAACGGTTACGAGGCGCGGCTCTTCTTCGTCGCGAACGCGGAGTCCGCCGAGGGCGCGGCCGAGGCCGAAGACGACGGCGAGACCGAGAACGGCGACGGCGCGTCCGAGGACGAGGACGAGACCTACGTCGTGCGGGAGATCGGTGCCGTCCCGGAAAACGGCGATCTCCGCTTCGAGCTGACGAAGCTCGACCAGGACTTTCTCAAATCGCTGCACATCCGGCCGGAAAACGGGTAACGCGCCCCCATGACCCTGGCATCCTAGAGGAGCCGTGGTCCGGCTCCTCCTCCTCGTCCTCCTCGCCGTTCTGATCTTCCTGCTCGTTCGCGCCGCCATCGCAGGCTTCCTGGCCGGGTTCCGGGGCGGGGGCCGCGCCGGCGCGCCGCGCGCGCTACGGAACGAGCTGGTGAAGGATCCGGTCTGCGAGACCTACGTGCCGCGCCGGACCGCCGTCAGCCGGACCGCCGGCGCCGCCACGTACTACTTCTGCAGCCCCGCCTGCGCCGCGAAATTCAAGGTCCCCTCCTGAGCCGGCGCCGCGCCGTCCCGGAGCGCGCCCGCCGCGCCCGCACCCGGCCGGCGCTCGACTCGCCCGATCCCTACGTCGCCATCGACGCGCAGCCGGACCCGCTCCAGTTCGCCCACTTCCTGGAAGCCCGCGGCGCGCAGCCGCATCAGCGGCGCCTTCGCCGGGCGTTTCTGGCGTTCGCCGGCATCCGGCCGGGCTGGCGTGTCCTCGAGGTGGGCTGCGGGAGTGGCGTGGTCACGCGCGATCTCGGCGCCCGGGTCGGCGTCGCGGGCCGCGTCGTCGGCATCGACCCGAGCCGCGCCTTCGTGCGCGAGGCGCGCCGCCGGACGGCCGCGCATCGGTCGGGGGCGCGGTGCGCCTTCCGCGTGGCCGACGGGCGGCGCCTTCCGTTCGCCCGGGACTCGTTCGATGCCGCGGTGGCGGTCACCGTCCTCCTGCACGTCGCGGAGAGCGATCGCGTCCTGGCCGAGATGGCCCGCGTCGTGCGCCCCGGCGGGCGCGTCGCGGTGCTGGATCAGGACCTCGGCAGCCTGGTCCTCGACCTGCCGGACCGGCCGCTGACGCGGCGGATCATCGAGGCCCATGCCGAGCGCTACTACGCCAACCCCTGGAGCGGGCGCACCCTCGTCCGGCGGCTTCGGGCGGCGGGGCTCGCCGGCGTGCGCGGGCGGGCGTTCGTCCTCGTCGAGCCCGTCTACGACGAGTACGTGCGCTCGATGCTCACGCGGCGGGTCGACCTGGTGACCCGATGGCGGGTGATCAGCGCGGCCCAAGGGGCCCGCTGGCTCGCGGACGCCGATGCGGCGGCGGCGCGCGGCGAGTTCTTCATGAGCCTGAACTACTACGCGGCGGCCGGCCTCACGCCGTGAGGGCGGGCGCGCTCGGCCGCGCGGCCGGCGGGGCGGTGACGATCCTCCTGGCCGGCGCCCTCCTCGCGGTCGCGGCGGCCGCGTTCGACGGGCCGCGGGCCCTGCGGGACGTCGAGCGGCTCGTCGGCTTCGGACCGCGACCGCCCGGCTCCCCGGCGCTGGCGCGGGCCCGGGCCTACATCGTCGGGCAGCTTCGCCAGGCCGGCTGGCGGGTCCGGGAGGAGGCCTTCACGGCGCGCACGCCCCGCGGACCGGTCCGGATGACGAACGTCGTCGGCGAGTGGCCGGGCCGGCGGCCGGAGGTCGTGGCCGTCGCCGGTCACTACGACACGAAGGTCTTCTCCACGTTCCGCTTCGTCGGCGCCAACGACGGCGGCTCCTCCGCCGCGCTCTTGCTCGAGCTCGGCCGCGCGCTGGCGGCCCGCCATCGGGCCGCCCCCCCGGCCTACACGCGCTGGCTCGTCTTCTTCGACGGCGAGGAGGCGCAGGTCGAGTGGAGCCCGACGGACAGCCTTTACGGCAGTCGCGCCTTCGTGGCGGCGCTCCGCGCCTCCGGCACCCTCCCCCGCCTGCGGGCGCTTCTCGTCGCCGACATGATCGGCGATCGCGACCTGGGGATCCGCCGCGAGGCGGCCTCCACGCCGTGGCTGACCGACCTGGTGTGGGCCGTCGCGCGCCGGCTCGGCCACGACCGGCACTTCCTCGACGAGCGGCAGCCGGTGGAGGACGACCACACGCCGTTCCTGGATGCGGGGGTTGCGGCGGCCCTCCTCATCGACTTCGAGTACGGCGGCCGGGCCGGGCAGAACGCGTTCTGGCACACGCCCGAGGACACGCCGGACAAGCTCGACGCCCGGAGCCTGGCCGTCGTGGGGGAGGTGATCCTGGAGGCGCTGCCGGCGATCGAGGTCGAGCTCGCCCGCCGCGCCCGTTAGCGGTCGCCGAACTTGGGGGCGACAGGCCCGAGCCGTTCGCCGAGGCGCGAACGCCCGAGCCGGGCCGAGAGGCGACGGCTATCGGCCCGGCTAGAAGGTGTAGGTGCGGCCTTGCTCCAGGAGCTGCACGCGCCCCTCCAGCCGCCCCAGCTCCTCGGCGGTCTCCTCGTAGTACGCGGGCTTGACGTGGTAGACCCAGATCGGAGCGTTCGGCATCCGCTCCATCTCGCGCTGGAGGAGCCGGGGCGTGAGGTGTCCGGAGGCGTGGGCGAGCGCCTCGAGTCGATTCGGGAAGGCGGTCTCCACCACGACGGCGCCGATGTCGCGGACGTGCCGCGCGACGCGCCAGAGCTGCTCGGTGGGCCCGGTATCCCCGGAGAAGACCAGGCCCGAGGCGCCGTCGGAGATGACGAATCCCGCCGCCGGCACCGCGTGGTTGACCGGCACGGGGATGACCGTGAGGTCCCCGAACTTGGTCGGCTCACCCTCCACGAGCGCCTCCAGGCGGAGGACCGGGGCATCCGGGGTGGGCAGCGCGGTGAAGTCCGGCCACAGGCGGTTGTTGAAGCAGTGGGTGCGCAGGTCCTTGATGACCGGCGCCAGGGACGCCGTCGTGACCGAGCTCGCGCGCCCGCCCACCGCTTGCGACTGAATGTTGTCGACGAGGAAGGCCAGGCCCACGATGTGGTCGAGGTGCGCGTGGGAGACCAGGACGTGCTGGAGCGCGATCTGCTTCTCCAACGGCAGGGCGGCGGTCACGCCGCCGGCTTCCAGCAGGACGCGCCCGTTGAGGAGGAAGGTCGGGAGACGGAGGTTCGGGACGTCCCCTCCGTGGCAGCCTAGGACCTCAAAGTGCATGCGGCCCCGCGGTTGTCAGGCTCCAGGTTAGAGGGTATAGTCAGGGCCCGTCCCGACCATTGGAAACCGCACCCGTGAGGCCCGTTCGGGTGCCCGCTACCACCGGGCTGCCGCCGTCGGCGGCCCCGCGCGCTGGGGATGAGGGAGCCGGACTGCGCCTCGCGCGTCGTGGCCGATATATTCCACAGCTGTCCACGGGGTGTCAAGTAGTGCAGGCGGACCAACGGGCGTAGGGAGGTCAGGCCGTGAATCGCATCCCGCCCATCGACCCCGTCGCGGCCGCCGCCGAGCTGCGGGAGATCTTCGCCCAGCAGACCGAGCTGTGGGGCGCGCCCCTGACGCCGACCCTGGTGATGGCCCACTGCCCGCCGCTGGTGCGGGGCGCCCGCGGTCTCGCCGTCGCCCTCGAGAAGTCCGGGCAGCTCCCGCCCGAGCTGCGGGACCTGGTCTCGCTGCGCGTGGCCCAGCTCATCGGCTGTCCGTTCTGAATGGACATCAACTCATCCCGGGGGATGAGCCACGGCGCCGGCGTCGAGAAGCTCCAGGCGGTCGAGAAGTTCCGGGCGAGCCTGCTGTTCACGCCCGCGGAGCGGGCCGCGCTCGCCTTCGCCGAGGCGGTAACCGCCACGCCGACCGCCGTGACCGACGCGGTCTTCGAGCCGTTGCGCGACCACTTCACGGTGCCGCAGATCGTCGAGCTCGCCGTCACGATCGCCACCGAGCACTTCCGCGCCAAGTTCAACACGGCCCTCGGCATCCCCGCCCAGGGCCTCTGCCTGCTGCCCCCGTCGCGCTGATAGACGCGACGAGTCGCGTCCCGGGGAGGGGTGGGCGGCAGATGGTAGGGCGGCAGAGGGGTCCGGATCGCCTTCCCCAGGCGCTCGGCGATCATGAGGAGCGCCGCGGTCTCCCAGCGGCCTGTCAAGGCGAGCAAGGGAACCGCGAGCAGGTTGACGGAATAGCCAAGCAGCGTGATGGCCCAGTAGCGGCCGGTGCGGTCGGTCAGGTACCCGGAGACGAGGCGGACGGCGTAAGCCACGAGCTCGCCGGCCCCGGCCACGATGCCGACCGCCGTGCCGCTCGCGCCGAGGACCGCGAGGAACGGGCCGGTCACGCTCCTCGCGCCCTCGTAGGTCATGTCGGCGAAGAGGCTGACCGCACCCAGCAACACGACCAGCCTGAGCGCGACCGCCGCCGGAATCGCGTCGGGGCTGCGTGCCGGCGTCACCGGCTCAGCTTTGGGGGTCGCCATGCTGCGCGGCGGAGCTGTCACTTCACGATGAGCACCGAGCACGGGGCCAGCCGGCTCAGGTTCTGGGTCGTGCTTCCCATGATCCGGCCCCAGATGTTCGAGTGGCCCACGAAGCCGATCACGAGAAGGTCGAACCCGCCGTCCTTCGCAAACGTCACGATCGTCTCGACCTCGTGACCCGGTTTCACGGCCGTCTCGAGCTCGACGCCCTGCAGCGCCGCGAGATCGCGCGCCTGCTTGGTCAGCTCCCGGAAGAACGTCTCGAAGGCCGCCTGGGCATCCTTCACCTCACCGATCGTGGCTGCATAGTGGGGCAGGTGCTCCATGACCGAGATCGTGTACAGCTCGGCCCCGAACCCCTTGGCCAGCTCGATCCCGGCCCGCAACGCCCGTCTGGAGCCGTCCGACCCGTCGTAGGCGACGAGGATCTTGTGAAACATCGGCCAGTCTCCTTTAGCCTCCTTCGCGCTCCCCCGGCGCGTCCGGCACCAGCGCCGGTCGAGCCGGCGCGACGGGGGCCGCCGTCCGGCGAGGATCGAACCAGCGCTGGGCGATGAAGGTCGGGACGATCGCGCTCAACACGACGACGGTCACGACGACGGAAAACTGCGCCTGATCGAAAATCCCGCTCCGGAGCCCGTAGAGCGACGAGATCGTGCCGAAGGTGAGCCCGGTGCTCATGAGGAGGGTCGTGAACATCGCGTCGCGGGGCGGGAGGTACCGGATCGATGGCGGGTACACGCCGAGGAGCTTCGTGACCTGCTTGACACCGAACAAGAGCGCGAGGAGCCCGAGGTTCGCCCACACCAGCCGCAGCGACACGTTGAGGCCGCCCTTCAGGAAGAAGAACGGCGTGAGGAACGCAAACGCGACGACCCGGAAGCGCCGCTGCTCCTCCCGGTGCTGCTCGAAGACGCGCGACACGGCGAGGCCGAGGATGAACGCCGGCAGCACGGCGTGGCTCTGCGCGAGCTCCGCGAAATACATCAGCACGAGGATGGCGGCGAAGGCGCCCTTGATCTCCGGCTCGATGACCCGCCGGCCGTACCGCGTGAAGAACCAGCGATGGAGGCGCGGCATCACGGCGATGATGGCGACGGAGACCGCCACGAACGCCAGAAGCCACACCGTGGGCCGGATGAAGAGCAGGCTGAGGGCGGCCGCCGTGCCGAAATCGGTGACGAACGTCGCCGCCATCAGCAGCTTCCCGGTCGGATGGGCGGTAAGCCCGGTCTCGACCAGCACGGCGTAAACCACGGCGAGCGACGTGGTGGAGAGCGCCACGCCGGTGAGCTGCGCGGTTTGCAGGGGCCAGCCGAGGACGGACTGGCAGAACGCCCAGGCGCCGAAAAAGGGCGCGGCGAAGGAGAGTCCCCCGATTACGAGGCTCTCCTTGAGCTTCTGGCGCATGAGCGCGACGTCCACTTCGGCGCCCGCCAGGAACGTCAGCACGATGCCGGCGAAGCTCGCGAGGAAGTCGAGCCACGGTGCCGTGTGGAGACCGAGAAGATTCCCCGCAACGACACCGAAGGCGATCTCGATGAGCGCCACCGACAGGCCCATCTCCACGGAGGCCATGCTGGCGAGCAGGATGAGGAGGCCGGCCAGCATGGCGATGTATGCGCTCTCCATTCAGTCCTCCGCTTCGGCAGGGCATAGGGTGGACTGCTGCCCACCCCGGCTGAGGAGCGCGCGGACGGCGCGAGGGCCAGGCATCAGTCGGCGTCGTCCGGCGGGGGCTCGTACTTCGCGAGGCGTGTCTTGAGCTGCTCGATCTCCGTTCGCAGGTCCCGCACGACCGACTCCCAGGTACGGGCAGCCGCCCGCTCGCCGGCGAGATTCATCTCGAGCACGTTCCGATCCTCGCTCACCGACCACAGACGGTAGTGGAGCGCCGCCGCCCGGCTGGACTCATCGCCGAGCTGTCGCGTGAATTCGCGGAGGCGGAGCTCCAGCCGCCCTTTCTCGAAGGCGAGAGCTTCGAGGCGCTCGCGCAGCGCCTCGGCCGACTCGGCTGGCATGGACTCCGGCTCGGGGTCGTCGCGCCGCCCCTGGGCATCCGCGCGCGGGCTGGGGAGGCGCGAGAGCTCGTTCCCGAAGATCTCGCGGCGGCCGACGAGGAGCGCGATCGCGTTCGTCCACGACGCCGCCTCTTCCTCGGTGTAGGGCGCGTGCCTCCGGTAGTCGTGCTTGTCGATGAAGCCGCGCAGCTCCTCGCGGAGCCGCTCCAGCTTGCGGCGCGTGCGCGCCAGCAGCGGCGCGGCGCCGGCGTGGGCGGGGTGGCGGTCGAGGGCCATCGTCAGATGGGGCAGACAGATCCCGGTCGAGCGCGCGTAGGCGCGGTCGAAGTCGGGGTCCTCTACGTATTCCAGGAGGGTGAGGAGGTAGCCCTGCTCGGCCCGCGCCAGGCTCTCGCAGAGGAGGCAGCGCGTCCGGCTGAGCCGGGCCCGCGCCAGGGCCACCGGCTGCCAGCGCCGGAAGAATCGGCGCCAGCCGGTGGACCGGGGGGAATCGGCGAGCTGCCGCTGGCTCGCGCTCAGCCGCGTGTGGCACTGGTCCAGCAGATCCCGGTAGATGATCGCGAGTCCGAGCGCCGCATTCTTGATCTCGGTCGCCAACCAGGCGTGCCACGCGCAGAACCCCCACGACCGGTCGAGCAGCGCACGGGTGCCCGGATCGTTGACCTGCTCGTAGAGAAGGGCGTCCAGTGACCGGAACGTCGAATCCTGGAGGCAACGGCAGACCGGGCACCCGGGCTGGTCGCACGCCCCGACGAGCTGAAAGTAGGCGATGAACTTGCTGGCGCGGCGCTGGGGGCGCCAGCCGAGCGTCGTCAGCACGCGCTCCACGTCCACCCGCCGCTACTCTCCGCCGCGCTGGACGTAGCTCTTCACGAACTCCTCGGCGTTCTCCTCGAGGACGCCGTCGATGTCGTCGATGATCTCGTCCATGCTCTTCTTCAGCGCCTTGCCTTTTTCCGCCACCTTCGGGTTCGCGGCGGGCGCCTCCTCGCGTTTTTCGGGTTCCGTAGAGCGTCGGCTCTTGCGCTCCTGCTCCGCCATGACGCACCTCCTGGGAGGCCCACCTCCGGTCCGGAAAACAAATCCGGGCTCCGGCAGGAGCCCGGAAAACGAAGACTCCTACCGGACATCGCCAGTAGGAGTTATCAGCTGCCCCTGGAGCAGCGGTTCGGGGCGAACTCCATCGCCCGCGTCGTACCAGCCAGAGTATACCGCCCTCGCCGGGGTTCGAGCAAAGGCCGGGGTGGCGGCGGGTGCCCGGGTCGTCCAGGCCCCGGTGGACGGGACTCGTTCCGGGCCGGCACAATAGTGCCAGTATGATGGCGTTGGATGGCGGCGGAAGGAGGATACGGGGAATGGACATGTCGCGGCGAGCGGTCCTGAAGGCGGCGGTGGCGGGGGCGCTCGCGGCCTCGGCGCCCGGCCGGCGGGCGGTGGCCCAGGCGCAGGGCGTCGCGGTCGAGCCGACCGACCGGGTCTTCATCGCCAACGAGGACTCGAACACGGTCAGCGTGATCGACCCGCGCTCCAACACCGTGGACACCACGATCAACCTGACGAGCTTCGACGAGGACCCCCGGCCGCCCTTCCGGTTCGTGACGGGCGGGGCGATGCCGACCCACGCCGCCATGGTCGGAAAGCCCCTCTACCACGGCGCGATCGCGGTCCACGGGGTCGTGCCGTCGCCCGACGGCCGGCTCCTCGCGACGAGCGGGCGGGGCACCAGCAACGTGTACCTGATCGACACCGTGGCGAAGCGGGTCGTCGGCAACACGCCGAACCCGCAGGCCGGCCCGAGCACGAACGCGGAGCGGCTGTCGAGCGGCATCCTGGTGGGCCGGGAGCCTCACGAGCCGACCTTCACGCGGAACGGGAAGGAGCTGTGGGTCGCCGTCCGGGGCGAGGACCGGATCGCGATCCTCGATCTCGAGGCGGCGACGAGGGAGAGCGGCGGGGTCCCGGCCGGCGCGGTGCGGGCCTACGTGCCGACCGTGAACGGCCCCGCCCAGGTCTGGTTCTCGGCCGACGGGGCGCTGGCCTTCGTGGTGAGCCAGAAGACGCCGCGGGTGGACGTCTTCGCGGTGCAGGCCGACGGCCAGGGGCGGTCCCACCCCGCGCGGAAGGCCACGCTCGACATCGCCGCGCAGGACCCGCCGGGCTTCACGCCGTTCCTGAAGACCTCGCCCGACGGCGCCGAGGTCTGGATGTCCCACAAGCTCGCCGACCGCGTCTCCGCCCTCGAGGCGCGCGAGCCACACCGGGTCCTCGACACGGTGGCGCTGGGGGCCCTGGCCCGCCCCAACCACCTCGAGTTCGTGGAGAACGCGCGCGGGAGGGCCATCTACGTCAGCCTGGCCCGGGTGGACGACGGGGGGCCCGGCGGCGTGGCGTCGAGCCAGATCGCGATCATCGACCGCGCCGCGGCGCCGGGCTCGCGCCGCGTGGCCGCGACGTTCTTCACGCACGGGCGCGAGGCGCACGGCCTGTGGACGAATCCCGCGGGCACGCGCCTCTACGTCGCCCACGAGCAGGACGAGCTGCCCGGGACGCCGGCCGCGGGCCAGACCGTCGCGAGCGCGTTCGACGTGTCGAACCCGTTCGCCCCCGCGTTCGTGGCGCAGATCCCGCTCGGGGCGATGGCCCTCCCGTCGGGCTCGCTCCGGAACAAGAAGAGCATCAACCTCGTCTACGTCCGGCCCGGCGCCCCGGGCCAGACGGCGTGAGCGGCCGGCCCGCGCGGGCCGCGGAGGAGCGACGGATGGGCACGGCGCGCGTGTCCGATGGACCGGCCGGGGGCTTCGACGTCGCCATGCACGCCTCGATGGCGGCGATGACGCGACGGATGCAGGCGGCGCCGATGACCGGCGACCCGGACCGGGACTTCCTCGCGATGATGATCCCGCACCACGAGGGCGCGGTGGAGATGGCGCGGCTGCTCCTCGTGCACGGGCGCGACCCGCTCGTCCGCCAGCTCGCCGAGGCGATCATCGCGAGCCAGCAGGCCGAGATCGTGTCCATGCGGGGCCGTCTCGACGTGCTTCGCGCCGGGAGCGACCTCGACCCGGGCGGCTTCCCCGCGCTCGGGGGGACCCGAGGGCCGGCACCGGGCGGTACCGGGGCCCGCTGAGCGCGCGGCGCCACGGGCCGGCGTTGTCTCGACCGCCATCGGTCGCCGCCTGAGCGCGACGGTGGGGCATCAGACCCTCGCGTTCGCGCAGCTCCTCGGCAACTTCGCCTGGTCGTTCGTCTACGTGAGCCTGCCCTTCTACGTCACCGCCATCAGCCCGCACGACGCGCCGACGACGCTCCGCTGGATCGGCTGGATCCTCGGCATCACCGGCCTCGTCACGGTGCCATCGGCCGCGATGTGGGGCTGGCTCGCGACCCGGGTGAGCCCGAAGTGGCTCTACGTCGGCGCGGTGAGCGCGCAGTCCCTCACGTTCGTCGGCATGGCCTGGGCCGTCACGCTGCCGCACCTCTTCCTCATCCGGCTCGGCCTCGGCCTGATCGGCGGCGCCTCCACCCTCGGCTTCATGATGGTCGGCGCCGCCCGGGACGCCGACCTCCGCCGCGGCATCTCGGCGTACCAGTCGGCGCTCACCGTGGGTCAGATCTTCGGGCCGCTCGCCGGGGCCGTCACGGCGGCGCGCATCGGCTACGGGCGGTCGTTCGTCCTGGCGGGTATCCTGCTCGGCGTGAGCGCGTGGATCGTCGCGTGGGGGGTCCGGAGGGTGTCCGCGGTGGCGCCGCCGCCGGCCGCGGAGACGGCGCCGTGGCCGGAGATCGTGGGGGTGAGCCTCCTGTCGCTCGCGGGCACCGCGCAGATCGCCTTCCTGCCGGCCATCCTCCCCGACGTCCTGGCCGGCTTTGGCGTACCGGAGAGCCACCGCCTCGAGGCCGGAGGCGTCCTCGTGTTCGTCTCGGGCGCGGCCGCCGCGGCGGGCGCCTTCGCCTCCCCGCGCCTGGCCGAGGTCGCCGGGGACCGCGCGGCCATTCGCGGGATGACCTACGCGTCGGCCGTCGGGCTCTGCCTGCTGGGCGTCGCGCCCACCGTCTGGTGGTTCGGGGCGGTCCGCGCCGTCCAGGTCTTCAGCATCGCCCCGCTCTTCCCGCTGCTCTTCGCGCACGTCGCCCCGCGGGTCCGCGGGCAGACGCTCGGCCTGATCAACTCGTCGCGGATCGCCGCCTCGTTCGTGGGGCCGCTGGCGGCGACCTCGCTGCTCGCGCACGCGGGCCCGCTGGCGGTCTACGTGGTCCTCGGTCTCGCCGCGCTGCCCTGCCTGCCGCTCGCCCTCCGTCACATGCGCGGCGGTCCCGGTGCCGCGGCGGCACGGGTCGCGGGCCTCTGATGACGCTCCACGATCTGCGCGGCTTCGCCTTCGACCTCGACGGCTGCATCTGGGCCGGCCAGACGCTGCTGCCCGGCGCCGCCGATTTGGTCGCGACGCTGCGGGCCGAGGGTCGGCGGGTCGTCTTCGTCACCAACAGCTCCCGCGAGCTGGCCCCCGCGCTCAGCGAGCGCCTCACCCGGCTCGGCATCGCCACCCCGCCGGACGCGGTGCTGGCCGCGCTGGAGCTGCTCGGCGAGACGATCCGGCGCCGCGTGGGTCCCGTGCGGGTGCTCGGACTCGGCACGGACGAGATGCGGCAGGTCCTCGAGGCGGCGGGACACACCGCGCTGCCGGTCGCGGAGTGGCCGCGCGCGCAGGCCGTGGCCGTCGGGAACGACCCGGCCTTCGACTTCGCGCGCCTCCGCGCGGCGTCGCGCGCGGTCGCGTCGGGCGCCGCGTTCTTCACCGTGAACCTCGATCCCCGGCTGCCCGTCGCCCCCGGCGAGTTCGACCCGGGCTGCGGCGCCCTGGCCGAGGCCATCGCGGTCGCCGGCGGCGCGCGACCGGTCGTGGTCGGCAAGCCCCACCGCCCGATCTTCGAGATGGCGCTCGAGCGTCTGGGCTGCCGCCCGGGTGAGGCCGCGATGGTCGGGGACAGCCTGGCGACCGACGTCGCGGGCGGCCGCGCGGCCGGGATGTTCACGATCTGGGTCGATCCGGCGAGCGACGGCGAGGGCGAAGGGCGCGCAGACCTCGCGGTCCGTTCCCTGGAGGAGCTGCGCGAGCGCTGGCTGGGCCGGCGCGCGTGAGCGAACGCCGGAGCGCATCGTGACGGCCGCGAGACGGGCGGCTGATATGATGGGAGGGATGCTGGGCCGGACCATGTCTCCGAAGACGCGCGCCGAGAAGGTCGCCATCGGCGGCGCGGCTGGGCTCGCCGTGCTGAAGCTCGCGACCGGCCTCGCCACCAACTCGATCGGCCTCATCTCGGCAGCCGCCGACTCGCTCATGGACGTCATCGTCTCGAGCCTGAACCTCTTCTCCATCCACGTCGCGGATTCGCCAGCCGACGAGGGGCACCCCTACGGCCACGGGAAGGTGGAGAATCTCGCCGGCCTCGTGCAGGCCACGGCGATCGCGGCGCTGGGCGGCTTCATCATCGTCGAGGCGGTGCGGCGGCTGCTGCGGGGGACACGGCCCGAGCACACCGAGTGGGGCGTCGCGGTGATGGCGGTGTCCATCGCGGTGAGCTGGTGGATCACCCGGCACCTCCGCCAGGTCGCCGTCCGGACGGACTCGATGGTGCTCATGGCCGATTCCCTGCACTACGCCACGGACGTGTGGACCAATGCCGGGGTGCTCGTGGCGCTCGTCCTGCTGAGGCTGACGGGCTCGGCGGTCTTCGATCCGCTGATCGCCATGGGCGTCGGCGGGCTCATCCTGCGGTCCGGCTATCGCATCGTCACCCGCTCCGTGCGCGACCTCATGGACGCGGCGATCCCGGCCGAGGAGCAGCGCGAGATCGAGCGGATCATCCACTGCCACAAGTTCGTCGTCTCCTCGCACGATCTCCGGACGCGGCGCGCCGGATCCCAGCGCCAGATCGACTTCTCCGTCGTGCTGTGCCGGCACCTACCGCTCGGGGACGCCCACGACATCGTCGACCACATCGAGAAGGAGATCGAGCGCAGCATCCGGAACTCGCACGTGGTCGTGCACGCCGAGCCGTGCGTGCCGGAGTGCAAGCTCACGGACCGCTGCGTCCTGTGGACCAGACAGGAAGACCTCCTGGCGCACGAGCCCGCGAGAGAGTCGCGGCAGTCGTGACGCCTTGTCGGTCCCCGGGGGCCGTGTTACAAGGAGGGCGATGAGCAGCGGCCGGGACGGCGCGTACGATTACCCGCGCATCGCGCGGGCGCTCATCCTCGGCGACAAGGACACGGTGGCCCGGATGACCCGGGAAGGCCTGGACCTCGGCCTCGATCCCAAGGAGATCATCTTCAAGGGGCTCATCCCCGGCATGGACGTCGTGGGCGAGAAGTTCCGCCGCAACGAGTACTACGTGCCGCAGGTGCTGCTCTCGGCGCGTGCCATGTACGCGGGGCTCGACCTCCTCAAGCCGCTCATCACGGCCGCGGCGACGAGCGATTATCTCGGCACCGTCGTCATCGGGACGGCGCAGGGCGACCTCCACGACATCGGGAAAAACCTCGTCGCGATGATGCTGGAGGGGGCGGGGTTCAAGGTCGTGAACCTCGGCCGCGACGTCTCGCCGGAAGCGTTCTGCAAGGCGGTCGAGGAGCACGGGGCGAACATCGTCGGGATCTCCGCCCTCATGACGACCACCATGCCCGCGATGAAGCGCACCCTCGACGCGCTGACGAAGGCGGGCCTCCGCGCGCGCGTCCGGGTGATGATCGGCGGCGCGCCGGTGAGCCAGGCCTTTGCCGACGAGATCGGCGCCGACGGGTACGCGCGGGATTCGACGCTCGCGGTGGTCAAGGCCAAGGCCCTCACGGGCGCGGCGGTCCCGGACGCCGGCGCCCGCCTCGCGTAGACGGGAGTCCGGTGGGCGCGGCGAAAGGGCGCGAGTGGCTGGAGCGCGTCAGGAGCGGGGACCTCCTCGTCTTCGACGGCGGCTACGGCACGATGCTCTTCGCCGCGGGCCTGCTCGACGGGGCCTGTCCCGAGCTCTGGAACGACACCCACGCCGACGTCGTCCGGCGCATCCACGCCGCCTACTTCGACGCGGGCTCCGACTTCGTGGAGACGAACACGTTCGGCGGCACGCGGCTGAAGTTCGGCGCCTACAAGATCCCCGACCGCACGCGGGAGCTGAACGAGAAGGGCGCGCGGCTCGCCCGGGACGTCTGCCCGCCGTACGGCTACGTCGCGGGGTCCATCGGCCCGACCAGCCACATCGTCGAGCCCTACGGCGACGTGACCGAGCAGGAGCTCTACGAGAACTTCAAGGAGCAGGCCGAGGCGCTCGCCGAGGGGGGGGTCGATCTCTTCGCCGTGGAGACGATGATGTACCCCGAGGAGGCGCTCGCCGCGATCCGGGCCTGCAAGGAAGCCACCGGCCTCCCCGTCATGGCGACCATGTTCTTCATGTACGAGGAGCTGCACGACCGAGACCGGACGATGTGGGGGGAAAGCCCGGCGGAGGTGGCCCAGAAGCTCCGGGCCGGCGGCGCCGACGTGGTCGGCATGAACTGCGGCCGGGGGCCCGATCGGGCCATCGTGATCATCCGCGAGATGCGCGGCGTGACCGACGCGCCGCTCGTCGCGTACCCGAACGCGGGGCTGCCCATCACGACGGGAGACCGGGTCACCTACGAGCTCGGGCCCGAGGCGATGGCGCGGGATTACCCCGCCCTCATCGAGGCCGGCTGTACCATCGCCGGCGCCTGCTGCGGTTCCACCCCCGTCCACATCCGGCTCATCGCCGACGTCGTCCGTGCGCGGAAGGCCGGGCCCGGGGTCACACCGTAAGGCGTCACCGCTCAAACGCGACCACGGTCTTCCGGGTCGCGGCGTGGCCGGCCCACCTCGGCTTCCGGGTGCGGGCGCCGTGTGGACTTCGGCGGCGTAAGCGGCCTCGACACTGCTGTCCTCCTCCGGACATGGCGCGACCCTCACTCGCGGCTCGACGCCGCCAGCAGGTCCCCACGGGACGAGTGGTATCCGCCTTGCACCGCATCACCGGCCCGAGGGAGGACTACGGGAAGGAGAGAGAACGATGAAGCGGCAGATGATTTCCCGGGTCGCGGCGCTTTCGCTCCTCGCGCTGGTCACGGCGGCGTGCTCGTCGGTGAAGGGCGCGGCGATCGGCGCCGGCAGCGGCGCGGCCATCGCCGCCGGCACCCGGCACGACCCCGGCCGCGGGGCCCTGGTCGGTGCGGGCGTGGGTGCCGTCGCGGGCGCGATCTATGACATCGTCAAAGACTAGCGAGGCAGGGGGACACGTCATGAAAACCGCGCGAATCCTCGGGCCCGCGCTCGCCGTCGTGCTGCTCTTGGGCGGGACGGCCCTCGCGCAGGGCACGAGCCAGCCGGCCCAGCCGGCTCAGCCGTCTCAGCCGTCTCAGACGGTCGAGCCCTGCAAGGAGCCCCAGCGGACCGCCTTCGATCCGAAGAGCCGGCCGCCCGAGCGGATCGAGGGTCAGGTCGTGAGCGTGGACGCCGACCGCGGCCACGTGAGCATCCGCACCTCCGACGGCATCAAGGAGTTCAACGCCTCGAGGGAGACGCTGCAGGACATGAAGGTCGGGGACCGGATCGAGGCGAAGCTGCGCGAAGCCGCGCGCTGCTGATCTTCGTCGGAGGGGGGCCGAGGCCCCCCTCCGACGGCCCTCCCGACCCGCAGCCGGGTCGGGACCGTTCGGCCCTTGATTGTCTCGGCCGTGACGCGCCGACCTTCCAACCCGGGGTCGCGGTCAACCGCCCTGCAGCGCGCGGGCTCGCGTCCGGTCCAGAAAGCCGAGGACCGGGGGCACGGCCGACACCTGCCTCGCGGCGCCGGCGAGCTGCCGCCGGAGCTCCGGGCGGCGGGTCCAGTGCGCCTGCGGGCGCCAGTGATGCTCCTGGTGGTACCCCTCGTTGCAGAGGAGCGCATTGTAGAGCCGGCCGTAGTAGCTCACCGCGTTGGACCGGCGATCGCGCCCCAGCGCGCCGGCGTGCTGGTAGTAGTTTCCCAGCGTCCCGATGCACGATCCCGCGTAGAAGACCGGCAGCGCGAAGAAGACCAGATACCGCCAGGAGAGCGCCAGGCAGCCGCCCAGGGCCAGGGCGCAGCAGGCGACCTCGAGCGCGAGGTCGCGGGGCGCCTTGTGGATCGCCTCGCGCGCCGCGTCCCCGATGCCGCCCCGGAACAGGCCGGTCAGGCAATAGGGCAGAAGGCCCGCGTGACGGCCGTTCCGTCCCAGCGCGTAGGTGGACGACCGGTCGCGGGTCTTCCCGTCGGGCCCGCGCGGGTCGTTCCCGTACCGATGGTGGTTCAGGTGGTGGAAGCGGCAGATCGTCACCGGCACCCCGAGGGTCACCGAGCCGATCGCCGCGTAGAGCCGGTTCGCCAGCTGGTGCCGGAACCACGCCGTGTGAAGGAAGTTGTGCGTGGCGATGGCGCCGTTGTACCAGTAGAGCAGCACCGCGAGCGGCATGAGCGCCACGCGCTCCACCGGGGTCCGGGCGTTCCACGTCACCGCCAGCCAGGCGTGCAGCGCCAGCGCGAGCATCGACACGCCGAACGGGAAGGCGTCGCGCCGGGAGTGCTTCCAGATCGCGGGCGCCATCAGCGGAGGAGCAGCCGGGTGAGGTGGTAGAAGACCGGCGCGGCGAAGCAGATCGAGTCGATCCGATCGAGGACCCCGCCGTGCCCGCTGATGAGGCTGCCGTAGTCCTTGATCCCGCGATCCCGCTTGACCGCCGACATCACCAGCCCGCCGGCGAAGCCGGCGAGCGTGACGGCGAGCGAGACGCCCGCCGCCTGCCAGGGCGTGAACGGCGTGACCCACCAGAGCCCCGTCCCGACCAGCGTGGCCGAGCCGACCCCGCCGACGAATCCCGCCCACGTCTTGTTCGGGCTGATGGCCGGGGCGATCCGCCGCCCGCCCGCGATCTTGCCCCACACGTACTGGAGGACGTCGCTCAGCTCGACCACCGTGACCAGGAACACGAGCAGGTTGAGCCGACGGTTCGCCGCGGCCGGCAGGTCGAGACGCAGGAGCGCCGGGACGTGGCTCACGCAGTACACGCACAGCATCACGCCCCACTGGAGCGTCGCCACGCGCTCGAGGAACCGTTCGGTGTCGCCCCCCAGCGCCATGCGCACGGCGAGCCACGAGCCCGCGACAACCGGGACGAACAGGACGAACCCCGCGGAGCGGCCGGTCGCCGCCAGCCAGTACTGGATCGGCGTCACGACGTAGAAGATCCACAGGAGCGGCCGGTGGTCGGCCCGACGGGTGGGGAGCAGCGTGACGAGCTCCCGGAGCGCCAGCCAGGAGACGAGACCGAAGAAGACGAAGGACGCGACGCCGCCGCTGACCACCGCGACGCCGAACAGGGCGCACATGGCCCACCACCCGCGGACGCGGGCGTTGATGTTGGCGACGGTCGCGCGCGCTGCCTCCCCCGTGACCCGCCGCTCGAGGAAGAGCCCGACGGCCGTGCCGAGCGCCAGCGCGCCCGACACGCCGCCGAAGAGGTACCAGAGACGCGGATCGAGGCCCGCCGCGAGCGTCATGCCGGCCCCAGGCGGCGGAGGGCCGCGCGTGCTCGCTCGAGGAAGGCCTCCTTCGGTTCCGCGTCCGCGAGGCCGAGCGGGCCGCCGAAGCTCACCGAGCACAGCATCGGCACCGGGAGGAGCTCGCCCTTGGGAAGGATCCGGCCGGCGTTCTCGATGTAGGCGGGCCAGAGCTCGAGGCCGGGCTTCATCAGGGCGAGGTGGAAGAGTCCGCTCTTGAAGGGTCCGACGCCGGGGCCGCTGCGGCGCGTGCCTTCGGGAAAGACGATGAGCGAGTGCCCCTCACCCATCGCCGTCATCAGGCGCTCGAGCTGCCGGCGCCGCGCCGCCGCGTCCGGATTGTCGCGCTCGATGAGCACGGCGTCGAACAGACCCACGGACAGGGAACGCCACGGTCCGCGGTCCCAGTAGTCGCGGGCGGCGACCGGCCGCGCGAGCGCGCGGACCCTCCCCGGCAGGGCCGACCAGAGCACCAGGGCGTCGAGGTGGCTCGTGTGGTTGGCGAAGTAGACGCGTGGCCGGAGATCGGGCTCGCCGGCCGTCCAGCGCACCGTCAGGCCGACGGCGCCCCGCACCGCGCCCGCCACCGCCGTCGCCAGGGCGGGACTCATGGCGATGCCAGCGCCCGGAGGATGCGGACGGTCCGACGCGCGACCGTCACGACGCAGCCGAGCGCCACCGCCGCGAGCGCCAGCGGCATGGCGCGCTCGGCCCCGCCCAGCGCCGCTTCCACCGCCGCGGCGACGCACGCCGCGCCGAGCAGCGCCATGCGATGGGTCTTGGCCATGGGGCCGCAGTACTGGGGCGGCGCGCCCGCGGCCACACCGAGCAGGCGCACGTACGCCGTCATCACGGCCAGGAGGCCCGCCAGCCAGCCCAGCTCGGCGGCCCACGGCACGCCGGCCACCGAATAGCCGGCGGCGACGAGCATCAGCGCATCGGAGATCCGGTCCGGCAGGTCGTTGAAGACCTCGCCCGCCGGCGTTTGCGCCCCCCCTTCGACGGCCAGGAGGCCGTCCCAGAGGTTGCAGAGTCCGCGAAGCGGGATGAACGCAGCCGCGGCGAGGAAGAGGGCGCTCCGCGCATCCTCCGCCGCGCTCCGCGCGAGCGCCAGGCAGGCCGCGGTCAGGCCGGCGAAGACCAGGCTCGCGCCCGAGACCTGGTTCGGTCGGATCCCGACCCGCCCCAGCCTGGCGGCGGTCGCGCGGACCCACCGGTTGTCACGCAGACGCACCGGCCGCCGCTGGGGTCGCATCGCCGCGCTCCGGTGGTCGGCCATCCCCATGCCCTCCGGCCGGTGTGGAAAGGCAACGGGTGTACCAACGGAGAGATTCCGATCTGACGCGGGATTCCGCCTCTACGGGCCGTCGGCCCGACGGGTCGCCGGGCGAAGGGTCACCCGAGAGTGGGGGAAACTCCGGCAGTCATCAGACGGGCGACGCGATTCGACCGCGGCCGGGCGGGGGGCGGCCCGGCAACCGGGCGGCGCGATCAGGCGGCCGATCCGCTCGGGCGGCCGCGCGGGCGGGATGCGGGGCGGCGCCTGCCGCCCGGCGGCTCAGGGCAAGTTGGCGATCCGGCGCGCGGCGCCGGTCAACTCGACGATGTGGAGGCCCGTGTTCGCCCGGTCCGCCAGGTAGACGTAGCCCCGTTCGTCCACCTCGACGTTGTTCGTCTGGATCGCCAGCTTGCAGCGATCCTGTCCCCCGACCTTCACGCAGCGCGGATCGGTCTTCGGTGTCGTCGCCGGGATGAAGAAGGCCGCCTCCCGGGGATTGTACGGGTCGCGGATGTCCACCGCCCGCACGCCGGCGTTGAAGTAGGCGAGGAAGACGAGCTTCCCGTAGAAGACGGGGGCGAACGACTCGTTCGAGGAATGCGGCCCGAAGCGCCCGCCGCGCGCGCAGAACTTGCCCCGGGCTTCGGGCACCTGGAAGTTCGCCACCCCGAAGGGCTTCGCCTCGGTCGTGACGTCGATGACGAAGGTGAGGTGCCGGAACTCTCGGCACTCGTTCTGCCCCGTGGCCTCGGAGACGAGGATGACGAAGTCGCGCACCTGTCCCTTGAGGTTCGGCGCGAAGTCGGGAATGGTCACGCCGAGGACGGGGAAGCTCGTGTGCCCGCCCCAGTTCGGCGCCATGTCGAGCCGGCCGATCTGGGGATAGAGGAGGCTCGCCGGGGTCGGCGCGAAGGGGTCGGGCGCGCTCGGGTCACCCTTCAGGAGCTTGTCCCGGTCGACGATCTGCAGCACGCCGTCCTCGCTCGGGCCGTAGGCGAAATAGACGCGGTTCCGGAGCGCGATCGGTCCGTGAAGGCGCGGCGGCACGGGGGTCACGGCGGAGCCCGGTTCCTGGCCGGGCAGGCCGAAGTCCCGGATGAAGCGCGGCCGGGCGGGGTCGCTGAGGTCGAAGATCTTCGTCATGCGACTGGTCCGCCAGCCGGCGGGCCGGCCGTCCGCGACGAGGTAGGCGATCCCGGTGTCGCACTCCCACCAGTTCTTGTGCGTGCCGTCGAGACCCGACACGACGGTCGTCACGAGCGTGGGCCGCCTGGGCTCGGTGACGTCCCAGACCTCGTGCGCCAGGTTGCCGAGCGTGCGGAGCAGGTACGTCGTCCCGCCCACCCCCCGAGGCAGGTCACGGCCCTCGCAGAGGCGGACCATCTGGGCGCCGCCCGCTTCTCCCGTCCCCGCCGCCGATCCCGGCAGGTGATGGAGGTAGCGGGGCTGGCGCGGATCGGTCACGTCCACGATGGAGGTGCCGTTCGGCTCGGACCGGCCCGTCAGAGGATTCAGCGCCTGCCCGCCGTGGTGGCCCACGTACGCGATGAAGCGGCCGCCCTGCCGGTGGACCCAGGGCTGGTAGGCCGAGCGGCCCTGAAGATCGTCGTGGCCGACGAGGGCCATGTCGTGAGCTTCGGCCGGGTGCCCCGTCCCGCTCGCCGGCTGCGCGGCGATGGGGGCGGTGCCGGCAGCCGAGAGCGCGAGGGCGACGAGGACGCAGGCCAGGCGGCTCGGGGGCGACGAGGGCATGGCGGTTCCTCCTCGGATTCCAGGGGACGGGCGGACCGCGACGGGCGGCGCGGGTACCGACACTCGTAGGTCAGGCGCACGCCGTTGTCAAGGGCGCCGCGGTGGGGTAGTCGTGGGACGATGGCGGCCGTGACCCCGGACCTCCTCGATCCACTCCCCGTCGTCCTGCGGGCGGTTCCCTTCCGCATCGACCCGGACGAGGTCCGTGCGTTTCAGGCCTACAAGCCCCTGCTGCCGCTCTCGCCGGAGGCCGCCGCCGGCCTGAGCGCCGCCCGGCGCGAAGCCGAGAACGCCGCGCGGCCGGGGCTCGTCTACCGGACGCTCCCGATCGCGGCGGCCGAGCCCGACCGGCTCGTGCTCGCCGGCGGTTCCGAGTTCCACATCCCCGACATCGGGCGGCACTGGGGCGCGATCGACGCCGTCGCGGTCGGCCTGGCCACGGTCGGGGACGAGCTGCCGCGGCGCGTGTCGGCTCGACGCGCGGCCGGCGACACCGTGGGGGCGACCCTGCTCGACAGCGCCGCCTCCGCCGCGGTGGAGTGCGTGGCCGAGTGGGCGAACGACCACCTCTGTCGGCTGGGGGTCGCGCGCGGCCTTCGCGTCACGAACCGGATCAGCCCCGGGCTGGCCGGCTGGGACCTCGGCGAGCAGCGGAGGCTGGTCGGCCTCTGCCCGGCCGCCGAGATCGGGGTCCGGGTGAGGCCCGACGGGGGCCTCGCGCCGGCAAAGACCATTTCGTTCCTGGTCGGGATCGGCCGGGCGGCGCGGGTCGACCACTACTTCGTCCAGTGCCGACGGTGCTGGGTGCCGGACTGTCCGGCCCGCCGCATGCCCGCCGCGGGGAGCGTCCAGCGCGACACTCTGCAAGGTTGACGGCCCGGGCGGCCTCCGTGGTACGTTCAGAGTCCCCGGTGCGGGGGGCCTCGGGATTTTCCCGGAGTCCCGCTCGGGGCAGGGAGGGGCGATGGAAGAGGCGCGGCCTGCCAGCGGCGCCCGGAGAGCCGGCGTCCGGCTCTCCCTGAAGCTCAAGCTCAGCCTGGTGACGGCGGCGCTCCTCGTGGTGACCGTCTTCCTGGTCACCGCGTTCCTTCTCCGGGAGGAGCAACGGAGCCTCCGCGCCCAGATCACCAAGCGCGGCCTCACCATCGCCCAGAGCCTCGCGGCCAGCGCGAAGAAGCCGCTCCTCACGGACGACGAGCTCTCCCTGACGCTCCTCGTCAAGGACGCCTTGAAGGACCCCGACGTCGCCTACGTCGTCATGGTCGACCATCGCGGGAAGATCGTGGCGCACGGGGACGTCGGCCTGATCGGCGCGCCCTACGTGCGGCCGCCCGGGCTCTCCGTGGTCGTCGACCGTGTCGCCGTCCAGCCCCACGTGGATCCCGTGCACGGCCGGCTCCTGGACTTCGCGGTGCCGCTCGTCTTCAGCAACACGCGGGTCGGCGCCCTCTATCTCGGCTTCAGCGAGAAGTCCATCGACCAGGCCCTCGCCCAGGCCCGCCAGCAGACGATTCTGATCAGCGCCCTGCTGGTCGTCATCGGGATCGGGGGCGCCATCGTGCTGTCGACCGTCCTGTCGCGCCCCCTCTACCGGCTGGTCGAGGCGACCCGGTCCATCGCCGCCGGGAACCTCAAGGTCTCGCTCGCCGTCCCCTCGCGCGACGAGATCGGCGCGCTCACGGAGTCCTTCAACCGGATGGCCCAGAGCCTGCGCGAGAAGGAGATGATCAAGCGCGCCTTCACGCGCTACGTCGCCCGTGAGGTCGTCGACGAGATCCTGAAGGATCCCGAGCGGGCGGTCCTCAAGGGCGAGCGGCGGGACGTCACGGTCCTCTTCTGCGACATCCGCGGGTTCACCCCGCTCTCCGAGCGGCTGACGCCGGAGGCGGTGGTCCAGCTGCTGAACGAGTTCTACACCCTCATGATCGACACCACCTTCAAGCACGACGGGACGCTCGACAAGTTCCTCGGCGACGGCGTGATGGCGATCTTCGGGGCGCCCATCTCGCACTCCTCGCACTCCATCCAGGCGATCCGGACCGCGCTCGCCATGCAGGCCGGCGTCGTCGAGCTGAGCCGCCGGCGGGCCGCGGCCGGGCAGGAGCCGATCGCGGTGGGGATCGGGATCAGCGCCGGCGAGGTCGTCGCCGGCACGGTGGGCACCGAGGAGCGGATGGAGTACACCGTGGTCGGCGACAGCGTGAACCTCGCCGCGCGGCTCGAGGGCGCCGCCCGCCCGGGTCAGATCCTGATCAGCCAGCGGACCTACACCAAGGTGGAAGGGCTGGTCCGCACGCGCTCCCTGGGGCCCCTCAAGGTGCGGGGGAAGGAAGAGCACGTGAAGGTCTTGGAGGTCCTCGGATTGGCGGGGTCGCCGTGAGCGAGCGGCGGAGGGCGCGGCAGGTCCGTCTGGGGCTCGTCGCCGCCGGCGCGCTCCTCCTCCTGGCCGCCTGCGGCCTCCTCCCGCGGCGGGAGGACGCCGGCCCGCCCCGGCCTCGGGCGGCGCTCGCGCGGCAGCCGGGCGAGCTTCCCGCGCCCACGTTGCCGTTCCACTTCGGGCCGACGCCCGTGTTCGAGTCGGACGACTTCGTCGTCACCTTCGCCGAGGACGGCGACACGGCCGAGCGGCTGGCGGCGCGGCACCTCGGGGACCTGGCCAAGGCCTGGATGATCGAGGACTTCAACCGGACGACCCGCTTCGCGGCGGGGCAGGAAGTGGTGATCCCGAAGCGCCCCTGGAACCCGGCCGGCGTGGACCCCGACGGGTACCAGCTCGTGCCCGTCCTCGTCTACCACAACATCACCCCCCAGGGGCGCGGCAAGCTGGTGATCGCGGCCAAGAGCTTCGACCAGCAGATGCGCCTCCTCAAGAGCCGCGGGTACCGGGTCGTGAGCCTCGCGGACTTCCACGACTTCACCTCGCTCCGGCGGCAGATCCCGCGGAATGCGGTGGTCCTGACGTTCGACGACGGCTACAAGTCGTTTCTCCGGTACGCGTATCCGGTCCTCAAGGAGCTCGGCTTCACGGCCACCCTCTTCATCTACACCGACTACGTGGGCGTGGGGCGGGAGGCGTTGAGCTGGCCGGAGCTCCGCGCGCTGGCCGCCGACGGCTTCGACATCCAGCCGCACACCAAGAGCCACGGCGACCTCCGACGGCGACCCGGGGAGCCGGACGAGGCCTACACCCGTCGCATGCAGGCGGAGCTCGGCCAGCCGCTGGCGCTCCTCCAGCGGCAGCTCGGCCGCCCCGGCCGCATGCTCGCCTACCCCTTCGGCTACTCGGACGACGCGGTCGTGCAGAGCGTGAAGGAGCACGGGTACGTCGCGGCCTTCGACGTGCTCCCCCTCGCCAACCCGTCGTTCGTCAACTCGCTGAGGGTCCATCGCCGGCAGATCTACGCCGACATGACCCTGGAGGAGTTCGCGCGGGCGCTGAACACGTTCAGCGAGGAGCCGATCAAGTGAGCCGGCGCATCCCGTTCCGCCTCGCCGTCGTCGCCGGCCTGGGCGTCGTCACGCTCGCGGGCTGCGCGACCGACCGGGGCCCGTCGCGCCCCTTCCGACCCGCGCTCCTCTTCTCGCCGCCCCAGGCTTTCGCGCAGGAGCTCGTCGCGTTCCACCGGGGGAAGGCCGAGGCGCTGGAGCGCGTCGGCGACCTCCGGGCGGCGCTCGAGCAGTGGCAGATCGTCCTGACGATCAGCCCCGAGGACGCCGCGGGGCGAGCAGCCCGGCGCCGACTGGAGACGCGGATCGAGCAGGCGCTCGCGGATCGCGTCCGGCGCGGCCGCGACGCGCTCGCCCGCGGCGCCCAGCTCGAGGCCCGCCGCCAGTTCCTCGCCGCCCTGGCCCTCGATCCGCGGAACGCGGTCGCCTTCGAGGCCTTGCGGAACGACGTCAAGGAGGTTCGCTTTGTCGTCCACACCGTCCGGGCCGGGGACACCTTCGCGACCCTCGCCGAGCGCTACTACGGCGACAGGAGCCGTGCCGACGTGATCGCGGACGCGAACCAGCTCGCCCCGAGCCGGCGGCTCCTGCCCGGCACCACGGTCCGGGTTCCCGAGATCCCCGGCGTGCCGCTCGGTTCGGGCGACGCGCTGGCGCGCGCGGAGCCGCTCGAGCCGCACCCGCTCCTGGTGGAAGCCCGCGACGCCCTCGAGCGCGGGGACTACACCCTCGCCGGCTCGTCAATCGACCGGTTGCTCGGCTCGAGCCCGCAGAGCTCCGAGGCGCTCGACCTCAAGAAGGCCATCCTCTATGGCCTGGGGCGGACCCAGTTCGAGCAGCGGAGGTACGCCGAGTCCTACCAGACGCTCACGCAGCTCGCGAAGCTGGCCCCGGCCGATCCGGACGTCGCCTCGCTGGTCCGCCAGGCGCGCGACCGGCTGATCCAGTACCACTACAGCCAGGGGCTGCGGCTCTACCAGGAGGAGAAAGTCGAAGAGGCGATCGCCGAGTGGCGGCTCGTCGTGGAGCTCGACCCGCAGCACGCGAGCGCGCGGCGGAACCTCGAGCAGGCGGAGCGGCTCCTCAAGGGGCTCGAGGAGCGCCGCAACCAGCCCTAGCCTCTTCGGAGGGGGCCTCGACGGCCCCCTCCGATT
>JBIOTN010000149.1:0-2825 GCA_044866005.1 Candidatus Rokuibacteriota bacterium | reverse complement strand
GCCGGCGCAACCGAGGGGGGGGGCATCGGGGGGGTCTGCCGAGACCCCCCCGAAGGACTCAGGGCTGGCCCAGGACCGCGACGCAGGCGACCGCGCCGGGGCCGCCCAGCGTGTGGGCGAGTCCGGTGCGAGCGCCCTTGACCTGCATGGCGCCGGCGCGGCCGAGGAGCTGATCGGCCACGTTGTTCATCATCCGCACGCCGGAGGCGCCGACCGGGTGCCCGCAGGACTTGAGCCCTCCCGAGGTGTTGACCGGAAGGTCGCCGCCGAGCTTGGTCACGGCGGCGGCGGCGAGCTTGTGGCCCTCCCCCGGCGCGGCGAACCCGAGATCCTCGTAGTTGATGATCTCGGTGATCGTGAAGCAGTCGTGGCACTCCGCGACGTCGATCTCCTTCGCCGGGTCGGCGACGGTCGCCATCCGGTACGCCGCGGCGGCCGCCTCCCGGGTGGCCTTGAAGGAGGTGAAGTTCCACGTGGGGTCGAACTGCGTGTTCCAGTACCCCGCCGCGACGCTGAAGGCGATGCCGCGGATCAGGACGTAGGGCCGGCCACGCTTCGCCGCGAGGTCGGCGCGCGTGAGGACGCACGCGGCGGCGCCGTCCGTCGTCGGGCAACAGTCGAACAGGCCGAGGGGCTCGGCGACCTTCGGCGCCTTCGCGTGCTGCGCCACGGTGATGGGCTTGCGGAAGTGGGCCTTCGGGTTCAGGCTCCCGTGGTAGTGGTTCTTCACCGCCACGTGCGCCAGCGCGCTCTCGTCGATCCCGTACTCCTTGAAGTATCGCGTGGCGAGGAGCGCGAACATGCCGGGCGCCGTCCGCCCCTTGCAGAGGAGCGGGTGCCCGCGCTCGATGGCCTGGGCGACGAGGCTCCCGCGCGAGGGCACCTCGCGCATCTTCTCGGCGCCGACCGCGAGCACCAGGTCGTACTCCCCCGAGGCGACGGCCAGCGCCGCGTTCCGCACCGCCTCCATGCCCGAGGCGCAATAGGCGGCGACGCGCGTGATCGGGATGGGCGGCAGGTTCAGGGTATCGCCGAGGAACGTGCCGGCGTTTCCCTCGTAGCCGTAAAGGAAGGGCTCGTAGGTCCCGAGCCAGCCGGCCTGGATCTGGCGCGGCTCCACCTGCGCGTCCGCCAGGGCGGCGGTCGCCGCCTCGTAGACCATGTCGGTGTAGGACTGGTGGAAGTTCTCCCCGAACTTGATCGTGCCGGTCCCGATGATCGCCACCCGGTTCGCCAGCGCCATGCCGGACGCCTCCTCCCCGCTATCGTACGCCCGGCCTCACTTCTCGGCCAGGTACATGACGCGGGTCGGGCTGGGCTGCTCCACGCGGCGGACGTGGTGGAACCCCGCGCCCTCGAGGAGCGCCCGGAGCTCCGGCACGGTGATCATCCCGCAGCCCACCAGCGCCTCGTGGTGCTGGATCCCCGCGAGGAGGCGGTAGGCCGGATGGGCGCGGTACTCCTCGATCGTCCCGGGGTACGGCAGCTCGGAGACGAGGAGTGCCCCGCCGGCCCGGAGCGCCCGCCACACGCGGCGGAGCGCCATCTCCCACTCCGGCCGCTCGCCGGTCTCGTGGAGCGCGATGTTCATGACGGCCAGGTCGAAGCGGTCGGCGAACTCCATGGCCAGCGCGCTCAGCGCCTCGACCCGCACGCGGTCCCCCGTCCCGGCGCCCGCCAGCGTCTCCGCGGCGAGCGCCAGCATCGGCGCATCGATCTCCAGGCCGACGAGCTCCGCGCGCGGGAAGCGGCGAGCGAGGTGGACCAGGCCGTACGCGGCGCCACAGCCCACGTCGAGGACCGCGCCGCCCGCCTCGAGCCGCGCGACGACGGCGGGCGCCTGCGGGAGCACGAGGTCGGTCATGATGGCGAAGTCCGGCTTCGAGTTCTCCATGATCCCGCGGACCAGGTCCGGGGAGTGGTCCTTGCGCGGGAACGCGGCGCCGTCGCGGAGGCGGGCCGGGAACGCGGCGAAGTCCTCGGTGAAGGCCACCGTCAGGTCGACCCGGCCGCCGAGGTATTGCGGGTCGCGCGGGTCGAGGAGGAGGTCCGCCATGTGAGGCGCCAGGCGGAAGCCGTGCGCCGGGTCGTGGTCGAGGAGCTCGTAGGCGTAGGCCGCGCGGCACCAGACCTGGACGTAGCGCGGCTCGTAGCCGAGCCGCTTCGCCAGCGCGGCGGCCGCGAGCCCCGTCCCCGCCTCGTGGAGCGCCTGGAAGAGGCCGGCCTTTCGGCCGATCGCGGCGACCCACGTCCCCTGGAAGCCGCCGAGATAGTCGAAGAGCTTGCGGAACTGCGCCTCGCGGGTCACCGCCCGTCGTCCTTGGGGGACGGCGGGACATCGACCAGCTCGTAGATCTCGACGGCCTGGAGCTTCCCCTTGACCGTCACGCTCCCGAGCGGCCGCGTGGTGACCCGGTCGCGGACGTGGGCGTGGGTGCCCTGGCTGATGATGATGTGCCGCTCGGTGCGGTAGTCCTTGGTCAGGCCCTCCAGCCGCGCCGCGAGGTTCACCTCGTCGCCCGTCACCGTGTAGGCGAAGCGCTGGTCGGAGCCGAGGTTGCCGACCACCATCTCGCCCGTGCTGATCCCGATCCCGGCGGCGAGCCGCTCCCGCCCGGCCGCTTCCCACTCGGCGTTGAGCCGCTCGAGCGTCTCCGACATCTCGGCGGCGGCGCGACAGGCGTTCAGCGCGTGGTCCGGGTCCGCCAGCGGCGCGCCGAAGAGCGCCATGATGGCGTCCCCGATGAACTTGTCGAGCGTGCCGCCGTGGCGGAACACCACGTCGACCATGGCGGTCAGGTACTCGTGCAGGACCGCCACGACCT
>JBIOTN010000148.1:0-49254 GCA_044866005.1 Candidatus Rokuibacteriota bacterium | reverse complement strand
CCACCGCCGCCACCACCGCCGCCGCCACCGCCGCCGCCGCCGCCACCGCCGCCGCCGCCGCCACCGCCGCCGCCGCCGCCGCCACCGCCGCCGCCGCCACCACCGCCGCCGCCGGGAGGCCCACCCCAGGGACCGCCAGGAGGGCCGCCACCGGGAGGCCCGCCATTCGGGCCCCCACCGGGAGGCCCGCCCGCCGGTCCACCACGGTCACCGTTGCGGCCTCCGTGAGGCAGCGAGCGCGCCGCGAGTGACGACGAGGCGCGGAGGCTGGGGGGCCCTTGTCAGCCGCGGCCTGGCGGCGTGCAATGGTCGGCACCCCGATGGGCCGGGGGCCACCTCGGGCAGAAGGGCGGGCGCCGCCATCGACCTCGACGCGGTGTGCCTTACTGGCGGTAAGGGGGCCGTCCCGAGGGGTGGCTATCTAACGGGGTGGCAAGTTAGAGAAACCCCGCTCTCCGGGGCACGGCGGGGCGCGAGCCCGCGGCGGGCGTTCCCCCCGCCGCGCTTTTTTCGGACCGCCACCATCCGGCGGCCGCCATCGGTTCCCGCGCCGAGCCGAGAGCCGAGCAGCCCCAGGACGCAGAGCCGCGCCCACCACGGGCGTACGCGGTTGTACGTTCGAGGATGGGCGCGGCCCGGCGCTATCGCGGCTCGCCGAGCGTGATGTGGACGTTCTTGACTTCGGTGTAGAGCTGGAGCGCGTGCATGCCGAGCTCGCGCCCGAACCCCGACTGCTTGTACCCGCCGAACGGCGCCTCGACGTGGACACTGGAGGAGCCGTTCACCGATAGCACCCCGGTGCGGACCCGCTTGGCGACCCGCAGCGCGCGGCCGAGGTCGCGCGTCCAGATCGAGCCTGACAGGCCGTAGACCGTGTCGTTGGCGAGCCGCACGCACTCCTCCTCGCTCGCGAACGGCAGGATCGAGAGCACGGGCCCGAAGATCTCGTCCTGCGCGATCCGCATCCGCGGCGCGACGTCGGTGAAGACGGCCGGCGTGAGGTAGAATCCGCGGCCGTCTCCCGCCGGCGGCTCTCCTCCGTAGAGGAGGCGCGCGCCCTCGTCGCGCCCGACCGCGACGTAGCGCTGGACCCGGGCGCGATGGGCGCGCGAGACGAGCGGTCCCATCTCGGTCGCCGGGTCGAGCGGGTCCCCCACGACGAGCCGCCGCGTCCGCGCCGTCCACCGCTCCGCAAAGGCCTCGTAGACGGCCCGGTGGACGAAGGCGCGGCTCCGCGCGCAGCAGTCCTGGCCGGCGTTGCCGTAGACGACCCCCAGCGACGCCTCGACCACGTGCCCGAGATCCACGTCGTCGAAGACGATGAGCGGGGATTTCCCGCCCAGCTCGAGCGACACGCGCTTGATCCCCTCCGCGGCGAGCTTCATGATCTCGGTCCCCGTCGCGGTCTCGCCGGTGAACGCGATCTTGCCGACCAGCGGGTGGCGGACGAGGGCGGTCCCGACGCTCGCGCCGGGCCCCGTCACGACGTTGAGGACGCCGGGCGGCAGCCCGGCCTCGACGGCGAGTCGTCCGAGGGCCAGCGCGGTGAGCGGCGTATACGAGGCCGGCTTGAGGACCACGGTGTTGCCGGCAGCCAGGGCCGGGGCGACCTTCCAGGAGGCGATCGCCAGGGGGAAATTCCACGGCACGACGAGCGCGCAGACGCCGATCGGCTCGCGCAGCGTGAAGTCGAGACCCGGGGCATTGGTGGGGATCGTCTCGCCGAAGAGCTTGGTCACCGCGCCGGCGTAGTACTCGAAGCAGTCGGCGACCATCGCGACCTCGTCCCGGCTGTCGCGGATGGGCTTGCCGACGTTCAGGGTCTCGAGCCGCGCGAGCGCTTCGAGCCGCTCCCGGACGAGGCCGGCCAGGCGGAAGAGCAGCCGGGCGCGCTCGCGGGGGCGAAGGCGGGACCAGGGTCCCTCCTCGAAGGCGCTCGCCGCGGCCTGGACTGCCCGCTCCACGTCCGCGGCCGTGGCCACCGGCACCTGGGCCAGCTCCTCCTCGGTGGCGGGGTTCAGGACGGCGAACGTCTCTCCCCCAGCCCCCGGGGACTCCCGGCCGTCGATCCACATCCGGGGGGTCTTTCCGGTCAGGTCGCTGTCGCCGTCAGGCATGCCGATCGTCCTCGCCTTCTCGGGGCTCGGGGGACGGACGCACACCGCTCGGCCCGGGGCCGAGGCCTGGGGAACCGGGTCGCTCGGAGGGCCGCGGAGGCGTGCGCTCCCGGGAGAACGCCGCGACCCGGGAGCGGGCCCATCCTAGCATCGCGGCGCGGGCGCCGGAAGGGCGCGACGCGAGCTGGTCACAAACTGACCGCTTCGCCCACCGGGCGGCCATGAACGAGCCCCCCGCCGGCGGGGGAGGCGGCCGGCTCCAGCGAGGGAGCGCCTGTAATGACCGGGCTTTGTGGACGGGGGGGCGCGCTGGCACGACGGTTGCGGTTCCCGCACTCCGGTCGCGTCGGCCGCTGGCTCACCGGAGCTCGCGAAGCGGACGCGCGGACCGCGTGGCGTGGCGGCCGAAGGTCGGCGGAAGCTCCGACCGAGGGTGAGGCGCGCATGGCCAATAAGCCAATTTTCTTGCCGAAAATCGGGCCCTTTCGGGTACGTTCAGGTAGCTTTGGGACCGGTCTTCGCGGTCAGGGAGGGGAGCCCGCACGGTCATGACGGATACGGCCCGCATTCTGGTGGTCGACGACGAGACCGACGTGTGCCAGCTCCTCGCGGAGTTCCTGGAGACCAAGGGGTACTCCGTCATCACGGCTTCCCGGGGGGCTGACGCTCTCATGGCGGTCAAGGAGCAGCGCCCCCACCTCGTGCTCCTGGACATCAACATGCCCGGCATGAACGGGCTGGAGACCCTCCAGCATATCCGCGCCCTGGATGGGGACGTCGGGATCATCATGCTGACGGCCATCGAGGACGAGGCGGTCGCCAAGGAGGCCATGCGCAAGAACGCCTACGACTACATCACGAAGCCGCTGGACTTCGGGTACCTCGAGCTGGCGATCCTCACACGGCTGGCGCAGAGGGATCGGTAACTCGAGGGCTCCGGTCGACGAGCGGCCGCGGTCGGGGTGAGGGGACGAGCATGTACGAGGCGTACTGGGGCTTGAGGGCGGCCCCGTTCCAGAACGTTCCCGATCCCAAGTTCTTCTGTCCCCTGCCCGCCTTTCAGGAGGTCCTCGACAAGCTCCTCTACGTCGCGCACTCCGGTCGCGGCGGAGCCTGGGTCACGGGCGAGGTCGGCGGCGGCAAGAGCACGCTGAGCCGCGTGTTCCTGCTCCAGCTGGAGGAGGCGCGGTACGAGATCGGGCTGGTGCTGAACCCGTCGCTCCCGTCGGACGAGCTACTCTACGAGATCGCGGTCCAGCTGGGCGTCGCGCCGGGGAGCGGTCAGCGGTCCGTGCTCTTCCGGGCCCTGAACGAGCAACTCGTGACGAACGGGCGCGCGGGCAAGGCGACCGTCCTGATCGTGGATGAGGCGCACACCATCCGGGACGAGACCGCGTTCGAAGATCTCCGGATGCTCCTGAACTTCCAGTTCGACGAGCGGCAGCTCCTCAGCCTGATCCTCATCGGCGCCACCGAGCTCGAGGAGGCGATCGCCCGGCACGTGTCGCTCCAGCAGCGGCTGCCGCTCCACCTGATCCTGAACCCGCTCAGCCCCGCCGAGACCGCCGCGTACATCGACTTCCGGCTGGAGAAGGCCGGCGCCACGCGCCGCCTCTTCACCGAGGAAGCGGTCCGGGCGGTCGCGGACGAGACGGCGGGCATCCCGCGGAAGATCAACAACGTCTGCGATCTCTGCCTGTTCGAGGGCTGGAAGAAGAAGACGACGGCCGTGGACACCTCGCTGGTGAAGCTCGCCCTGGGTGCCCTCTAGCGGGATGCCGAAAAAGCACCCCGACCGGGAGAGAGACCTCGTGCTCCACGACGAAGCGGTCCGCGCGCCGGCTGCCCCGGCGTCACCTTCCGGGCGGGTGGGTGGGGCGGAGGGGGGCAGCGTCCCCCTCCGAAACCGCTAGTGCGGCTCAGCGACCTCGTCCGGAAGGGCACGCAGCCAGGCGCCACCCCGGGTCCGGACGGGGCGAAGCCCGCCGGGGAGTCGCCCGCGCCGGGCGCGAGCGGGGGCGCGACGGGCGCGACCGCGGCCGCCGGGGAGCTCGCCGGCCGCGTCTCCGCGCTCCTGCGGCAGCGGGAGGAGGCGGACGGCCGCCCCTTGAAAGGCCTGGATGCCGCCGATCTGGTGTTCCAGAAAGCGGTGGAGCGTCTCAAGGAGATTCACCGGACGGTCAAGGACGCCCCGCTCTCCATCGGCCAGGTCGAGGAGGCGGTCGAGATCCTCCTCCACAGCCTCAAGACCAGCGACGCCCTGCTGGTGCCGTTCTTCCGCGCCACGGGCGGACCGCGCAGCCCGGCCCGGGAAGCCGTGAACATCTGCATCATCGCGGCGAAGGTGGGCTCCGAGCTCGGCTACGGCCAGGAGGAGCTGCGCCAGCTGGCGCTCGCGGCCCTCCTGTGCGACATCGGGATGGCCCGGGTCCCCAGCCCGATCATGGGGAAGCTCGAGCCGTTGACCGACGGCGAGCGGGCGGTGCTGCAGAACCACCAGCGCGAGGGCGCCAAGGTGCTCCAGGCGCTCGTGCCGCAGCACCCCTGGCTCGGCGAGGTGGTCCTGCGCCGCTACACGCGGACGGAGGCGGCCGCCGAGCCGGCGGACCGGCTGGACGACCACGCCGCGATCATCCACCTCGCCGCGACGTACGACAGCCTGGTGAACCCGCGGCCGCCACGGGAGCGGCTCGGACCGCTCGACGCGCTCAAGTACATCCTCCAGCGGCAGCGCACGGTCTTCCCCGAGCGCGTCCTGAAGGGGCTGATCCGGGCCATGTCCACCTTCCCGGTGGGCAGCCTGGTGCGGCTGAACACGGGCGACATCGGGCGCGTCGTGGCGCGCAACAAGGACTTGCCGCTCCGCCCGCTCGTGCAGATCCTCTTCCGCCGCGGCAAACGCGTCGAGGACCACCTCCTCGTGGACCTGAGCCAGAGTCCGCTGCTCTACATCAAGGAGTCGGTCGTCGAGGAGGGGCTGCCGTGACCGGCCGGCCGGCCTCGGCCTGCCTGCTGGCGGGCCTCCTCCTGACTGCCGGGTGCGCCACCCCGAAACCGCGGATGCCCATGACGCCGGCCAGCAGTCTCACCACGCAGGCGGCGCCGGCCGTCGCGCCGGTCGAGCCCCCGGGCCCGGCGCCTCGGCCGGCCGAGGGGCCTCCCGGCGGGGCGCAGGCCGTCACGGCCCCCCGGCCGCCGTCCATCCTCGAGCCGGTGAGCGAGAACCTGACGTTCACGACGGTCGAGGGCGTTCCGCGCTACAAGATCGGACCGGACGACGTCCTGGACGTGCTCCTGACGACCGGCGCGGCCCAGGAGAAGCAGACCGTCGTCGTCCGGCCCAACGGGACGGTGACGGTCGCGTTCCTCGAGGCCCGGGTGGGCGGCCTCACGCCCGAGCAGGCGGCGGCGGAGATCCGTCGCGTGCTGGCGCAGTTCTTCCGGCAGGTCAGCATCGAGGTGCTCGTCAAGGAGTACGCCAGCAAGAAGGTGTCGGTCCTCGGCGCCGTCAGCGGCCGCGTCGGCTCCTTCGCCCTGCGGGGGCGGACCACGCTGCTCGACCTCCTCGCCGAGGCCGGCGGGCCGGCCCCGAACGCGGACCTCGAGCGCGTCCGCGTGGTGCGCCGGGACGGCCCCGCCGTGACGGTGAACCTGCTGCGCCTGCTGGAAGAGCCGGTCGCGCAGAGCATCGTGCTCGACGCGGGCGACGTCGTCTTCGTCCCGCCCCTGGGCGTGGCCCTGCCCATCGGAGCGGCCGGGGAGTCCGTGTTCGTCCGCGACGAGCGGAAGGTCTTCGTGCTCGGCGAGGTGCGGACCCCGGGGGTCTTCCCGCTCATGCCGAACATGCGGCTGTCCCAGGCCCTGGCCCTCGCCGGCGGCCCGACCGACGTCGCCGTGCTGGAGAGCGCGCGGATCATCCGGGGCGGCGTCAACAACCCGCAGGTCGTGGAGGCGGACTTCCGCAAGCTCCTGGAGGAAGGTGACCAGCTCCAGGATCTCCCCCTGCAGCAAAGCGACCTGATCGTCCTGCCCCGCAGCGGGATCGGGAACTGGAACGCGTTCATCGCGAAGATCCGCCCGACGCTCGAGGTGCTGACGCTCCCGCTCGCGTTGCCCGTTCAGATCCGCGCCATCAGTCGCTGAGGACCGGATGGCCCAGTACGACGTCAACCTGCGCGACTACCTGCGGATCCTCCGCCGCCGCAAGGGTATCGTGGTCCTCGTGCCGCTCCTCTTCGCCGTCGCCTCGTTCGCGGTGGCGATCGTCCAGGCGCCGCGTCCGCTCTACCGGGTGACGGCCGTGGTCCGGGTCGAGCGCGCGGTGAACTTCACGGGCCTCCTGCAGGAACTGGTGACGTTCAGCCCGGTGGGGAACGTGGAGACGCAGGCCGCGGTCATCAAGGGATTCCCCGTGATGAGCCTCGCCGCCAAGAAGCTCTCGCTCATTCCGGAGGGGATGACCTCCCCGGAGCTCCAGGCGTCGCCCCGTCACCTCCGGAGCGTCAGCGCCCTCCAGGACCAGGTCGCCGTGAAGCTCGTGGAGAACACCAGCCTGATCGAGGTCAGCGCGACCGCGTCGGATCCGGACTCCGCCGTGCGGATCGCGAACAGCGTCGCGGCGGCGTTCCAGGAGGACAACTTCGCGACCCGGAGCCGCCAGGTGCGCGAGGCCCGCGAGTTCATCGAGCGGCAGCTCGACGAAGTGGGCGCCAGGCTCCGGGACTCGGAAGAGCAGCTCAAGGGCTTCAAGGAAGCGAACAAGATCGTCGTCTTCCCGGACGAGACCCGGGAGTCCCTCCGCCGGCTGGCCAGCCTCGAGGCGAACGAGGTGGGCCTGCGCGACGCCATCGCGGAAGCGGAGGAACAGCTCCGGCTCCTCCGTGCCGCGAAGTCGCCGCCGCGCCCGACCGGCGTCTCCCCCGACGGCGCCGACCCGACGCTCTCTCGCCTCTACGGCTCGCTGTCCGACCTCAGTCTCCAGCGCGAGACGCTGCTCCTCACGCTCACCCCCTCGCACCCCCAGGTGAAGCACGTGGACGCGCAGCTGGGCAGCGTTCGCGAGCGGCTCCGCGAGGCCTGGGCGGCGCGCCTGACGGCGCTCCGCGGTCGGGCGGCGGAGGTTCACCGGACCGTCGACGGCCTCCGGCGCGAGCAGGCCGGGATCCCCGAGGCGGACCTCAGGATGGCCCGGCTGGAGCGGGAAGTGAAGGTGAGCGAACGGCTCTTCTCGCTCCTGCGCGAAAAACACCAGGAGGCGCTGATCCGGGAGAAGGAACAGTTCGCCGAGGTGAGCCTGGTGCGGCCGGCGGTCGCCTCCACCCGGCCCATCAATCCGCCCCAGGCGCTTCCCAAGGCGGCCGTCGGCCTGGTGGTCGGGCTCGTGGTCGGCTTCGCGCTCGCCTTCGTGGTGGAAACCCTCGATACGTCGATCGGCGCCATCCAGGAGGTCGAGTCGCTGCTGGACACGGCCGTGCTCGGCGTCATCCCGCACCTGAACGTCCGGGCGGAGCTGGCGGAGGAGGGGAAGGACGGGGTGGGGCTCGATCCCGAGACGGAGGAGAAGTACGCCTTCCTCTCCACCCTCTTCCTCCCGGAGTCCCGGGTGGTCGAGGCCTTCCGCGCGCTGCGGACGAACCTCATCTTCTCCGGTCTCGAGCGTGAGGTGAAGACCCTGATGGTCACGAGCTCCGCGCTCATGGAGGGGAAGACGACGGTGGCGATCAACCTCGCCATCGCCTTCGCGCAGCTCGGGAAGCGCACGCTCCTCGTGGAAGCCGACCTCCGCAAGCCGTTCGTCCACCACGCCTTCGGGATCCGGAAAGAGCCGGGGTTCACCGACGTGGTCATCGGCGGCGCCCGCCTGGAGGAGGCCACGCTCAGCTTCTCCGACTTCGTGCTGGGGAAAGCGGGCCTGGAGGGGCTCCTCGACCGGCCCGGGATCGACAACCTCTACGTCCTGACGAGCGGTCAGCAGCCGCCGAACCCGACGGAGTTCCTGAGCGCCGCCGCGGTGGCGAACTTTCTGGCCGAGGTCCGCCAGCAGTACGACTTCGTCATCTTCGACGCCGCTCCCATCCTGCCCGTGGCCGACGCCACCATTCTCGGCTCGCGCGTGGACGGCACGCTCATGGTCGTGCGCGTCGGCACGGTGGCGCGCGCCGCGCTCAGGCGGGCCAAGACCCTGCTGGAGGCGACGCGGGCGCGGGTCATCGGCGTCTGCCTCACGGGCGTCAAGGCGGAGCTCTCCCCGGACTACGCCGAGATGGGCTACTACCGCTACCGCTACGACTCCCAGGCGCCCCGGCTCCCGCGCACGCCCAGCCAGCCGAGCCTCTGGTCCCGGCTGTCGGCGGGTCGCCTCATCACCGGGAAGCCCGTCACCCTGCTCATCCTGGTGCTGCTCCTCTTCGCCCTGTTCGGGAGCTTCTGGGCGCTCCGCTCCGGGCGGCTCACGCTCCCCTTCCGGGTGGCCCCGCGGCCGCCCGCGGCGCACGTGGTCCGCGCCGGCTGACCGCTGCCCGGCGGGGGCGAGAGCCACCGGCGAGCGGTCGCCTCACGGGAGAGGCGCCTCATCGCGGAGCCAGCCTCGAGAGCCGTGAGATGACCCAGGCCGACCGCGCCACCGTGCTGGCCCTGCTCTTCGCCGCCGTCCTGGCCGTCGTGATGAGCCTGGCCCTGACGCAGCTCTCGCTCGCCACGGCGTTGAGCTTCGGGGTCGTCCTGGCCGTGGTCCTGGCCGCGGTGGCGAGCAACGAGCTGGCCCTCTACGTCCTGATCTTCGCCATGCTGCTCGGTCCCCAGGTCATGGTCGGGACCCTCGGGCACGGCACGACCCTGGGCCGCGGCCTCACCCTGCGCCTGGACGACTTCCTGGTCATGATCGTGGGGCTCGCCTGGCTCGCGAAGTCGGCCCTCTACAAGGAGCTGGGCCTGGCCTTCCGCACGCCGCTGAACGGTCCGATCGCCGCGTACGGGTTCGCCGCCGTGCTGGCCACCGCGCTCGGCATGCTGACCGGGACGGTGCGGGGCGCCGGCGGCTTCTTCTTCGCCTTGAAGTACATCGAGTACTTCGTCGTGTACTTCATGGTGGTGAACAACCTGCGCGACCGGAAGCAGTTCCAGCGGTTCCTGATCGCGCTGCTCGCCACCGCCGCCGTCGTCAGCGTCAACGGGATGCTCCAGATCCCGAGCGGCGTGCGCGTGTCCGCGCCGTTCGAGGGCGAGGCGGGCGAGCCGAACACGTTCGGCGGCTATCTGGTCCTCATGCTCGCCCTGGTCGCCGGCCTCTATCTGACCGGCGAGTCCGCCCGGGCCAAGCTCGGCCTGGCGACCCTCGGCGTCCTCATCATGATCCCGCTGGGGTTCACCCTCTCGCGCGCGGCGTACCTCGCGCTGATCCCCATGGTCGGGGCGCTCCTCCTCCTCAGCGAGCGACGGGCGCTCCTGGGCGCCGTGGTCGTGCTCGTCCTCGCCCTGTCGCCGCTCGTCGCGCCCCGGGCGATCGTCGACCGCGTGCTCTACACGGTGACCCAGCCGGCACATCGGGAGCAGGTGAGCGTGGGGGGCGTGCGCCTCGACACCTCGACGTCGGAGCGGCTCCGGTCGTGGAGCGTCGCGGTGCTCGAGGACTGGCCGCGGCGGCCGGTCTTCGGGTACGGGGTGACCGGCTACCGGTTCCTCGATGCCCAGTACCCCCGGGTCCTCGCCGAGACCGGGCTGGCCGGACTGGTCACGTTCCTCTGGCTCCAGACCGCGCTCATGCGACGCGCGCGCGCGGTGCTGCGGAGCGCGCGCGACCCGCTCTTCAAGGGCACGGCGCTCGGCTTCGTCGCGGGCTTCGCCGCGCTGATCGTGCACTCGATCGGCGCCAACACCTTCATCATCGTGCGGATCATGGAGCCGTTCTGGTTCCTGGCGGGGATGGTGACGATGATCCCCGAGCTCGAGGCGAGGCGACCCCCCGAGGACGCCGCACCCCGGCCGCCCCGGGCGCGCCCACGGCGGCTCGAGCCGGCCGCGGCCCCCCACCCCGGCGGGACGGGCTAGGGATGTCCGGCGTCCAGGGCCGTCCGGAGTTGCCGCTGGGCCGCCGCCTGGTCCGGAACACGGTCGCCCAGGTGGGCGGCAGCGGCGTCAACACGCTCGTGGGCCTCGTCATCACCGCGAGCCTGACCCGGCACCTCGGGGTCGTCGGCTACGGGCAGTACGCGCTCGTCTTCGTCTACCTCTACTTCGCCAGCGTGCTGGCGACCCTCGGCATCGACGTCATCCTGCTCCGCGAGCTGGCGCTCGAAGAGCGCGAGGACGAGACGGCCACGAGCCGCCTCGTCTCCTCCGCCGTCCTCCTCAAGCTGGGCCTGGCCCTGGCCGCGATCGCCCTCATGGCGGCCTTTCTCTTCGGCCTCAAGAGCTATCCGGCGCCGCTCGCCCTGGCGATCATGGTCTCGACCACGAGCCTGCTCGTCGGCGCGTTCGACAGCGTGGGCGTGGTGTTCCGCGTGCGGCTGCGGATGGAGTACGCGGTGCTGTCGTCCTGGGTCGCCCAGGGCATCCACCTCCTCCTGGTCCTCGGGCTCGTCCTGGCCCGGGCCCCGCTGCTCCCCTTCGTCCTCGCCTACTGCGTCGCGATCGCCGCGCGCGTCCTCTGCCAGTGGCAGCTCTCGCGCGCGTTCGTGCGTGTCCGGTTCGCGTACGATCCGGCGACGGTGCGCCGTCTGCTGCGGGAGTCGCTTCCCATGGGCCTCGGCAGCGGGCTCTGGATCGTCTACCACAGCCTCGACAACCTGCTGCTCGAGAGCATGCGCGGCATCGCCGCGGTGGCGCTCTACAGCGTGGCCTACAAGTTCGTGGACCTGGCGATCTCCACGTCCGGCATGGTCATGGCGTCGCTCTACCCGCTCCTCTCGCAGCGCGTCGCGGGGAGCCGGGACGAGCTGGCGCGCCTCTACCAGAAGGCCTTCGACTACGTGGCGATCCTGGGGGCGGCGTTCGCCGTCGCGGTGTTCGTGGCGGCGCCGCTCGTGGTCCCCGTGCTCTTCGGCCCCCGCTTCGCGGCGTCCACGGTGACGGTCCAGATCCTGGCGCCGACCGCGCTCTTCGTCTACTGCAACAACCTCTTCACCCACCTCCTGATCGCCCTCGGCCTCCAGGGCGCGCCGCTCCTCACGTTCCGCGCGGTCGGGGTCGCGGTCAACGTGGCCCTCAACGTCCTCCTGATTCCCCGGTGGGGGGTGAACGGGGCGGCGGCCGCGACCCTCGCCAGCGAGATCGTGAGCTTCGCCGTCGCGCAGCGCCTGGCCGCCGCCCACCTGCGGGAACTCCCCCGCCCGCGGATCTTCCTGGGCGTGGCGCTGGCGGCGGCCGCCGCGATGGCCGCGACCACGGTGGTCGCCCACCCGGTCGTCGGCTCGATCCTCGGGCTTGCCATCTTCGCGACGCTCCTGCTCGCCTGCTGCCGCGAGAAGTACCCCGAGATCCGGGGGCTCGTGGCCGGAGGCTCGCTCTCGCATGGGCGGCCCTAGCGACCTCTACCGCGACATCTGGGCGCGCGCCCTCGGCTCGCGGGGCGCGACGCCGGAGCGGCTGCCCGCCGCGGCCCGGCACCTCCCCGCCGAGGGCCGCGTGCTCGACGTGGGCTGCGGCGACGGCAGCCTCGCCCGCCTGCTCCCGGGAGCCCGCCGGGGCGTCGTGGGGGTGGACCTGGTGCTCGACGCGCTCCGGGTGGCGCGGAAGGACGGCGTGCGGGCCGTCCAGGCGGACCTGCGCCATCCGACGCTCCCCTTCCGATCCGGCTCGATCGACGCGGTCGTCAGCCTCGACGTCATCGAGCACCTCTTCGATCCGACAGCGTTCCTGGACGAGGCGCGGCGGCTCCTGCGACCGGACGGGCTCCTGGTCCTGAGCACGCCGAACGCCCGCTTCATCGCCCACGTGGCGGGCCTCCTGCTCCGCGGCCGCGCCCCGCGCACCTCGTACGACCCCGAAGGCTTCGACGGCGGGCACCTCCACTACTTCACCTTCCGCGACCTGCGGGAGCTCGTCGAATCGCGGGGCTTCCGGGTCGAGGCGGAGGAAGGGATCGCGTACCGCGACTATCGCTCCCTGAGGCTTCGCCTCTTCGCCTGCGCGGCGCGGCTCTGGGAGCGGCAGGTGCGACGCGAGTTCTTCAGCCTCGGCATCCTCCTCGCGGCGCGGAGGACGCGAGAGCCGTGACGCGGCCGAGCGGGTCCTCCCGGCTGACGGGGCCGCCGCGGCACGAGCCGCCGGCGCGCTTCGACACGATCTGGCGCGAGTTCGTGGCGAGCGAGGCGAAGGCCGAGCGGGTCGCGCAGCACGCCGGCGACCGCCGCCGGTTCCTCGAGACGCTGGAAGGCTACGCGCGGGCGGCGCGGCCCCCGCGGATCGTCGAGGTCGGCTGCGGCTCGGCCATCGACCTCTGCCTCCTGCGGGGTCGCGTCGGCCGGGGGCTCGCGCTCGGGCTCGACCTCTCCTGGGACGGACTCGGCGCGGCCCGGGCGTTCGCCGAGCACCTGGCCGTGCCGATCGCCCTGACGCGGGGCGACACCTTCGCCCTCCCGCTCCGCTCCGCGAGCGCGGGGCTCGTCTTCAGCCAGGGGCTCCTGGAGCACTTCCGCGAGCCGGGCGCCGCGCTCGCCGAGCAGGCGCGGGTCCTGGCGCCCGGAGGCGTTCTCGTGGTGAGCGTCCCGCAAGCGTTCACCGGCTACACGCTCCACAAGCGGCGCGCCATCCGGGCGGGGACCTGGCCCTGGGGATGGGAGGACCAGTACTCGGCCCGCCGGCTCCGGCGCCTCGGCGAGAGCGTGGGCCTGCGTGTGGAGGCGGTCTTCGGCGGCCAGTACTGGCGGGCCTGGGGCGAACCGGCCTGGGTCTTGCGCGACCTCGTCGGCAAGGTGGAGCGGCGGCTGCCGGCGGCGTGGCGGTCCGCGTTCCGGCCCGTCGCCGCGGCCTACGATCGGGCCTGGAGCCGGCTCGAGGCGCGCTGGGGCCACTGGTTCCTCCAGAACGTCGTCGTCGTCTTCCGCGCGCCCGGCGTGGTCGGGGAGGCGGCGCGGCCGTGAGGCTCCTCCACCTCAACGAGTTCTATGCTCCGGTCGGGGGGCTCGAGCGCTACCTCGTCGCCGCCTGCCAGGCGCTCGAGGCGGCCGGTCACCGCTCGAGCGTCGCCTTCGCCGCGCGCCGCGGGGACGAGCCGGCCGCGGCGCGCGCGGTCTACCACGTGCCGGAGCTCGCCGGGCCGGCCACGCCGGCGGCGCGGCGCGCGCTCGAGCGGCTCCTCCGGGAGGAGCGGCCCGACGTCCTGGTCGTCCACCAGCTCCTCGAGCCCGAGGTCCTGGAGCTCCTGACGGCCCGTCACCCCTCGCTCCGCTTCGCCCACGGCTTCAAGGTGATCTGCCCGGGCGGGCGGCGGATGTGGCGGGACGGCCGCGTCTGCCAGCGTCCGGTCGGCTACCTCTGCCAGGCGGTCGCCTACCGCGAGCGCTGCATGCCCCGGGACCCGCGCGCCGGGCTGCCCGCGATCACCCGCACCCGGCGGCTGGCCCGGGTCCACCGCGAGCGGAGCGAGATCGTCGTGGCGAGCGGCTTCATGCGGCAGCTCTTCATGCGGGACGGCTTCCTCCCCGGGCACGTCCACGTGGTCCCGTACTTCACCGAGCTCCCACCGCCAGGGGACGAGCCCCGCCCCGCGGCGCGGGGCGTCTTCTGCGCGGCGCGGCTCACGCGCGAGAAAGGCGTGGACCTCCTGCTCGAGGCCCTCCACCGGCTGCCCGGCGCCGCGCTGACGGTCGCCGGCGAGGGTCCCGAGCGCGCGCGGCTCGAGGCGCTCGCCCGGCGGCTCGGCCTCGGCGGACGCGTGGCCTTCGTCGGCTGGCTCGATGGCCCGGCGGTGAGCGCGGCGCTCGAGCGCGCCGCCGTGGTGGCGATCCCGTCCGTCTGGCCGGAGCCCTTCGGCATCGTCGGCATCGAGGCCATGGCCCACGCCCGTCCCGTCGTCGCGTTCGACGTCGGCGGCATCCGGGAGTGGCTCGTCCCGGGCGAGACCGGCCTGCTCGTCCCGCCCGCGGACGTGGCCGGCCTGGCGGCGGCGATGGGCCGCCTGCTCGCGGAGCCCGCCACCGCGGCGGGCCTGGGCCGGCAGGGCCGGGAGCTCGCGGAGCACCACTTCACCCGCGACGTCCACATCGCGGCGCTCCTCCGCGTCGCGACGCTGGCGCGCGACCGGTTCCGTCCCGCGCCATGACGCCTGCCGGCCTCTCCCGCGACCGTCACGAGATCCGCGCCGGCGTGCTCGCCCATCTCCCGCCGCCGCGACGGTCACGCCCGCGGCTCGGGCGCCTGGCGCGCCGGTGGCGCGCCTCCACATGGATCGCGTCGCTCGGGCTCGCGCTGATCCCGGCCCTCGCGTGGCCCACACCCGGCGCGGGCGCGCTGAGCGCCGCCCTGGTCCTCGCGGTCCTGGCATGGGACGCGTTCGCCCGGCGCTGCGCCCGCTGGGAGCGCTACGCGCGGGAGCGCGCGGCGCTCGCCCGGCTCCTCGGCGAGGAAGCGGTCGAGGCCTTCTACACCGCCTCGCGCGACGAGCGGGCGTTCGCCGCCGAGATCGCGGGGCTCGTCCACTTCGGCCACCGCCCCGCCGCCACGGCCGACCCGGTCCACGCGCTCCGGCGACGCTGGCTCGATCGGCAGGCCCGCCGGTTCCTCACCGGCGCCGGCCTGCGCGTCCTCGATCTCGGCTGCCAGCACGGGCTCATGACGGGCGCCTTCGACCGGCCGGGCCGCTCCGTCGTCGCGGTGGACCTGAACCTGGAGTCGCTCAAGATCGCCGGGCGCGGGCAGCCGCGCTGGTCGCTCGCCGGCGCGGACGCCCGAACCCTGCCCTTCCGTGCGGAGCGCTTCGACGCGATCAACTTCGCCGAGGTGATCGAGCACCTCTCCGATCCCCGGGCCGCGCTGGCGGAGATCCGTCGCTGCCTGCGGCCCGGCGGCATCGTGCTCTTGACGACCAACAACCGGCACGGGCTCACCTGGCGCGACTGGCTGAACCCGCTCTGCGTCGCGGAGCGGATCGCGGGGCTCGTGTGGCCGGCCCTCCTGCCGCCGCCGGCCCTGGTCTGGCAGGACGAAGCGCTGGGGCTCGCCTTCTATCACACCGACTTCGACCGCCGGGAGATTCGCCAGCTCATCCGGGACGCGGGGCTCGAGATCGTGTCGCAGGGCTCGTACGCCCACGGCGGCGAGCTCTGGCGGCTCGTCGGCCGGCTGTTCCCCCGCGTGACCGAGGGCCAGGCCGCCGAGGTCCTCTACGCGATCGACCGGCTCCTCGACGCGGTGCCCGTCGCGCGGAGCCTCGGCATGCACTGGCTCATCGTCGCGCGACGGCCCCACCGGCCCGGGGGGCGTCCCCGTGAGGACGGCCGCACGGGCGCTGACGCCGCCACGGGCGCGGCGGGCGCCGGCGCCAGCCGCGCCGAGGAGAGGGTGAGACCGTGCGCGTCGTGAGCGTCTGTCCCTCCTATCCCCCGCAAGCCATGACGTGCGGCGTCGGCGACTACACGCGCTGCCTGGCCGACGAGCTCGCGCGCCAGGGCGTCGAGCTCCTCGTCCTCTGCTCCGCCGCGTACCGGGGTCCGACCGACGGCCCGGTCCGGGTGCTCCCGGTCTTCCCGGCCTGGGCCTTCCGCGATGCCCTGCGCCTCGCCCTTTCCCCCGCGATCCCGAAGGGCGACATCCTGCACCTCCAGTACACGCCCGAGCTCTACGGGCGGCGCGCCGCCGTCGCGCTCGTGCCGCTCCTCGTGCGGTGTTCCCGGGTAGCGCCCGCGACCGTCGTCACCTTCCACACGCTGACGGGGCCGGCGCCGTGGTCGCGGCTCGCCGCGCTGCTGCTCCTCGCGGCGGCGACCCGGAGCATCAGCGCGAACGAGGAGGTGACGGCGATGGTGCGGCGCCGCGCCCCCCGGCTCGCCGGGCGCCTCGTGGAGATCCCGATCGGCGCCAACATCCCGGCGCCGCTCCCGGAGGCGATGGATCGCGAGGCCGGCCGCCGGCTGCTCGGGCTTCCCAAGGGCGACCCGCTCCTCGCGCACTTCGGGCTCGTCTACCCGGGCAAGGGGCTGGAGACGCTCCTCGCCGCGCTGGCCGCGCTCCGGCAGAGCGAGCCACGCGCCCGTCTGGCCATCGTGGGGGACACCCCGCCGCAGTGCCTTCCGTACCGTCGAACGCTCGAAGCCCTCGCGGCGCGGCTCGGGGTGGCCCCGGCGGTCATCTTCACGGGGCGGCGGCCAGCCGAGGAGGTCTCCGCCGTCCTCCAGGCCGCCGACCTCTTCGTCGTCCCCTACGACGACGGAGCCTCCATCCGGCGGGGAAGCCTCCTGGCCGGGCTCGCGCACGGCCTCCCGGTCGTGAGCACGACCCCGACCGTGCCCTCGGCGTATCTCGCCGACGGCGACACCGTGGCGCTGGTCCCGCCACGGGACGCCGCGGCGCTCGCGGCCCGGCTCTCGGCGCTCCTCCTGCGGTCGGACGAGGCGGCCCGACTCGGCCGGGCGGCGCGGAGGCTGGCCGAGCGCTTCCGCTGGCCCGTCATCGCGCGGGACACGCGCGCGCTCTACGCCGGGCTCCTGGATGGCCGGTGACCCGATGAGGATCCTCGTCCTCACGCCGACCTTCCTCCCCGCCCTGGGCGGCGCGGAGCTCGTGCTGTTCGAGGTGTACCGGCGTCTGGGCCGGCGTCACGAGGTCCGCCTGCTGACGCCGGTCCTCGCCCCGGCCCTCCTCGCCGCGCACGCCGCGCACGATTACGACGCCGCCGTGCCGTTCCCCGTCGAGCGCTACGAGGATCGCGTCTCGCTCATGCGGCTCCGCGGCCACCGGTGGAGCGGCGGCGCCATCCCGCCGTTCTCGCTCTCGGCGGTGACGGCGCTCCGCGACGCCGTGCGACGCTGCCGCCCCGACGTCCTCAACGTGCACTACGTGATGCCGACCGGCCTGGCGGGCGTGGTGGCCCAGCACGCGCTCGGCGTGCCGACCGTCGTGACGCTGAACGGCCGCGACGTGCCCGGGCCCGGTGTGCCGCGCCTCTGGCGAGGGTGGCAGCGGTCGCTGCTCGCGCTGGTGGCCGACGTCACGTACGTGTCGGGGTACTGTCGCACGGCGATCTACGGGCGGGGGCGGGGGCGGGGCCACGTGATCTACAACGGCGTCGAGCTGCCGCCGCCCGCGGGCGACGGCGCGGCCGTGCGCCACCTGCTCGGCGTCCCGCCCGGCGAGCCGCTGATCTTCGCCCTGCAGCGCCTCAGCCCGGAGAAGCGGGTCGAGGTGCTCCTCCACGCGCTGCGGCACTGCCACGACCAGGCGGGACGCGGGACGCTCGTCATCGGCGGGCAGGGGCCGGAGGAGGCGCGCCTCCGCGCGGAGGCCGCCGGGCTCGGTCTCGGGGCCCACGTCCGGTTCGCCGGCTACGTCCCGCGGGACCTGCTCGGCGGCTACTTCACCGCCTGCGACCTCTTCGCCTTCCACTCCACCTTCGAGACCTTCGGCGTCGTCGTGGCCCAGGCGATGAGCTACGGGCGGCCCGTGGTGACCGTCCGGAACACGGCCCTCCCCGAAGTCGTCGGCGACGCCGGCCTCCTGGCCGAGACCGGTGACGCCCGCGGCCTCGGCGAGGCGATGGCCCGCCTCGCGCGAGACCCCGCGCTGCGCCGCCGACTGGGGGCGACGGGGCGCGCCCGCGCCGCGGCGCTCTTCGACTGGGACCGGATCGCCGAGCAGTACGAGGCGGTGCTGAGCCGGGCCGCGGCGCGGACCACACGGCCCGCGCCCGCGCCGTCGGGGATGCCGCGATGACGCCGATCCTCTACCTTCACGAGCACGGGGAGATCAGCGGCGGCGAGACGAGCCTGCTCCTTCTCTGGGAGCACCTCGACCGGCGGCGGTTCCATCCCGTCCTCGTCGGCCCGGACGGCCCCTTCGCCGAGCGCGCGCGGCGGCTCGGCGTGGCGACGCACCCCGCCCGCTATCCACGCTTCCGCGACCTCGTGACGCCGGGCCAGGGGTGGCGCGCGGTGGCCGCGGTGCGCCGGGTAGCCGAGGCCGTCGAGGCGGCCGTCCTCCACGGCAACACGCCGCACACGAACCTCGCGGCGGCCTGGATCGGCCGGCGGCTCGACCGGCGGGTGGTCTGGCACGAGCGGACGCTGCCCGAACCGCGCGAGTGGGACGCGGACCGCTGGCTCCGCTGGCTCCCTGACCGGATCGTCTGCAACTCGGCCGCCGTGGCCCGGCGGCTCGGCGGCCCCACGGACCGCGTGGTCGTCGTCAGAAACGGCGTGCCGCTCGGCCGCTTCCGGCCGGGCGCCGGCGGCGCCGCGGTGCGGCAGGGCCTCGGTCTGCTGCCCGATCAGGTGGCGGTCGGCATCGTGGGGAACCTGAGCCCGGTCAAGGAGCACGAGCTCTTCCTGCGGGCGGCCAGCCACGTGGCCGCGCTCGCGCCCCAGGCGCGATTTTTGGTCGTGGGCGGCGAGGTGTTCCCCGAGAATCGGGGCCGGGAGGCGGCCCTCCGCGCCGAGACCCGGCGGCTGGGCCTCGAGCGGCGCGTGGCCTTTCTCGGCGTACGCGAGGACATGCCGGCCGTCATGGACGCGCTCGACATCCTGGTCTCCGCCGCCGCGGCCGAGGCGTGTAGCCGCGCGACCGTGGAGGCGATGGCCGCGGGCATCCCGGTCGTCGGCGCCGACGCGGGAGGGACGCCGGAGCTCGTCGCCCCCGGCGAGACCGGGCTCCTCGTCCCGCCGCAGGACGCGCCGGCCCTCGCCGCGGCCGTCGCCCGGCTCGTCGAGGACGCGCCCGGGCGCAAGGCGATGGGCGCGGCGGCCCGGGCGCGCGCCGAGGCCCACTTCGCCATCGAGGCGCAGGTCCGGGCGATCGAGGCCGTCTATGACGGCGTCCTGAGGTCCGGATGAGCGGGACGCGGGCCGCCGAGTTCGACCGGCGCATCGAGGACGCCTCCGACGAGACGATCTGGCGCGAGTACTACGCGCCGGTCTCCCCCGCCCGGCGGCGCCGGCAGACCCTCCTCCAGCGGGCGATCGCGCCGGCCGCCGGCGAGCGACTGCTCGACGTGGGCTGTGGCGCCGGCGGCCTCGCCCTGTGGGCCGCCCGCCAGGGCGCCAGGGTCCTCGGCGTGGACTACTCCGGCGCCTCGCTGCGCGCCGCCACCCGCCTCGGCCGTCGCCCGGGTGGCGCCCACCCCGCCTACGTCCAGGCCGACGCCACGGCGCTGCCCGTCGCCACGGGCCGCTTCGACACGGTCGTCGCCGTCGACCTGCTCGACATGCTCGCGCCGGACCGCCACGAAGCGACGCTGGTGGAGTGCCTGCGCGCGCTCCGGGGCGGCGGCCGGCTCCTCCTCTACACCCCGAACGGGCGCCGCGAGGCGATCGGCGCGGCCCTCCGGCCGCTCCGCCGCCGGCTCGGCGCCTGGCAGGCGCCCGAGTGCCGGCTCCACGTCGGGCTGACGACCCCGGGCCGCCTCCGCCGGCTGCTCCGGCGCCTGGGGGTGGAGGCCCGGCTCGTCTACTGCGACATGAACTATCCGTGGCTCGCCGCGCTGCCAGGGCTGCGCGCCGGGCTCGCGGGCCACATGCTCTGGGTCGTGCGGCGAGGGCCGTCAGGGTGAGAGGCGACGTGGTCGCGCTCGACGGCCGGGAGTTTCGCCCGGGGCGGCAGACCGGGATCGGCCGCTATCTCTGGACCCTCGTCGATCACGTCCGCACGAGCCCGCCCGGATGGCGACTCGAGATCGTGGGACCGCCCGGGCTCGCGACGCCCGACGGGACGCCGGCCCGGACGGTCGGCGCCGCCGACGGCCTGGCCTGGGACCTCCTGCGGCTGCCGCGGTACCTGCGGCAGGCGCGCGCCCGCGCGTACCTCACGCCGTACGTGAAGTTCCGCCCGACGGCGAGGTGTCCGGTGGTCGCGGTCGTCTGCGACCCGAGCGATCTCGTGCCGGAGCCCGGCCGCGGCGTCTCGCTGCGCCACGCCGCGATCCGGCGGCTCCGCCGCCGGCTCCTCGCGCGGGCCGCGGCGCGCGTCACGATCTCGGCGTGGTCGCGCGACGAGCTCGCCCGGATCCTCGGCCTGCCAGCGGCGAGCTTCCAGGTGATCCCGCCCGGTGTCGAGCGGCCGGCGGGGCGCCCGGCAGCCGACGAGGCCGGCTACGTGCTCCACCTCTCGAACGGCAAGCCCCACAAGAACGTCGAGCGGCTCCTGGACGCCTACGCCGGCCTGCCGGAGCCGCTCCAGAGCGCGCACCCGCTCGTGGTCGCCGGCCTCCACGCCGACCGGCGGCCCGGGCTCGAGCGCGCGCTGGCGCGCCACGCTCCGAAAGGCCGGGTCCACCTGGACGGGCACGTCGCGGAGGCGGCGCTCGCCGGGCTCTACGCGAACGCCGCGGTCTTCGCCTTCCCATCGCTCGCCGAGGGCTTCGGCATCCCGCCGCTCGAGGCCATGGCGGCAGGCGTGCCGGTCGTCGCCTCCACTGCGGGCGCGCTGCCCGAGACGCTCGGCGACGCGGCGGTCCTCGTCGACCCGCGGCGCAGCACGGAGCTCAGGGACGCGCTCGCCGCGTGCCTCACCGATCGGACGCTCCGCGCGACGCTCACGGAGCGGGGCCGCGCCCGCGCCGCGCGGTTTCCACGCGAGCGGACCGGCGCGGCCCTGGCCGCGGTCGTGGACGAGGTCCGGGCGGGAGGCGCCCCCCGGTGAGCGCGCGCCGGGCGCTGCTCCTGGCGAACGACTTCCCGCCGCTGAGCGGCGGAATCGCCGGGTATCTGTTCGGCCTGTGGACCCACCTGCCCCGCGAGCGGACGGCGGTGCTCGCGCCGAAGGTGCCGGGCTGGCGCGCCTTCGACCGGAGCCACGACGTGCGGGTCTACCGGCGGAGCTTCCTCTGGCGGCTCCCTTACCCGCTCGACAAGGTCGCCCGGATCGTGCTGCCCGCCGCCTACTCCGCCGCCGTCCTGCGCCGGGAGCGCCCGGACATCCTCCACTGCGGCCACGCGCTGACCGCCGGCGTGGTGGGCCTCTGGCTGAAGCGCGTCCGAGGGCTTCCCTACGCCGTCTACGGGTATGGCGCCGACCTCCTCGACTACCGCGGCCATCGGGGCGTGCGCCGGCTGCTCACGCGCGTCCTGGCCGAGGCCGAGGGCGTGGTCACGATCAGCGAGTTCTCGGCCGGGCTCCTCGCCACGCTCGGCGTGCCGCCCGAGCGGATCGTCAAGGTGCTCATGGGCATCGATACCGGCCGGTTCCGGCCGGACGCCGACGGTCGCGCGGTACGCGCGCGGCTCGGCCTCGGGGACCGGCCCGTCCTGCTGACCGTCGCCCGTCTCGTCGCGCGCAAGGGGCACGACGTCGTCATCCGGGCCCTGGCCCGCGTCCGGCGCCGGTTCCCGGACACGGTGTACCTGGTGGTGGGCACGGGCCCCGAGCGCGGCCGGCTCGAGCGCCTGGCGGCCGCCCTCGGCCTCGCCGACGCGGTACGATTCGCGGGCTTCGTCGCCGAGACCGAGCTGCCGGCCTACTACACCGCCTGCGATTGCTTCGTCCTCGCCAGCCGGCAGATCGGCAGTGACGTGGAAGGCGGGGGCAACGTCTCGCTCGAGGCGAGCGCCAGCGGGCGCCCGGTCGTCGTCGGGCGTTCCGGCGGGACGGACGAGCACGTGGTCCACGAGGAGACCGGCCTCCTGGTGGACCCGACGGATCCGGACGCCGTGGCCGAGGCCGTGATGGCCCTGCTCGGCGATCGTGCCGAGGCGGCGCGCCTGGGCCGGCGAGGCCGGCAGCTCGTCGAGCAGCGCTTCGTATGGCACCAGACGGTCGCGCCGCTCGCCCGGCTCCTGTGAGGCGGGCGGCGGCGGAGAGGAGACGGGCATGCGGCCCGGACGGCGACTGCTGAGGCGGCTGGGCATTCCGGCGGTGAGCCGCCGCGCCTGGCTGCTCGTGGCGCTCATCTTCGCCGGGCTCGTCTACGTCGGCGCGACGCTCGTCCCCGACGTCGTCACCTGGCTCGGCGCCTACGGCCCGCGGGAGTACGAGCCCAAGGACTTCCGGCGCGGCGACGCCGTGGAGAAGCGGCCCTGAGCCGATGCTGAAACACGACGCCCCCGGCGACAGACACGGCGCCGCTCACGACGAAGCGCTCCGAGCGAAGCGCGAGTTCCGGATCCTCCACCTCATCACGCGGCTCGACCGGGGCGGCTCGGCGGAGAACACGCTGCTCACGGTCGCGGGGCTGGCGCCGCCGTTCCGGCCGACCCTGCTCGCCGGGCGCACGCGGGAGCCCTCGCCGCTCCTGGCGCGCCTCGCGGACACGGTCGAGGTGGAGATGGTGCCGGAGCTGGTCCGGCCCATCTCGCCCGGACGCGACCTGGTGGCGCTCTACAGGATCTACCGCCGGCTCCGACGGGAGCGCGTCGACCTCGTCCACACCCACAGCTCGAAGGCCGGGATCCTGGGGCGTGTCGCGGCGCGGTGGGCCGGCGTCCCCCGGCTCGTCCACACGCCCCACGGCCACGTCTTCACGGGCTATGCCGGTCCTGCGGTGACCGGACTCTACGTCCGCCTCGAGCGCTGGGCGGCGCGCTTCACGGACCGCATCGTCGGGCTCACGGACCGCGAGGCGCAGGACCACCTGGCGCGGGGCATCGGCCGGCCCGACCAGTTCGTCACCATCCCGAGCGGCGTGCCTCTCGCCGCCTTCGAGGCGCCCGCCGTCCCACCGGAGCGGGTCAAGGCCGCCCTGGGGCTGCCGCCGGACGCGCGTGTGATCGGGTCGGTCGGTCGCCTCGAGCCGATCAAGGGGCACCGCGTGCTCGTGGAGGCCTTCCAGCAGCTGGCGCCGCGCGCGCCGGACGTCGCCCTCGTGCTCGCGGGGGACGGCGAGCTGGCAGCGCCGCTCCGCGCGGCCTGCAACCGGGCCGGCCTCGCCGGGCGCGTCCGCTTCCTCGGCTGGCGGACCGACGTGCCCGACCTGCTGCACGCCTTCGACGTCTTCGTGCTGCCCTCGCTCAACGAAGGCATGGGCCGCGCCCTGGTCGAGGCGATGGCGGCCGGCCGGCCCATCGTGGCGTCCCGTGCCGGCGGGATCCCCGAGGTCCTGGGCGACGACGAGGCCGGAATCCTGGTCCAGCCGGGCGAGGCCCGGGCTCTCGCCGCGGCGATCGAGACGTGCCTCGCGGAGCCGGACCTGGGGGCCCGGCTCGGCAAGGCGGCGCGCGAGCGGGCGCGGCGCTACAGCGTCGAGGCGATGGTCGAGAAGCTCGAGGCGCTCTACCGCGAGCTCCTCACGCCGGGCGGCCGATGACGGCGCTCCTGCTCGCGCTCCTGGTCGCGGGCGCCTCGGTCCGAGGGGGCGAGGCGGCCGAGCTCACGCCGCTCCGCGGCGCCGTCCACGTCCACACGACCTTCTCGACGGGCGACCTCTCCCTCGCCGACATCGTCGCGGAGGCCCGGCGCGAACGGCTCGACGCCGTCCTCCTGACCGACAACCTGCTCCTGCGGTTCGAGTACGGCCTGTTTCCCTTCCGGAGCGTGCTCAAGAAGGTCGTGGAGAAACCCTCCGTGCGCCGGGCCGGGCTCCAGCGGTACCTCGAGGCCGTCGCGGCGGCCCAGGCGGCCGCGCCGGACGTGGTCCTCGTCCCGGGCGTCGAGGTCGTGCCCTACTACTACTGGACCGGCTCGCTGCTGGGGGGCGACCTCACCCTGTGGGATGCCCAGAAGAACCTCCTGGTCCTCGGGCTCCCGCGGCCGGACGACTACGCGCGGATCCCCGCCATCGGCGGCGGGCCGGGCGCTGCGGCGGGCGCGACCGGTCTCCTCACCGCGGCCGTCGGCCTGGGGGTGATGGGGGGCGGCGTCGCGCTCCTGCGGGCGCGGCGGGCGCGCACGGTGCGTCTCGCGCACTTCACGCTGCGCGTCGAGAAGCGCTACCGCCTCCCCGGCGCCGTCGCCGTGGGGCTGGGCGGTCTCGTCGTCCTGGAAGCGCTCGCCACGCCGGAGCTCCATCCCTACCGCGGCGACCTCGGGATCGCGCCGTACCAGCGGGTGATCGACTACGCGGAGTCGCGCGGCGGGGCCGTGCTCTGGTCCTATCCCGAGGCCCGCGACTTCGGGCGGTTCGAGGCCGGCCGGCTCGGGACCGTCACCGTGCGCACCCAGCCCTACCCGGAGGCGTTGCTCCAGAGCGTCCGCTACACGGGCTTCGGCGGCGTGTACGAGGACACGGTGACCTTCACCGATCCCGGGCGCGAGTGGGACCAGCTCCTCGGCGAGTACGCCCGAGGCGCCCGCGCGCGGCCGGCCTGGGCGATCGGCGAGGTGGGCTACCACGGCCGGGACAAGCGGCTGGGCGGCGCGCTGACCGTCTTCCTCGCGGCGGAGCGCTCCCCGGCGGCGATCCTCGCCGCCCTCCGGGCGGGACGGGTCTACGCCGTGCGTCCCCTCGCCGGGTACCACCTGGTCCTGGAGGAGTTCGCGCTCGGCCAGGAGGGCGGGACGACGTGGGCGCCGATGGGGGCGGAGCTCAAGGCGCGCGGCGCGGCGTCGCTGCTGGTCCGCCTGCGCCTGGCCGCCAGCGACGGGCGCGAGATGCCGTTCGCGCTCCGGCTCGTCCGCGATGGCCGCGTGCTCGCGACGCGGGAGGTCCGCACGCCGTTCGCCGAGACGCTGCGGGTGGACCCCCCCGCCCCCGGGACGCGGGCGGTCTTCCGCGTGGAGGTCACGGCGCCCCACCGCCTTCTCTCCAACCCCATCTTCGCCGGGAGGCCGGCGTGAAGCTGGCTGCCCACCAGCCGCAGTATCTGCCCTGGCTCGGCTATTTCGACAAGATGGACGCGGCGGACTGCTTCGTCGTCCTGGACAGCGTCCAGTTCGCGAAAAACGACTGGCAGAACCGGAACCGCATCAAGTCGGTCGCGGGCTGGCAGTGGCTCACCGTCCCCGTCCGTCACCGTTTCCCCCAGCCGATCTCCGAAGCGGCGATCGACAACGGCAGCGCCTGGGGGCGGAAGCACCTCCAGGCCCTGGTGACGAACTACAGCGGCGCCCCCTTCTTCGAGCCGCACCGGCCGTTCTTCGAAAAGGTCTACGGGCGCGAGTGGACGCGGCTGTCGGAGCTCAACCAGACGATCCTCGCCTACCTCGCCGACGCGCTCGGCATCCGGACGAAGCTCGTCCTCGCCTCGACGCTGCCCGAAGTTGGGGACGCGACCGACCGGCTCGTCGGGATCTGCCAGGCCCTCGGGGCGGAGACGTACCTCTCCGGGGCCGGGGCCCGCGGCTATCTCGACCTCGCCCGCTTCGCCGAGGCGGGGATCGAGGTCGGCTTCCAGACCTTCCGCTGCCGGCCATATCCGCAGCGCTTCGGTGCCTTCGAGCCGGACCTGTCGGTGGTCGATCTCCTGTTCAACTGCGGGGACGCGAGCCTGGAGCTGCTCAGGCAAGGGAGGGAGACCGGTGAACATCCTGGCGATCGGCGCCCATCCGGATGACGTCGAGTTCGGCTGCGGCGGCACCCTGATCAAGTACGCGGGCAAGGGCCACCAGGTCCAGCTGCTGATCCTGACCGACGGCGGCCTGGGCGGCGACCCGGCCGAGCGGCGGAAGGAGCAGGAGGACGCCGCCAGGGTCCTCGGGGCGCAGCAGATCTTCTGGGGCGGCTACCGCGACACGGAGGTGACGCTCGACCGCGACCTCATCCAGAAGATCGAGGGTGTGCTCCAGACCGTGGGGCCCCACCTGATCCTCGTCCACTTCGCCGACGACACCCACCAGGACCACCGGAACATCGCGACGGCCGTGGTGACGGCCTCCCGCTACACCCGGAACGTCCTGTTCTACGAGGGGCCGACCACGGCCAACTTCACGCCGTCGGTCTTCGTGGACATCGACGCCGTGCTCGACCGGAAGCTCGAGGCGCTCACCGCGCACACCTCCCAGGTCACCAAGACCGGCGTCGAGGCGCTCTCCATTCTCGACCTGGCGCGCGCGGCGGCCCACTTCCGGGGCATCCAGGGCCGCGTGCGGAACGCCGAGGGCTTCGTCCCGTTCCGGCTCTTCGTCAATGTCGGATAGCGCGCCGGCCGGCATCCCGCACTCCCGTCCGAGCATCGAGGCGGAGGACCTCGAGGCCGTCGCCGCGGTCCTCCGTGGAGGACGCGTCGCCCAGGGACCGCGGGTCGCCGAGTTCGAGGCCGAGCTCGCGCGCGCGCTCGGCGTGGAGGGCGGCGTGGCGGTGAGCTCGGGGACGGCGGCCCTCCACCTGGCCTTGCTCGCCCTGGGCGTGGGCGCGGGGGACGAGGTGCTCGTCCCCTCTTACGCCTGCGCGGCGCTCCTGCAGGCCGTGCGGGCGGCCGGCGCCCGCCCGCGGCCGGTGGACTGCGATCCGGCGAGCTTGAACCTGGACCCGGACGCGGCGAAGCGGGCGTCCTCGGCACGGACCAAGGCGCTCGTCGTCGTCCACTCCTTCGGCCTGCCGGCGGAGCTCGAGGCGCTGACCGCGCTCGGCGTCCCGGTGATCGAGGATCTCGCCCACGCCCTGGGGGCCACGTATCGGGCCCGGCCGGTCGGCAGCGCGGGCGCGGTGGCCGTCGCGTCGTTCTACGCGACGAAGCTCATCACCACGGGCGAAGGCGGGATGCTCCTCTCCAGCGACGCGCGAGTGCTGGCCGCGGCGCGCGACCTCCGCGCCTATGACGAGCGCCTGGACGACCGGCCGCGCTTCAACTACAAGCTGACCGACCTCGCCGCGGCGCTCGGTCTCGCGCAGCTCCGCCGGCTGCCTCGGCTGCTCGCGCGGCGCGCGGCGATCGCCGCCCGCTACGACGAGCGACTGAGGGCGCTGCCGCTGGCGCGGCCGGTGGTGTCGCCGGACCGGGCACGCGTCTACTTCCGCTACGTGGTCCAGGGCCCGCGGCTGGCCGCCGAGTACCTCCCGCGGCTCGAAGCTCGCGGCGTCCAGGCGCGCCGCCCCGTCTTCCGGCCGCTCCACCGCTACCTCGGCCTGGACGGCTTCCCGGGCACCGAGGAGGCCTGGGCGAAGGCGGTGTCGCTCCCGCTCTACCCCGCGCTGACCGATGCCGAGGCCGAGCGCGTCGCGGCGGCGGCCACGGAGAGCTTCCCATGAGCCAGGCCCTGCCCGCGCCCGACGTGAAGGCCGAGCCGGCCCGCGTGGGCCGCGTCGTCTACGGCCTCCTCGTCGCGGCGGTGCTCCTCCTCTTTCTCTTTCCGATCCAGCGGTGGCTGGCGGATGCGGGCGCGCGGTGGCTCTACATCCTCCTCTTCTCGTACCTCCTCGCGTTTCTCCTGGTGCGCCCCATCCGGGCCCTGGCCCGGCGTCACGGGATCCTCGACGTGCCGGACGCGCGGAAGCTCCACGGGGAGCCCACCCCGCTGCTCGGCGGGGTGGCCATCTACGTGGCGTTCGTGGTGAGCCTGCTCGCCAACTCGATCCTCTCGCCGACCCTGGCCGGCCTGCTCGCGGCAGCCACCGCGGTCAGCGCGGTCAGCCTCGTCGACGACCTTCGGCCGCTCCCGGCGTGGGTGAAGCTGGCCACGATCGTGGCCGCGGCCCTGGTCGTGCTGGGCTCCGGCATCTCGCTCGCGCTCTTTCCGACCCAGGCGCTCTGGGGCCAGGTCCTGAACGGCTTCCTCACGGTCGTCTGGATCGTCGGGATCACGAGCGCCATGAACTTCTTCGACGGGATGGACGGGCTCGCCGCCGGCCTGGCGGCCATCGCCGCCGGCTTCCTCGGGATCATCGCCTACCAGAGCCACCAGGTGTTCCTGGGCTGGATCTCGGCCGCCCTGCTCGGCAGCACGCTCGGCTTCCTGCCCTACAACTTCCGCCCCGGAAAGGGCGCGACGATCTTCCTCGGCGACGCCGGGAGCAACTTCCTCGGCTTCGTCCTCGCGTCGCTCGCCGTCCTGGGCGAATGGGCCGAGGACAAGGTCGTGGACGTGGCGGCGCCGCTGCTCGTCTTCGGCGTCTTCACCTACGACATGATCTACATCACCGTGGATCGCGTCCTGACGGGAAAGGTCCGCAGCTTCCGCGAGTGGATCGATTACGTGGGACGCGACCACCTGCACCATCGCCTGGAAGCCCTCCTCGGGCGCCCGGACTATGCCGTCCTCTTCATCTACGCCTTGAGCGCGGCGCTCAGCGTCGCGGCCACGGTGCTCCTGATGGCGTCCCCCCTGTCCGCGGTCCTCTTGCTCGCCCAGGCCGTCGGGGTCCTCGTCATGGTAACGGTCCTGGAGCGACGCGGGAGGCGGGCGGCCGGGCCGCGGTCCGGGCCGCCCGGCTCGGTCCCGCGCCCGACGCGGCGTGACTGACGGGCCGGACGCCGGGCGGCGCCGCCCGTCGAGGCGGCGCGAACGTTCCGGAACAGCGGGGAACGTTCCCGAACCGGGCGGAGGGCCGGGGGTGGCCGTCCCGGCCCGGGGGCGGGGCGGACGCGGATTATCTTTGGGCGCCCACGCCGGCGGCGATAAGATCATTGGTCACCCCATGAGAGGCGAGAGCGGGTCTACGGGCTGCCAGGCCATCGCGAGCGACGGGAGACGAGCGTGTCCACGCTGACCGTGCCACGGTACAGACAGCCGTCCACCTGAATGGAGAAGATCGACCGCCTGGGGTGGGCGGCGGGCATCTCCTTCGTCGCGTACGGCCGGCGCATCGGCATTCGCGCGAACGTGCCGGACGTGCTGGAGCACCTCGCCGGCGTCCTGCCGTTCGGCTGGCGACCCGCCTCGTCGCCCGTCGTCGACCACCTCTACTCGTTCTACGTGGGCGGCGCCGGGCCGCGCGCGGCGGTCCGGCGCTTCAACCTGGTCTACGCGGGATCGGCCCGCCTGGCGCGGACGCTGGACCTCGACCAGGCCTTCCGCATCCTCGACACGAACCTCCATCTCTACGTCGCGGAGAGCGCGCGCCGGCGGCTGTTCATGCACGCGGGGGTGGTGGGGTGGCGGGGACGGGCCATCGTCATCCCGGGGCGCACCTTCACCGGGAAGACGAGCCTGGTCGCGGCGCTCCTCCGCGCCGGGGCCACGTACTACTCCGACGAGCTCGCGGTGTTCGATGCCCAGGGCCGGGTGCACCCCTTCCCCGAGCCGCTCTCGATCCGGGATCCGAGCGGGCAGCCGCGCGAGCGACGCTCGGCCGCCGACTATGGCAGCCGCCCCGGGGAGGACCCCTTGCCCGTGGGCCTCGTCGTGGTCACCCGCTACACGGCCGGGGCGCGCTGGCGGCCACGCCCGCTCTCCCCGGGCCGGGCGGTGCTGATGCTCCTGGCCCACACCCCCGCCGCCCGGTGGCGACCGAGGTTCGCGCTCGCCACGCTGCCCCGCGTCGTCTCCCAGGCGCGGGTCCTCGCGGGACGGCGGGGCGAGGCCGAGGCCCTGGCTCCCGCGCTCCTGGCCGGGTGCGGGTGGTGAACGGTCCCGGCGCGGCGACGGCCGGCGAACTCCGACACACGTGAGGTCAGCGATGGACCGAGCGGGCACGCGCATGCCGGTGGCGAGAGACGACGAGCTCCTGGTGGAAGAGCTGCCGGACGAGATCCTGGTCTACGACCTCCGGCGTCACCGGGCCTACTGCCTGAACCGCACGGCCGCCCTCGTCTGGCGCCACTGCGACGGGAAGATGACGGTCGGCCAGACGGCCACGCGGCTCCGTCGCGCGCTCGCCGCGCCGGCCGACGAGAGGATGGTGTGGATGGCCCTCGACCGCCTCGGGAAGGTCCGATTGCTCCGCGAGCCGGCATCGCCGCCGACCGGCGCGGGGTACTCGCGGCGAGAGGTGGCGCAGAGGCTCGGCCTCGTGGGCGGCCTCGCGATCCTGCTCCCGGCGATCACCACGCTCGTCGCGCCCCTGCCGGCGGAGGCGGCGCTCAGCAGCTGCACCCTCGCACAGTGCCGGGCAGGGACTCTCCCCGGCTGTGGAGGCTGTGCGGGCCTTCCCTGCTCGGACCGACCCGGAACCAGATGTGGGGGCCCCGGCACCTGTAACTGTCGATAAGGGAGAACGTCGGGCGGCCGAGAGACCCGAGCTCGAGTTCCTCCTGACCGTGGCTCGCTGGTTCCTCGGTACCGCCGAGGATGACGACGCCCTCGCATGGTGCCGCCGTCCCCTCGACTGGACGCGCCTCCGCGCGCGGGCCGCGGCGGAAGGGATGAGCGGACTCCTCGCCGTCGAGCTCGCGCGGGTCGCCCGACGGCACCCCCTCGACCTCCCCCTCGAGCCCTTCAGCCAGGCGCTTCGCGGGAACCTCGCCTGCAACGGCGCGTTGTTCGCCGAGCTGTCGGCGCTCCGCGACCGGCTCCAGCAGCGGGGCCTCCAGGCGATCCTCCTCAAGGGCGGGGCGCTGATCGAGACCGTGTACCGGACCCACCCCGGGGTCCGCCCGCTGAGCGATCTCGATCTCCTCGTGCGCTCGGCCGACGTCGGCGCACTCGTCGAGCTGCTCCGGCAGCAGGGCTTCCGGCCTCTCGACGCCTCGCCGACCGTGCTGGCCAACGGGTCGGTGATGTTCGACCTCCACACCGACCTGATCGGCGGGGCGCGGATCCGGCGGCGGCGGCTCGCCTTCCGCTTCGACGAGGCGGCGCTCTGGCGCGACGCGATCCCCGTCGGCCCGAGCGACGCGACGCTGGTCCTCTCGCCGCCCGATCAGGTCCTGCACCTCGCCGTCCACGCCCTGAAGCACTCGTTTTCCCGGCTGATCTGGGTCGTCGACCTGGGCCTCGTCCTGCGGCACGTGGAATGGGACGAGCTCGTGGGCCGCGCCGAGGCCGCGGGCGCGGCGCGCGCCCTGGCCTACGCGCTCCTCGCGGCCCGGACGCTCCTCCGGGTCGAGATCCCCGACGACGTGCTCGCCCGGCTGCCACGCCCGACCCGGGTCGAGCGTGCGTTCGTCGGGCGCGTCGTGAGCCGCAAGGTCAGGGAGCCGCTGGGCGAGCTCGTGGAGGTGTTTTCGATCCCGCGTGTCGGAGACCGGCTCGGCTATCTCCTCGAGCTCGGCTTCCCGCGGCGCGAGGTGCTCGCGGAGGTGTTCCCCGCCTGCCCCCGCTGGCTGCTCCCCGCGCGGCGCGCCCTCCAGCTCGTCTCCCGAGGCCTCCGCGCCCTGCCGGGCTGAGCGTTCCCCGTCCCGGGGAACCGCCCACCGGACGACGGTCCGCTCCGCGCGCCGGCTTTGCCGGCGATCCCACCCACCCAACCCTTTGAGGGGGGGGAGGCATCGGAGGGCGCCGCCGAGGCCCCCTCCGGCAGAGTCAGATGGTCCAGCCGCGCGTGAGGGCGCGGACCTCCGCCAGCAGCCCCGCCTCGTCGACCGTGAGGAGCCGGCCGCGCTCGACCGCGCGCACGCCATGCACCCAGACGTCGGCGATGGCCTGCGGCGAGAGCGCGTAGACGACGTTCTTCAGGAGCCGGAGCGGCGGGTGGAGCGAGGGATGGCCGAGGTCGAGCGCGACGAGGTCGGCGAGCCGGCCCGGCGCGATCTCCCCGACCGGCAAGCCGAGCACCTCGCCGCCGCCGGCCGTGCCGAGGCGAAAGGCCTCCTCCGCGGTGAAGGCGCTGCCGTCGAGGTGCGTGACCTTCTGGAGCAACGCCGCCATCCGCATCTCCTCGAAGACCGAGAGCCGGTTGTTCGTGCACCCGCCGTCGGTTCCGAGCGCCACCGGGATCCCGAGCGCGCGCATCTCGCGGAGCCGCGTCACCCCGTCCCCGAGGATCATGTTGGCCGAAGGACAGTAGGCGACCCGCGCGCCGCGCTCGGCGAGGAGCGCGAGCTCGCCCTCGTCGAGCCAGACGCAGTGGACCCCGATCAGCCGGGGTCCCAGCACGCCGAGCTTGTCGAGGTACCGGACCGGCGTGAACCCGTGCCGCGCCGCGACGGCCTCGCGCTCCCCGCGGTACTCCGCCACGTGGATGTGGAAGGGGACGCCGGCGGCACCGGCGACCTCGGCCCCCGCGCGCACCATCTCGGGCGAGGCGCCGTGGAGGCTGTGCGGGGCCGGCTGCACGGTGACGGTCGGGTCGCCGGCGTACCGCGCCATGAGGGCGCGGCAGCGCTCGGTGGCCTCGGCGGGCGTCTCACGGTACTCGGGCGGCGCGCCCTCCCAGTCGTAGAACGCCCGCGCCAGGACGAGGCGGATCCCCACCCGCTTCGCGGCCCGCACGACCGCCTCCGCGTTCGCGTTCCCGCCGCCCTGGATGTAGAAGAAGTCCACCACCGTGGTGATGCCGTGCCGCAGCATCTCGGCGAAGGCGAAGGCCGCGCCGAGCTCGATGGCGCGCGCGTCGAGCCGGCGCGAGAACGGGTAGAGCACCCGGTCGCGCCAGCTCACGAAGTCGAGATCGTCGCCGAGGCCGCGGAGCAGCGACTGGAAGGCATGGGTGTGGGCGTTGACGCCCCCCGGCAGCAGGACGCGCCCCGGAAGCGCGAGGCGGTCGGCCCCGGGCGCGGCGAGGTCCGGCTCGGGCCCGACGGCCGTGATGCGGCCGTTCTCGACCCGGACGGCCCACCCGTCGCGGACGGCGCCGCCGGCGTAGCAGCGCTCGGGGACGAGGAGCCGCCCGGGCGACCCGCCCGGCGCGCTCAGCGCGGCGGCCACACCACCCGCCCGCGCTTCACCACGGTGGCCACGTGATTCACGCCGTAGAGGTACGGCAGGTGGTAGTAGTTCGGGACGTCGAGGACGGCCACGTCGCAGGCCTTGCCGGGCCGGAGCGAGCCCACGTGCCGCTCGCGCCCGAGCGCGTGGGCCCCGCCGAGTGTCGCGGCCTCGATGGCCTCCTCCACCGTCATCCGCATCTGGGTGCAGGCGAGCGTCAGGATGAGCTGCATGTTGGGCGTGTAGGAGGAGCCGGGATTGAAGTCGGTCGCCAGCGCGACGCGGACGCCCGTCTCGAGGAAGGCGCGCGCGGGGGCGTACGGGAGGCCCAGGAAGAACGCGGTGCCGGGGAGCAGCGTGGCGGTGACACCGGCGGCCTTCATCGCGCGGAGGGCCTCCGGTCGCGCCCTCAGGAGATGGTCCGCCGACAGGGCGCCGAGCTCCGCGGCCAGCTCGGCGCCCCCCGTCGCGGCGAACTCGTCGGCGTGGAGCTTGGCCCGGAGCCCGTACCCGGCCGCGGCCACGAGGATCCGGCGCGCCTGGGCCACCGAGAAGACGCCGGCCTCGCAAAAGACGTCGCAGTGCTCCGCGATCCCCTGGCGCGCGACCGCGGGGAGCATCTCCTGGACGACGAGGTCCACGTACCCGTCCGCGTTCCCCGCGAACTCGGCCGGGACCTCGTGGGCGCCGCAGAAGGTCGCGGCCACCTCGACCGGATGGGCGCCGCGCAGGCGGCGGATCGCCTCCAGCATCTTCAGCTCGTCCGCCGTCCGGAGGCCGTAGCCGGACTTGGCCTCGAGCGTCGTCGTCCCGTGCGCGAGCGCCAGGTCGAGCCGCCGCCGGGCCGCCGCGCAGAGCTCGTCGACGCTGGCGGCCCGGGTCGCCGCGACGGTCGCGCGGATGCCTCCGCCGGCCGCCGCGATCTCCTGGTAGCTCGCCCCCGCGATCCGCCGCGCGAACTCCTGCTCGCGCGAGCCGGCGAAGACGAGATGGGTGTGGGAGTCGACGAAGCCCGGGAGGACGACCTGCCCCCGCGCGGCGCGCTCGACGCCGTCCGGCCGGAGCGCCACGGCGCGCCCCGCCTCCGCCGTCCGGCCGACCCAGACGATCCGCCCCTCGGCAGCGGCGAGGGCCCCGTCGCGGATCACCCCCAGGGGCCCGTCGCCCAGCGTGGGCTCGAGGGTGAGGAGCTCGGCCGCCCCGGTCAGGAGGAGATCAGCGGCTTGCGTCAATGCCGGGCCGGTCGCTCGGCCGCGGCCGCGCGTGAAGCGCGTCGGCTGCAGACCGCGGCTCGACGCGGCTCATCTCGAGAGCCGGGCTTCCAGCCACGCCTGGATTTCCTGCCGGTGCGATGCGTCGTGCTCGGCCATCATCGCCGGAATGTCGCACAGTCTGATCCCGCCAACGCCTTCTTGCGTCCCAGGGCGCATCCAGTCCTCCGGCGTCAGCGTCCGAAGGGCGGACAGGTTCTCGAGTCGCGCCGCCCGGAACGCCGCGATGCCGGCAGCGAGCGACCGCGATCTGTAGTCCCGCTCTCTCGCGATCGTGGCGCCATCGAAATCGGGCAGCCAGGGATCGGCTTCCTCCCGAAGCCGACGGATTCGAGCCGCGTATCCTTCGCGCTCGAGATCAGCGAGGTGCCAACAGTGTTCAACGGGGGCGAACGTGTCATTCGGTCCCGGCGTCACGGCCTCGGATGGCGACATCGCTCCGAACGAGGCCTCCAGGAAAGCCGGCATGGCCTGAAGGTCCGACAGGAGCCGGTCCTGCTCGAACGTGTTGAGCATCGAGTAGCGCATTCCCCTCGGCCCCTCCGGTCAGGCGGCAATCAACCGCCTGCGTCAACCAGACTGCTCGTCATGCTGGCCCCAAGTCTCTGCGATCCCGCCTACCGCCCGCATCAGTCGCGGTTGCAGGCCGTGGGCTGCTGTCGTCGTCACGAGACAGGCCGCAAGCGGGAGTGCCAGTATCCCGGCCCACGACCTCCACCTCATCGTTGTGAGGTCGGTAGACGAGGCTGAAGGGGAATTTCGGAAAGACGTATCGGCGAGCATGGGTACCGAGACGGGGCCATCGCTGCGGTAACTCGGCCACCGCCTCGACGGCATGCCGCAACTCCTCGCGGAACCCGTGCGCGGCCGCGGCGTTGCGCTCCGCGTACCACCCGAAAGCGGCTTCTGCCTCGACGGCGGCTTCGGGATGAAATCTAACGGCGGCCCGGGCCACGCGAACTGCCGTAGAGCCGCGCTTTCACCTCATCCCACGGGATCGTCTGGACAGCACCGGAGTCGAGCTCGGCCATGCGACGCTCGACTTCGACCATCCATGCCGTGATGCTACCACGAGTCCGCGTTCGAGGCCTTGGTAGACGAGGCTGAAGGGAGATTTTGGGAGGGCGCATCGGCAAGCACGGGCACCAAGGCGGGGCCATCGCTGATGAACAAGCGCTTCCGGCAGTTGCGTGCGAGCAGCCTGAGATCTTGGGCGATCGCAGTGTCGGCGCTCGGCACGGGCGCCTCCCTGGCGCACGGCGCTTCGGGATTCCGCACGTCGGCCGGGGCCCGGCTCGACGTGCGGAACACTAGTCGAGGCCGGGGATCTGGAGGCCGTGGCGGCGGGCCGCGGCGATCGCCTCCGGGTAGCCGGCGTCGGCGTGGCGGACGATGCCGGTCCCGGGATCGGTCGTCAGCACCCGCTCGAGCCGCGCGGCGGTGGCCGCCGTCCCGTCGGCCACGACCACCATCCCCGCGTGGAGCGCGTACCCCATGCCCACCCCCCCGCCGTGGTGGACGGAGACCCAGTGGGCGCCGGCCACGGCGTTCAGGAGCGCGTTCAGGATCGGCCAGTCGGCGATCGCATCGGAGCCGTCGCGCATGGCCTCCGTCTCGCGGTAGGGGGACGCCACCGAGCCGGCGTCCAGGTGATCGCGGCCGATCACGATCGGCGCCTTCACGCGACCCGACGCCACCAGATCGTTGAAGATCGCGCCGGCCCGCGCGCGCTCACCGTAGCCGAGCCAGCAGATGCGCGCCGGCAGGCCCTGGAACGCGACGCGCTCGCCGGCCGTCCTGAGCCAGCGGACCAGGTGGGCGTCGTGCGCGAATTCGGCCATGAGCGCCCGGTCGGTCTCGGCGATGTCCCGGGGCTCGCCCGACAGGGCGACCCACCGGAACGGCCCCTTGCCCTCGCAGAAGAGCGGACGGATGAAGGCGGGGACGAATCCGGGGAAGGCGTAGGCGTCCTTGACCCCCGCGCGGGTCGCCTCGGTGCGGATGTTGTTCCCGTAGTCGAACACGACCGCGCCGGCCCGCCGGAGGTCGAGCATCGCCTCGACGTGGCGCGCGACGGACTCGCGGGCCTGCCGCAGGTATTCGGCCGGGTCGCGCCCGCGCAACTCCCGCGCCTCGCCGACCGACAGCCCACGGGGGACGTAGCCGTGGAGGAGGTCGTGGGCCGCCGTCTGATCCGTGACGACGGGCGGGACCACGCGGCGCCGGACCAGCTCCGGATAGACATCGGCGGCGTTGCCGAGGAGACCGATCGACCGGGCCTCGCCGCGCCGGCAGGCCGCCTCCACCTCGGAGAGCGCGGCGTCGAGGTCCTCCACCGCGGCGTCGAGGTAGCGCGTCTTGAGCCGGCGCTCGATCCGCTCGGGGTCCACCTCGACGCAGAGCGCCACGCCCCCGTTGAGGGTGACCGCGAGCGGCTGGGCGCCGCCCATCCCCCCGAGCCCCGCCGTCAGCACCCACCGCCCCCGCAGCGAGCCGCCGAAGTGGAGCCGGGCGCAGGCGCCGAAGGTCTCGTACGTGCCCTGGAGGATCCCCTGCGTGCCGATGTAGATCCAGGAGCCCGCCGTCATCTGCCCGTACATGGTCAGGCCGAGCGCGTCGAGCCGCCGGAACTCGTCCCAGGTCGCCCAGGCGGGGACGAGCAGGGAGTTGGCGATGAGGACCCGCGGGGCGTCGGGCGTCGTGCGGAACACGGCCACCGGCTTTCCGGACTGGACGAGCAGGGTCTCGTCGTCGGCGAGCGCCCGGAGGCCGGCCACGAGCCGGTCGAAGGCCTCCCAGTTGCGGGCGGCCTTGCCGGTCCCGCCGTAGACGATCAGCTCCTCCGGTCGCTCCGCCACCTCGGGGTCGAGGTTGTTCATGAGCATCCGGAGGGCCGCCTCCTGGGGCCAGGCGCGGCAGGAGAGCTCGCGACCGCGGGGGGCGCGGATCGGTCCGCGTGTCATGCAGAGGCTCCGTGGCATCGGCGCGGCCGGGCCGGAGCGGAGCGGACGGGCGGGGCGGGAACCCCCTCCTCCACGGACGGCGCCCCGGGCGGCGCGCCGCCGCGGCTCAGCGCTTGCGGCGAGGGCTCATCCGGCCGTTCCCGCCCGGCCGTCGCGCGATGCGCTTGATGAAGCTGTCCACGGGAATCGCCGCCATCGTCATCATCTGGACCGACCCCCGGGCCCCCAGCTCCATCGAGACCTTGGCGACCGTCTCGTTGTCCGGCGCCTCGATCACCGTGACGAAGTCGTAGGGGCCGAGGACGGCGTACTGCGCGAGGACCTTGACGCCCATCCGCCCGACCTCCTCGTTGACCTTGCGGATGGTGCCGGGCAGCTTGCGGATGACCTTCCGCCCGGTCTCGGAGAGCGTCGAGAGCATGATGTAGAGCGCCATCGGCCGCCTCCTCTGGGTTCGAAGGTACGGCCCATTATAGCATCCGGCCCCCTCGGCCGCCCGGCCGCCGCGCGCGCCGAATGCCTGCCCACGGCCGTCCGGCGCGTATACTATCGGCCCAGGCGGCCCAGGCGGGGTGGGCGCCGGCAGCCGGGGAGGCGCGATGATCACCGATGGCGCGCGCGAGCGCGGGACCGACCGGACACCAGCGGGGTTCAGCCTCGTGGAGATCGCGATCACGCTCGTCGTGGTCGCGATCGTGGGCGCCGTCCTCTACTGGTACATCGGGTCGACCACGAAGACCCTGGAGAAGGTCCAGCAGGAGCGGCCGCTGTCCCAGGCCCGCCTCACCGCGGACCGGGCGACCGTCGCCGCGATCCGCGGCTCGCTCCAGATCTACTACGCGCAGAACGGCCAGTGGCCGGCGAGCAAGGAAGCCGTCTCGGCGCTCCTCCATCCGCAGCCGAACTTCCAGTGCGAGGGGAACGATTACGACTACGACCCGGCCACCGGCCAGGTCACCCTGCTGATCGACGACGCGGCCCGCTGCTGAGACTTTCTCTTCGGAGAGGGGCGTTTGCCCCCCTCCGACGGCCCTCCCGGCAAAGCCGGGCCGTTCGCTTCTCGGCGAACGGATCGGGCCTGCCTCCCCCCAGGACCGGCACGGAGCGGGCCGGCCAGACCTCTAAGGGACGGGCGCGGACGCAGCGGCGGGGCTCGGGCCCTGCGGCGCGCCGGCGAGATGGCCGAGCCCGAGCGCCGCGACCCGCTCGGGGGTGGGGACGCCGTCCGCGTCCCACCCGCGCAGGGCATAGTAGGCGTCGAGCATCGCGGCGAGCTCCGCCGGCGGACAGTGCATGCCGGCCGACGGTCCATCGGGGATCGGCTCGTGCATCACCTTCCAGGGCAGGACGTCGTCGGCGCGCCGAACCCCTTCCCGGACGTTGAAGAGCCGCTCCAGGTTGACCACGCGCTCGCCGAGCCGTTCGAGCTCCGCCGCGTCCATGTCCCAGCCCGTCACGGCGGAGACCAGGCCGGCGTAGCTGTCGTTGACGAAGAGGCCGAAGCCGCGCTCGGAGGTGAAGCGGCACATCACGAGGCTGTCGTCCACGGCGGTGAAGTGCTGGCTCTTCACGGCGAAAGCGGGCTTGTCCTCGGTCGAGCGCCGATCGAAGCCCGGCGCGTACTGCGGCGTCGGACGCGTGTCGTGGTGGCTGCCGCCGCGCGTCGCCGTGGCGTAGCCGATGGACATGCCCTTCAGCGCGCGCGCCGAGTGCGCGGGGAGCTCGAGCCCCTTGACCGCGTAGGGGAGCCGCTCGGCCTCCCGGCCGATCTCGGCGGCGAGCCGTCGGGAGCCCTCGGCGAGGCGATCGCCGAACCCCTCCCGCCGCGCCGTCAGCTCGATGAGCCGGATCAGGCCCGCGTGGTCGCCCCAGCCGAAGGGGACGCCGACGTCCTGGGGACGGAGGAGGCCCAGCTCGAGGCACTCCGCCACGAACGCGAGCGTGACGCCCATGGAGATCGAGTCGAGGCCCAGGAGGTCGCACAGGATGTTGGCCTGCACGATGCTCGGCGCGTTCGCGTTGCCGAGCATCGAGCCGAAGGCGAAGAGCGTCTCGTACTCCGGCATCTTCCCGCGGGTCCCTCCGTAGACCGGCACGGCGTCGGGCACCGCGAACTGCTTGCCGCAGGCCACCGGGCACTTGAGGCACGTCGTGTCGCGATCGTGGTAGTGCTCCTTGAGGGAGCGGCCGTCGAGCACTTCCGCCTCGGCGTACACCTCCTGGCGGAGGTTGTAGGCGCCCAGCGCGCCGAGCGCGTTGATCGGCCCCGTGAGGAACGGCGTCCCGTAGATGGTGAGGTTCCGGGTGCCCGTCTTCATCGGCTCGCGGGTCTCCTCGACGAGCCGCTTGAGCCGCGCCGGATCGGCCACCGCGGTCTTCCGCGCGCCGGTGACGCAGATCGCCTTGAGCTGCTTGGCGCCGCAGACGGCACCGATGCCGCCCCGGCCCGCCACGCCCTCCCGGTTCTTCCAGTAGTGCGCCAGGCACGCGAAGCGGACGCCTCGCTCGCCGGCCGGGCCGATGGCGAGCGCGTCGGCGTCGGGGCCTTCGGCGCCCTGGATCGCCTCGACCGCCTCCCGCGTGGTCCGGCCCCAGAGGGCTCGCGCGTCGCGGAGCACGGCGCCCGTCTCGCTCACGACCAGGTAGGTCGGGTGCGGCGCCCGGCCCGTGATCACGACCGCGTCGAAGCCCGTCCGCTTGAGCGTCGCGGGGAAGCGGCCGCCGAAGGTCGAGTCGAAGAAGAGGCCGGTCAGGGGTGACTTCGTCGCGATGCAGGCGCGGCTGTTGCCGGGCACGAGCGTGTCGGTGATGGGGCCGACCGCCAGCCCCACCGGGTTGGCTGGATCGTACGGGTCCAGGCCGGCCGGCGCGGCGTCCCACAGGAGCCGGACGGCGAGCCCGTTGCCGCCGAGGAAGGCGCGGGCCAGACGCTCGTCGAGCGGGTGGATCTCGCTCGTCCCGCGGGTGAGGTCGACGCGGAGGAGGCGGCCGCCGTAGCCGGTCATCGAGGATCCCTCACACTATCGGTGCCGGCCACGGGCGTTGTCAAGCGCGCCGGCGCGGCGCCAGCGCGGGAAAAGCCCTTGACAAGCCGGCGGCGCTGGCGAGAATGCTGTACAGCGCCTCTGCGATCCCACACGCCTCGGACGAGGTACCCGTCAAACCATCCCGAACCGCGGGTAGGAGGGACGAATCCCATGGCCGACCAAGTGACCAGTCGTCGTGACTTCCTGACGAGCCTGGGCGTGACCGTCGGCGGCGCCGCCCTCGGCGCTGCGGTCGCCCCGCTCGCCGCGCCGGCGGTGGCGCAGGCCCAGGCCCAGCCCAAGGGCACCATCCCCGACAAGCCGTTCAAGGTCGGGCACATGACCTTCTTCACCGGCCCGGCCGCCGTGCTCGGAGAGCCGTCCTACAAGGGCCTCATGCTGGCCGTCGACGAGATCAACGGCCAGGGCGGGTTCCTCGGCAAGCGAAAGATCGAGGTGCTCAAGGCCGACGAGGCGGCGGGCACCGACGCCAACGTGAAAGAGATGCGCCGGATGAAGCTGTCGGAGCAGATCGACCTCTTCACGGGCGTCATCTCCAGCGGCAACACCCCCGCGCTCGGCCCGGTCGCCGAGGAGCTGAAGCTCCTGACGATCTTCGTCGACGGCTGCACCGACTTCCTCTTCGACAAGGCCGTGCCGAACCCCCACTACATCTTCCGCATCACGAACATCCAGTCGGCGGACGGCGTGACCTGCGCCGTGGCCATCGCGTCGACGTGGCCGCAGGTCCGGAAGATCGCGCACATCCACCCCGACTACTCCTACGGGCGGAACGCCTTCGACCACGTCAACATCGCGCTCAAGAAGCTCCTGCCCGGCATCGACGTGGTCTCCGAGGGGTGGCCGAAGCTCGGCACGACCGACTTCACCTCGCACATCACGAAGGCGATCTCCGCGAAGCCGGACCTGCTCGTCTCCTCGGTCTGGGGCGGGGACTACGTCGCCTTCTACAAGCAGGCGCTGCGCTACGACCTCTTCAAGAAGTCGAAGTTCGCGAGCACGATCGCCTTCGGCGTGGCGCCGCACGCGATCGGGAAGGACCACCCCGAAGGCGTGATCGCGGGTGTCCACTCCAACTACTACTTCAACTACCCGCCGCAGAACCGGTGGCCCGCGAACACCGAGTTCGTGAAGAAGTACCAGGCGAAGTGGAACGAGTACCCGAACTTCCAGTCCGAGGGCTCGTACGTCACGATGTACATGCTGAAGAACGCCATCGAGCGGGCGAACAAGCTGGCCAGCGGGTGGCCCGACGAGGACGCGATCATCGGCCAGCTGGAGAACCTCGGCATGGCCGGACCGGCCGGCTACATCTACTTCCGGCCGGACAATCACCAGGCCTACAAGGACGCCGTCACCGGGTTCAGCAAGAACCTGCCGGAATACCCGTTCCAGGTGCTGGACCCGAACCGGATGATCACGATCCCGATCCGGAACATCACGGCGCCGCCGGGATGGCCGAAGCCGGGGGGCGACCACACCGCCACCTACGACTGGATCGACAAGACCTGGCCGAAGGTTTCCTAGACTTCCCCCACCGGAGGGGGCCGCGACGGCCCCCTCCGCTACCGCCCGCCCCGTTGCCGGGCGGGTGCGTGAGCCGGCGGCAACGCCGCCGCTGGGACGCTGTTCCAGACCGCACGACCCTCGCGCCGACAGGCCGCTAGCGGAAGGCCGGCCGGCTCGGCCTCTCGAGGGCCCCACCGCGCGCGCCGCGGCGCCTGGGCCATGCGACCCCCGTCCGCACTCCTCCTCGCTCTCTGCCTGCTCGCGGCCGGGGCCGACGCCGGGCACGAGCTGCCCTTTTACCCCTCCTACTACCCGCAGGAGATCCGGATCGACACGCTCGAGCCGGCTGCCGCGGCCACGCTCCTCGCGCAGAACTCGCTGCACGCCTACGTCGGCGCGGATCCCTTCGCGGGCGGGGCGGCGCCGCCCACCGTCACCGCGGTCGATTCGCTCGGCGGCTTCCTGGTCGTCACCTTCAACACGGGGCTGCCCGCCTGGCGAGAGCGCGACACGCGATGTGCCGCCGCGCGGCGGATCCTCGCGATCCTCGCCCGGTCCTCCGGGCGGTACGTGTTCCACCCCTACCCCGTCACCCCGTATCACGGCGACTACCTCGAGCACGTCGACCGGGCGGAGGCGGCGAAGCGGGAGGCGGCGGCTCGCCCCGACCCGGCGACCACGCGCCCCCTGAGAGTCCGCGCCAAGGGGCCGGCCGCCGAAGCCCTGGCCCGGGCCCACTGGCGGCCCGAGGCCGGGGAGTGGGACGCGACGCTCGAGGACGTCGACGTCGCCGACCTCCTGGCGGCCGGCGCGACCAGCCTGAACGGCTGGCTCGGGCCGCCGCCGCTCAAGCAGGGGTGGTTCCACGCCTACCTCCTCCACGCCGGCGCGCTCGCCGACCCGGCCACCCGGCAGGCGGCCGAGACCCTCTACCGCCGGCTCCTCGGCGGGGACGAGGCGAGCCCGGTCGATCGCCTCAACCTGGAGCGGCGGCTGGTATCCCTCCTCGGCCGCGGCTGCGAGCGGGTCGTGGTGGGCTACGCGCCGCGGCGCGAGTACTTCAACTCGGAGTTCTCGGCGGGCGTCGAAAACGTCGCCTGGGACTCGGTGACCGGCCTCGACTCGGCGATCTTCCTGCGGACCGTCAAGCTGAAAGACTTTCCCTGGAACGGCTGGCTGCGGCTCGGCATCGGGACGAGCGCCACGGCCGCCTGGAATCCCATCGGGGGGTTCACCGACCCGGCCGGGACGCTGGTCTGGCTCGCCACCGGCGATCCCGCGTTCTTTCCGGCCCCGTACGCCGGCGGCTGGATCGGGAACCGGGTCACGGCCGCCTCGGTCTCCACGGCGCCGTCCGTGGAGGTCCCCAACGACGCGCTTCGCCCGGAGCCGGGCACCGGGCTCCTCAGGGAGGTCGGCGGCGGGACGACCGCGCGCACGAAGGTCGTCTACCGGGTCCTGACCTCCGCGTTTCACGACGGCAGTCGCATGACGACCGCGGACGTGCTCTACCCCTATGTCTTCGCGTACCGCTGGGGGGTGAGCTCGTCCCGCACGCCGCTCGAGTACGACCCGGGCGTGGACGCCGCCACGGCCCTGACCCGCCAGTGGCTGGCCGGGCTCCGCGTCCTCCGCGTGGACACGGAGGTCCGGGAGTACGGCGACGTGAAGTTCACGTACGTCGTCCACACCGTCGAGGCCTACGCCCGGCACGGCGGCTCGGATCCCGAGACGATCGCCGCGGTGGCGCCACCGTGGAGCACGCTCCCCTGGCCCGTCATCGTCCTGATGGAGGAGGCGGTCAAGCGGGGCCTCGCCGCCTTTTCGGCGGACGAGGCGCGCCGGCGGGGGGTCCCCTGGCTCGATCTGGTCCGCGACCGGAAGACGAAGGCCGCGCTCGCGACGCTCGTGGACGCGTTCGCGCTCCAAGGCTACGTCCCGCCCGGCCTGAAGGCCTCGGGGGCAGGCCTGAAAGGGATCGTGACGCCGGGCGACGCGCGGGAGCGGTGGTCCGCCCTCAAGCACTTCTACCAGAAGCACGGCCACTTCCTGGTGACGAACGGCCCCTACCGGCTCGACAGCTGGTCGGAGACGGACGCGGTCCTGCAGGTCTTCCGCGACTTCACGTACCCGCTGGGCGTCGGGTCGTACGACCGCTACGCGATCCCGCGCCGCGCCTTCGTGGCGAGGGTCGAGGCCCGCGGCGAGCGCCTCGAGGTCCACGCCGAGGTGGAAACGATCCAGAAGTTCCAGCGGGAGCACCGGCTCGTCCGGACGCCCGTCCCCGCGGTCGTGTCGGCGGGCGACCGGCGCGACGTGCCCGTCTGCCGATACGTGGTGCGGGGCGCCGACGGCGAGGTCCATGCAGCCGGGACGGCGCCGTACCCGGACGCCGGCGTGTTCACCGTGGACCTCGCGGGCAAGCTCAAGCCTGGACCGTACACGGTCGCCATCGCGCTCTACGCCGCCGAGAACGCCGTCAACCCGGAGATCCGCGAGCTGTCGTATCGAGCGCCGGCACGCCCTTGAATCGCCCGGTGGCTTGAGGCATTGTACGCGGGCATGGAGACGCTCGCGGTCCACGTCCTCAATGCCCTCCTCTACGCGTCGGTCCTCTTCCTGATCGCCGGAGGGCTCAGCCTGATCTACGGCGTCATGCGGATCGTCAACCTCGCGCACGGGAACCTCTACGCCTTCGGCGCCTACGTCACGGCGTGGGCCGTGGGCCAGGCCCTGGCGGGCCTTCCGACCGCGCTTCTCTACCTGCTGCTGCCGGCCGGCGCCGTCGCCGCCGCCCTCCTCGGCGCGATCCTGGAGCCCACGCTCCTCCGGCCGCTCTACCGGCGGGCCGAGGAGTACCAGCTCCTGATCACGTTCGGCCTCCTCCTCATCCTCGAGGACCTCATGCGGCTCATCTGGGGGCCGTACCCCCTGGCGGCCAGCGCGCTGTTCGAGGCCCCGGGAAGCCTCACCCTGGGCGAGACGGTGTACCCCACGTACAACCTGGCGGTGATCGTCGTGGGCGGCGTCGCGGCGGCAGCGCTCTGGGCGTTCGTCTACAAGACGAAGTTCGGCGTCATCCTGCGCGCCACCTCCCAGAACATGCGGATGGCCTCGGCGCTCGGGGTGAACGTCAACCGCGTCTACGTCCAGGCGTTCACCCTCGGCTGCTTCATGGCCGGTCTGGGGGGCGCCATCATCGTCCCGCAGCAGGGGGCCGTGCTCGGCATGGGGGTCGACGCGCTCGTGCTCGCGTTCGTCGTGGTCGTCATCGGCGGGCTGGGAAGTCTCGAAGGCGCGCTGCTGGGCGCGCTGATGGTCGGCGTCATGCGCGAGTTCGGGATCGCCTTCTTCCCGGAGGTCGAGCTGGCAGTGCTCTACCTCATGGCCGCCGTCGTCCTGCTGGCGCGGCCGGCGGGCCTCTTCGGCCGCGCATGAGGCCGCCCGAAGGGCTGCCGCGGAGGGCGGGCGCGTGAGCCCGCTCTCGCCCCGCCGGGTCGCGCTCGCCGCGGCGCCCGTGCTCCTGGCGCTGGTGGCGCTCCCGTTCGTGGTCCCGCCGTATCAGACGGTGCTGCTCTCGTACGGGCTCATCTTCGCGATCGCGGCGCTGGGCTTCAACCTGCTCCTGGGCTACACGGGCCTGCTCTCGTTCGGCCACTCCGCCTATTTCGGCATGGGCGCCTACGCGGTGGCCCTCATGGTCAAGTACTTCCAGATGACGTCCATGGAGGCCTTCGTCCTCGGCGGCATCGTCGCCGCGGCGGCGCTCGCCGCCCTGTTCGGGGTCGTCTGCGTGCGCTACACGCGGATCTTCTTCGGCATCCTGACCCTGGCCCTGTCCCAGGTGCTGTGGAGCCTCGCCTTCAAGTTCTTCTGGGTCACCGGCGGGACCGACGGGCTGCGGGTGCCGACCCCGACGCTCCTGGGCGGCCAGATCGCCACGGCCTTCGGCAAGGCCGAGGACAAGCTCGCCTTCCTCGCCTACCGCTACTACTACTACGTGCTCGTCATCTTCGTCGCGTGCGTGGCCATCATGTGGGTCATCGTGCACTCGCCCTTCGGCAAGGCGCTCCAGGGCATCCGCGACAACGAGACGCGGGCCGAGTTCGTCGGCGTGCAGGTGCGACGGTACCGGTGGCTGGCCTTCGTCGTCTCCGGCGCGTACACCGGGCTGGCGGGGGCGCTCTGGGTGCCGCTCAACGGGCTCACCACCCCGGACATCATGCACTGGACGTTCTCGGGGAAGATCGTCTTCTTCACGGTCCTCGGGGGGTTCCAGACCTTCATCGGACCGGTCTTCGGGGCCATCGTCTACAACTACCTGGAGACCTACGCCGTGGGACACACCGTCTACTGGCAGATGGTCCTCGGGGTGGTCCTCGTCGTGCTGGTACTCGCGCTGCCGGCGGGCATCGTCGGCACCGCCGGCCGGCTGAGGCTGGGACGGCGGTCGGCCTGACGTGAGCCTGCTCGAGACCCGGCGGCTCACCAAGTACTTCGGCGAGACCCACGCCGTCGATCACGTGGACTTCGCCGTCAGCCAGGGCGAAGTCCTGGCCCTGATCGGCTCGAACGGCGCCGGGAAGACCACCCTGGTGAACCTGATCAGCGGCCTGCTTCGCGCCGACTCGGGGACGATCCTCTTCCAGGGCAGTGACGTCACCGCGCTCTCCGTGCACGCCCGGATCCGCGCGGGCATCGCGCGGAGCTTCCAGCTCGTCAACCTGTTCGACCAGCTCGCGACGCTCGACAACGTCGCCCTGGCGGTGTTCGCCCGCGAGGGCAAGACCCGGAAGCTCCTCGCCCTGGCCGACGCCGACCGGGCCGTGCGCGACGAGGCCCTGGATCTGCTCCAGCACTTCGGGCTCGAGAGCAAGGCGGCCGTCCCGGCCGGCGGCCTCTCCCAGGGCGAGCGGAAGCTCCTCGACGTCGCCGTCGCGCACGCCCTCCGCCCCCGGCTCCTCTTCCTCGACGAGCCGACCAGCGGCGTCAGCACGCGCGAGAAGGCGCCGATCATGGACATCATCACCGGCGTCGTGCGCTCCGGGAAGATCACCGCCGTGATCATCGAGCACGACATGGACGTCGTCTTCAAATACTCCGACCGCATCGTCGTCATGCACCAGGGCACGATCCTGGCCGACGGCACGCCGGACCAGATCCGCGTGAACGAGCAGGTGATGACCACCCTGCTCGGCAGTCGGCTCCCGGGCGTGAGCGGCTGACCGGCTGGGGACCGCGGGTGCTCCAGCTCGAGCGCATCGACACGAACCGCGGACCGGCCCACGTCCTGCGGGGCGTCTCCCTGGAGGTGCAGGAGGCCGAGGCCGTGTGCCTGGTCGGCCGGAACGGCGCGGGGAAGACCACGACCATCGAGAGCATCATGGGACTCCTCCCGGTGCGAGCGGGGACGATCCGCTTCCGAGGCCGGGACATCACCCGCTTGCCGGCCCACGCGCGCGCGCGCCTGGGCGTCGGTTACGCCCCCGAGGATGCCGGCATCTTCCCCGACCTGACCGTCGCGGAGAACTTCCAGATCAGCCACTGGCTCGCCAGGGCTTCCGGCGACCGGCCGAGCCCCGCCGCCGGGGAATCGGCGGACGAGCGCATCTTCGCGCTCTTTCCGGAGGTCCGGACGTTCCTGGGACGGCGCGGACTCTACCTGAGCGGCGGGCAGAAGAAGATGGTCGCGATCGCGCGGGCGATGACGCTCGCTCCGTCGATTCTCCTGCTCGACGAGCCGTTCGAGGGTCTCGCCCCCGTGGTCGTCAACCGGTTCATCGACGCGGTCCAGAAGATCAAGGCGATGGGGATCTCGCTCCTGATCGCCGAGTCGAACCTGATGACGGCGGCGCGGATCGCGGACCGTCTCTACGCCATCGACCGGGGGGAGATCATCTTCCAGGGCGACCCGCGGAGCGCCTTCGACAACGCCGAGGTCATGAAGACGATCCGCGGCTGACGTCTTCGGAGGGGGCCTCGGCGGCCCCCTCCGACTCCTCCCTACCTCAAAGGGCTGGGCGGGTGGGCCGCGGGCCAAGCCCGCGCTCGAAGCGCTTCGTTCCCGCACGAGGCGGCTCGGCGGCTTGCGGCCTCAGCGAGCCGGTTCGAGGGAGCGGGGCGACCGCGGAGCGCCGCCCGCGAGCCAGGCCAGGTACGCGACGGCGACGGTCATCGCCAGGAGCACGAGCGCCGTGCCCACGCGCGAGGCCTGGGCGAGGAGGGCGAGGGTCCCGCTGGAGAGGCCGACGAACGCCAGCCCCACGACGGGGAGCACCGGCGCGCCGCACCCCATCACGCTACACGGCCCCGTCGTGAACCCCAGCACGCTCGTCAGCGCGCCCGCCACCCCGCCCCGGCGAGCGGTCCGCGGGCCCCACGGCGCGGCCCCCAGCCGGGCGCGCACGTCGCGCCACAGGGCGAAGTAGGCGCCGAAGAGCACGGACATCAGGGCGAAGCGACCGAGGTCGGCGACGTCCACGGCGAACCCCCACTCCGTGCCGCCGTACGGGCTGTCGGCGGAGAACCAGAAGAGGGCGAGGTTCGGCAGGAACTCGAGCTTCCGCCCCAGCGGCACGGTCTCCGAGGCCAGGTACGCCGGAAGCCTGGAGAGCCAGGGGTTGAAGGTGAAGAAGTCCACCGGCTTCCGGGCGACGGAAAGCACGAGGGGCGGGAGCAGCACGTCGAGGACGAAGACGGCCAGGGCCACGGCCGCGAATGCCGCCGGGTACGCCCGGACGGCCGCGGCGACGCCTCGGACGGGGCGCCCGAGGGCGCGCACGATTCGCTTCCCTGCCGTCGACTCTTCCACCAGGCCGCGCTCCGACGAGCCTCTATCGTAGCATCGGTCGCGCGCATGGCCCCTTGTCAAGGCCGGCCTCCCGCGGTATCCCTGAACTGCCGCGACGCAGGCCCGGTCGCGCGCGCGCCGGCGTGCCCGGCGCGAGAGGAGGGCAGCGCGATGCCGATCCGCATCACTCGCGTCTACACCCGGACCGGCGACCGAGGTGAGACCGCGCTGGTCGGTGGCCGGCGCGTGCCGAAGGACACGCCGCGCATCGAGGCGTACGGCACGATCGACGAGCTCAACGCCGTGCTCGGGGTGGCCCGCGTCTTCAACGAGGAGCGCCTCGGGGAGGGCGAGAGCCACCGCTGGCTCGACGAGGTGTTCCGGCGTCTGCAGAACCAGCTCTTCGACCTGGGCAGCGAGCTTGCCACCCCCGCGGACGCGACCTACGAGGGGATGTACCGGGTCGGGGAGGCGGAAGTCCGGGAGCTCGAGCGGCTGATCGACCGGTGCCAGACCGAGCTCCAGCCGCTCCGCTCGTTCGTGCTGCCGGGCGGGGGGCGAATCGGGGCGTTCCTCCATCAGGCGCGGACGGTCTGCCGGCGCGCGGAACGCGAGATCCTCCGGCTCTCTCGCAGCGAGCCGACCGGCGAGTGGCCGCTCAAGTACGTGAACCGGCTGAGCGATCTCCTGTTCGTGCTCTCCCGGTGGGCGGCGAAGCGCCTGGGGGAAAAGGAGTACCTCTGGGAGCGAGGCCTGGAGGAGCGCCGTCGGCCCAAGAAGTAGCCAGGGGCGGGTCGGAGTACCCGACCCGGTGAGACACGTCGTCGGGCCGCTGGGGGCGCCTCCGTGCGGCGGCTTCGC
>JBIOTN010000147.1:0-30750 GCA_044866005.1 Candidatus Rokuibacteriota bacterium | reverse complement strand
CGACGCCGAGCAGGGCGCCGGCGCCCGCCGCCACGGTGCGGCGGCCGGCGCGCCGCTCGGCCCAGGCGAGCGCGCGCCCGACCCAGGCGACCGGGTGCCAGGGATCCCGCGGCTCCCCGGCGGCGAGGTCGAGGCCGACCGCCAGGAGCAGCGCCGCGAGTCGCGGCCGGGCGACCCTGCCCCCCCGCCCCACGGGAGCCGGCAGACTCATCGGCTCAAACCCGGGGCGACGGGCCTCGGACATTCATCGCTCGATCCCTTCGAGCACGGCGCGGCGCACGGCGCGGGCCACCAGCCATCCGCCGGGCGCGGCGGGGCCCAGGTAGGGCAATCGCGGCCCGCGATCGGTCCAGGCGACGACGACGGCGTCGGTCACGGTGCCGGTGGCCGGGGCGCCGTCACGCGTGACGACCCCGGCCTCGGTCAGCGCGGCGACCTTCGCCTCGGTCGCCGTGATCACGCCGTTGACGGCCGCGGCCGGCTCGAGTCTGGCGTCGAGCAGGACGACCGTGTTGATGGTGGCGGGACGCCACGGCCCGGGCGGGCTCACCCCGGCCGAGACGAGGGCCCCGAGCGCGACGGTCGCCACCGCGGTCACCGCGACGCCGTCGGCGGCCTCGGTGACCGCCGCCGCCTCGTGCGTGGCGGCCGCGGTCATCAGGCCGACGAACGGCTCGGCGATGCCGAGCCGGCGGGCGAACGCGGCCAGCTCGGCGTCGAGGTCCTCCCGCCAGTCGTGCGGCCAGTGCATGTTGAGGATGTGCCGGGTGGTCCCGAGGTCCCCGCCCACGAAGGCGGAAGAGACGACGCGGAGCGGCTCGGCGCTCCGCACCCAGACGGCGTCGCGCCCGACCTCGATCTCGATCCCGCGAATCATCGCCGACCCATCGCCGCCGCGCCGGCCGTCCGCCGCTCAGAGGACGATCGTCTTGCCATCCTCGGCCCATTCGACGTCGGCCAGGGGCAGGCGTCCGAGCAGGTCGTCGCTCATGTGGGTGATGACGAGCCGGCCGCAGCCGAGCCGGGCCCGCTGCGCCATCAGGGTGCGATAGTCGAGGTGATACTTGACTTTCTTGTCGAAGAAATACGCCTCGCAGATGTAGAGGTCCGCTCCGCGCCCCGCCTCCACCAGCGCGTCCGTCCATTCCGTGTCCCCGGAGTAGGCGATCACCCGAGCCCCGCACGTCACGCGCAGCGCGAACGGTGGCGCGCCGCTGGGGTGAACGACGCCATACGGGGTCACCACGAGCGACCCGAGGTCCGTCGCGGTCCTCTCCGCCAGCTCGACGAACCGGAGGGCGAACCGGCACGGGACCCCGGACGACCCGGGAAACAGCACGTCCATCGCCGCGCGGACCCGCGCCTCGACGCCCGGGGGACCGGCGACGATCAGGGGCCGCGTCCGGTGCCCGAACTGCCCCTGAAGGACGAGGAAGGGGATCCCGGCGAAGTGGTCGCCGTGCAGGTGGGAAAGAACGACGGCGTCCACGAGCCCGGGGTCCACACCGAAGCGCCGCATCGCGACGAGGGAAGAGGCGCCGCAGTCCAGGAGGAACCGCCCCGCGTCGCACCGGACGTGGATGCAGGCCTGAAATCGCCCGCCGCTGCCGAAGGCGTCTCCGGTTCCGAGGAACCGGATCTCGACCTCGCTCATGCCCGCCTCGCGCTCAGAAGGTCCCGCGGAGCCCGGCGACCACGTGGGTGCCGAGCGCCGGGAAACCCCGGACCTCCGCGTAGTCCTCGTTGAAGAGGTTCGTCACCTTGACGTGCACGGCCACGCCCGAGAGCCAGCCCCACCGCCAGGGCAGGCGGTACGCGCCGGCGGCGTTGACGACGACGTAGCCGGGATTCCGCGGCGTCCCGGACGCCTCGAACTGGCTCGACACGACGAAGAGCTCCGCGCTGACGGTGAGCCCGCCGGGCAGCTCGTACGTCCCGGTGACGGCCCAGCGGTGCGGGGCGAACCGCCGGAGCGGCTCCCCGGTCGTCTCGTCCGTGGTGTCGGTGTAGGTGTAGGCCAGCGCGAGCAGCAGCCCGTCGACGGGGGCGACGCTCGCCTCCACCTCGACGCCCTCCGAGCGCGCCCGCCCGACGTTCTGGGCCTGGAAGCAGAAGTTGACCGGATCGATCAGCGCCGTCTGGATGAGGTCCTTGAAGTCGTTCCGGAAGTAGGTCGCGCCGATGCGGACGCGCCGCGCCCAGAGCTGCTGCTCGATCCCGGCGTCCCAGCTCTCGCTCTCCTCGGGGCGGAGACTCGGGTTGCCGAAGGACGGACAGGGCGGGAAGGCCGGGAAGAAGAGCTCGTTGAACGTCGGCGCCCGGAAGCCCTCCGCCCAGGAGGCCTTCAGGCGCGTGTCCGTCGCGCGCACCACGTACGAGCCCGCGGCGCGCGCCGTCGTCTTGTCGCCGAAGACGCTGTTGTGGTCGTGTCGCAGGCCGCCCGTCAGGAACAGCCGGTCGAAGAGGCGGAGCTCGTTCTGGGCGAACGCGCCGAACGTGTCCGTGCTCCGCGCGAAGGTTCCCTTGTTCGTCCCTTCCTCGTTCCGGTACTCCAGCCCGATCGTGACCGTGTCGAGGGCGCCGAGGTAGAGGTGGTGGAGCCAGTCCACCTCGCGCCGCTCCGTCTCGATGTCCGAGCGCGCCTCGAAGGGACTGTCGGGGTCCCGGAAGGTGAGCGCGCTCCGCGTCGCCGACAGCCGCAGCACGTGGTCGTAGGCCGCGGTCCAGGGCTGCCGCCACTCGAGGCTCGCCAGCGCGGACCGGTCGTCCTGCTCGCGACGGAGCGCGAAGTCCGGGAAGACGGTCCGGAACGGGATGCCCCGGTGGCCGTCGCTCACCCGGCCCACGAGCGCCACCTCGCCCCGGTTCGGCAGGTCGTAGCCGAGCCGGGCGTTGACGCTCGTGAGGTCGTGCTCGTCGTTCCGGAACTGGCCGCCGAAGTCCAGACGCGACACGCCGAGCGAGAAGCTCCACGGCCCGGCACTCCCCGAGAGGCCGGCGCGCTCGCGGTAGGTGTCGTAGTTGCCCGCCTCGAGGTCGAGGTAGGCGGTCGGCGCGCCGCGCCCGCGCTTGGTGATGACGTTGATCACGCCGCCGATGGCGTCGGCGCCGTAGAGGGTGGACTGGGGGCCTCGCACGACCTCGATCCGCTCGACGTCGTCGAGCGAGAGGTCGGCGAAGTCGAAGTCCCCGGTCGTCGTGCTCTTGACCCGGACGCCGTCGACCAGGACCTGGACCTGGGTCGGCGCGGCGCCGCGGATCCGGACGGTGGTGAGCTTCCCGAGGCTGCCCGAGCGCTCCATCTCGACGCCCGGCACGGACCGCAGCGCCTCTTCCACGGTCCGGTACTCCTGGGCCCGGAGGACCTCCTCGGGGATGATCGTGACCGAGGCCCCGATCCGCTCCAGCGACTCCTCCAGGCGCGTCGCCGTGATGACGACCGCCTCCGCGCGCTGCACGCCCGGCTCGCGCCCCTGGGCCTCCACCTCGCCCGCGCCGGCCGCGCCGATCGCCCACGCCAGCACTCCCACCCCGCTCCATCGCGCCAGTCCGTTCATCGCGCACTCCCCTGATCCACGAAAGAGTGTCCGCGGCCGCCCCCGATCGGTCTCCTGACTCGTGGCTCGTCGCGCCCGCCGCGCCTTCCCAGGACCGCGTTCGCCCCAGTGGCTCGTGCGGCGGCGCTCCCCACTTACAGTTGCGGGACAGTGCCGGACTCGGCGCCCGAGGGACGCCTCCACCGGCTTCCCGGCATCGGGGACGGAGTAGCTCAGCCGGTGTCGATCACCTCCCCTCGAACGCCTCGGGATCGGGCCAGCGGATGGCCACGACGGGCCGCCCCGACGGGCTCTTGTCCACGCGAACGGGGCACCCGTAGGCCGCCTCGAGGGTCGCCTCGTCGAGGACCGCTGACGGCGGCCCGAGCCGGACGGCCCGGCCGTCTCGCAGCAAGAGGAGCCGGTCCGCGACCTCGCCCGCCAGGTTCAGGTCGTGGCTGACGAGGACGATCGCCACGCCGCGGTCGCGGTTCAGCCGGCGCAGCAGCCCGACGACCTCTCGCTGGTAGCGCAGATCGAGGTGGCTCGTCGGCTCATCGAGGAGCAGCAGCCGCGGCTCCTGGGCGAGCGCCCGCGCGAGGAAGGCGCGCTGGCGCTCGCCGCCCGAGAGCAGCTCGACCGGCGTGTCCCGGAGCGCGAGGACACCGACCGCCGCCATCGCCTCGCGTGTCCGGGCGAGGTCGCCCGGCCCGTCGAAGAAGCGTCCCTCCGCGTGGGGGTGGCGGCCCATGAGACAGAGGTCCTCCACCGTGAAGGGAAAGGCGACGGCGAGGTCCTGCGGCAGGACGGCCACCTGGCGCGCCAGCGCGCGGCGGGAGAGCCGGCCGAGCGGGGTGCCCGCGAGCCGGACCTCGCCGCCCGCGGGCGCGTAGACCTTGGAGAGAAGGCGGATCAGCGTGGTCTTCCCCGAGCCGTTCGGGCCGATGACGCCGAGGATCTCGCCCGCCGCGAGCGCGAAGGAGAGCGCGCCCAGCCGGAAGCCGCCGTCGTAGGCGAAGGCGAGCTCCCGCGCCTCGAGGAGCGGGGTCACCGGAGCCCTCGCCCGAACCGCGTGCGGAGGAGATAGATGAAGAACGGCGCGCCGCAGAACGCGGTGATGACGCCGACCGGCAGCTCGGCCGGGCGCACGACGACCCGCGCCACCGTGTCCGCCAGGACCAGGAAGGCGCCGCCCGCCCCCGCCGCCACCGGGATCAGCAGCCGGTTGTCGGGGCCCACCGCCAGCCGGACCGCGTGCGGGACGATGAGGCCGACGAACCCGATCGGTCCGGTGTGGGCCACGACGACGCCCGTGAGGAGCGAGGCCGCGACGAAGATGACGCGCTTGACCCGCTCCGCCTCGACGCCGAGCTGGAGCGCCGACTCCTCGCCGAGGGCGAGCAGGTTGAGCGCCCGAGCCTGGCCGTAGATCGCGCCGACCCCGACGGCGCAGCCGAGCGCCATCACGGCGACGGGGCGGTACCCGAGGGGGCCCAGGCTCCCCATGAGCCAGTGGAGGATCCCGGCGAGCCGCGCGAAGTCCGCGACGGAGACGACGAGCGTGATGGCGGCGGAAAAGAAGAGGCCCGTGATCACGCCGGCCAGCAGCAGCGTCTGGATCGGCAGACGGCCACCCACGGACGCGATCACGTAGACGGCGACCGCCGCGGCGAGCGCGCCGGCGAAGGCGACGGCGGACAGGCCGAAGGCCGCGAGCCAGGAGCCCTCCAGGCCGGCGATCTGGCCCACGACGGCGCCGAGCGCCGCGCCGCTCGCGACGCCCAGCACCGCCGGGTCGGCGAGGGGGTTCCGCGTCAGCGCCTGGAAGGCGACGCCGGCGACGGCGAGCCCCACCCCCGCCAGCGCCGCCAGCAGGATGCGCGGGAGGCGGAGCCCGAGCACCACGGTCGTGGCCAGCTCCGAGGGCGCGCGGCCGACGAGGGCCGCCGCGACCTCGGCCGGCGAGACCGGGGCCGCGCCGAGCATGAGCGCGAGCGTCGAGACGACGGCGAGCGCGAGCGCCGCGCCCGCGCCGAAGAGCACGACGCGTCGCCGCGTGATCACCATGCCACCTCGGGATGCAGGATGCGGGCGAGCGCGCGCAGCCCCTGGACGACGCGGGGGCCCGGACGGTGGAGGAGGTTCCCGTCGATCGGGGCGATCCGACCCTGGCGGACCGCGGGGAGCAGCGTCAGGTGCTGCCACTCGCGGAGCCGGTCGTCGAGCGAGGCCTCGCCGTGCTGGGCGACGACGATCCGGTCCGGGCGCCGCGCCACCGCCTCTTCCACCGAGAAGCGGGGGTAGGCGAAGGGCTCGTCGCCCGAGACGCTCTCCCCGCCGGCTCGCCGGATCAGGTCGGTGATGAGCGTGTCCCGTCCGGGGACGATCAGCGGGTTCCCCCAGAGCACGTAGAGGACGCGGGGGCGCGGAAGGCTCTTCACGCTCCGCGCGATGCCCTCGGCCTCATCGCGCATCGCGCCGGCCAGGCGCCGCCCTTCGGCAGCGCGGTCGAGGAGGTGCCCGACGCGCTCGATCGACTCCAGCACCGTCGCGAAGTCCGTCGGGCGCACGAGGTAGACGGGCAGGCCGAGGGCACCGAGCGCCTGGACGTGCTCTTCCCGGTTCCCCTCGGTCGTCGCGAGGACGAGATCCGGCTTGAGGCTGAGAATCGCCTCGAGGTTTGGCGTGTAAATCCCTCCGACTTTGGGCTTTCTCGACGCCTCCGCGGGGAAGTCACAGAAGTCCGTCACGCCGACCAGGCGCTCGGCCGCGCCGACGGCGTAGACGGTCTCGGTGAGGCTGGGGGCGAGCGACACGACGCGCGTCGGCGACGCGGGGACGACGACGCGCCGCCCCAGCATGTCGCGAACCTCGCCCGCCCCGGCCGGGAAGGCGCCGAGCGCAAGGAGCAGCAGCGCGAGCCACGCACCGAGGCCGCGCCGGCCCATCAGACGGTCAGCCGCTCGCGCGCGCCGAGGGCCGCGGCCACGAAGGCCTCCGCCGTCCCGGGATGCGAGCCGAAGTGGACGTGGACGTAGCTCGAGAGCGCGTTCGCGACGCGGTAGCCCTCCGGCCAGGGCTCGCCGCCCGTGGGATCGGCGACGCGGTAGGTGGCCTCGACGCCGGCCGGCGGCGCGGCCAGCCGCGAGCGATGGAATTCGTGGCCCCGCACGCGGGCGCCCGCCGCACCGAGCAATCCGGCTGCCTCCAGCCGGACCTCGCGATAGCCGAGCGTGAGGGCCGGCGTCATCCGGACGTGGACGGGCAGGAGGCCGACCATCGCGTGGCGGCCGCCCTCCGGGTCCTCCAGGCTCTCGGCCAGGTACATGAGCCCGCCGCACTCCGCGTAGACCGGCCGGCCGCTCCGGGCGAACGCGCCGACCGCGGCGCGTCCGTCGGCGTTGGCGGCGAGCGCGGCGGCGTGGAGCTCGGGATAGCCGCCGCCCAGATACAGGGCGTCCACCGCCGGGAGCCGGCCGTCGGCGAGCGGGCTCCAGAAGACGAGCTCCGCTCCCGCCCGGCGGAGGGCCGCGAGATTCGCCGGATAGTAGAACTGGAAGGCGTCGTCGAGCGCGATCCCCACACGCACGCAGGGCGCGCGCTCGGCGGAGGGCTCCGCGGGGGCGACGCGGCTCCGCGCCAGGGCCAGGCAGCCGTCGAGGTCGATGGCACGCTCGGCCAGGCTCGCCAGCGCGTCGAACAGCTCGGCCGGGAAGCGGCGCTCCCGCGCGGTGACGAGCCCGAGGTGCCGCGCCGGCAGCTCGAGCTCCCCGCGCCAGGGCAGCGCCCCGATCGGCCGCGCGCGACAGCGGCCGGCGAGCGCCTCGCGCAGCCACCGCTCGTGCCGCTCGCCGCCCGCTCGGTTGAAGACGACGGCGGCGACGTCGAGCTCGGGATCGAACTCCTCGGCGCCGAGGACGAGCGCAGCGGCGCTCCGGACCTGCGCCGCGGCGTCCACGACGAGCAGGACGGGCAGTCCGAGCCGCTTCGCCACCTCGGCCGTGCTGCCGCGCTCGGTCCGGCCGTCGAGGCCGTCGAAGAGCCCCATCATGCCCTCGACGAGGACGAGGTCCGCGTCGGCCCCGGCGCGGGCCAGCGTGGCCGCCAGCTCGGCGGGCGGCAGCATCCAGCCGTCCAGCGTGACGCCCGGGAGTCCGGTCGCCGCCTCGTGAAAGCCGGGATCGATGAAATCGGGTCCCACCTTGGCGCAGCGGACCCGGAGGCCCCGGCGCCGGAATGCGGCGGCGAGCGCCAGGGTCACGGTGGTCTTGCCGACCGAGGAGGCCAGCCCGGCGACGCAGAGCGCGCGGATCACGGCAGCCGCTCGGACACGCCGGCGTCCTTGAAGGTGGCCATCCGCGTGTAGCAGGCGAGCGCGGCGCGCAGGAGACCGATGCCCAGCGCCGCCCCGGTCCCCTCGCCGAGCCGCATGCCGAGGTCGAGGAGCGGGGCGAGCCCCATCGTCTCGAGGAGCACGGCGTGCCCCGGCTCGGCGCTCCGGTGGGCCGCGATCAGGTACTCGCGGACCTCGGCGCGCAGGCGGACCGCGACCAGCGCGGCCGCAGTGGCGATGAAGCCGTCGAGCACGACGGGCAGCCGCCGCGCCGCGCCGGCCAGCACGACGCCCACGAGGCCCGCGATCTCGAGCCCGCCGACGGCGGCGAGGACGCCGAGCGGATCGCGGGGATCCGGACGGTTCGTCTCGAGCGCTTGCCGCACGACCTCCACCTTGCGCGCCCAGCGGGCGTCGTCGACCCCGGTCCCCCGCCCCGTCACGGCGCGCGGGTCGGCGCCGGTGAGGGCCGCCGTGAGGGCGCTCGCGGCGGTCGTGTTGCCGATCCCCATGTCTCCCGTTCCCACGCAGTCCACCACCGCGTCGTCCACGAGCCGGGCGCCCACGGCGATCGCGGCGAGGGCGGCCTCCCGCGTCATCGCGGGCCCCCGCGCGATGTTCCCGCTGCCGCGGGCGATCTTCTGGGCGACGAGCGCGGGGCGCGCCGGCAGGTCCGCCGCCACGCCGAGGTCGGCGACGATCACGCGGGCCCCGACGTGCTGGGCCAGCGCGTTCACCGCCGCCCCGCCGGCGCAGAAGTTCTCGACCATCTGTGCGGTGACGGCCTGGGGGTACGCGCTCACCCCCTCCGCCACGACGCCGTGGTCGGCGGCGAGCGTGAAGATCACGGGCGCCGCCACGCGCGGCATCGCGTCGCCGCCGATCAGCGCCGCCCGCTGGGCGACCTCCTCCAGCCGACCCAGGCTCCCGGCCGGCTTGGTCAGGCGATCGAGCCGCCGTCGCGCCGCGAGCCCGACGCGCGGATCGGGCGCTACGATGCGCCCGAGGAGGGCCTCGAGGGCCGCTTCGGCGCTCACGGGCCGCCCCGGAGCCAGACCGGGCAGCCCGCGACGACCAGGACGACCTCGTCCGCGGCGCGCGCCACCGCCTGGTTGACGAGCCCCAGCAGGTCGCGGAACTGCCGCCCGAGGGCGGTCTCGGGATGGACGCCTCCCCCGACCTCGTTCGAGACGAGAATGAGGTGGAAGGCGCGGCGGGCCCGGGGAGCGGTCAGCGCCCGGACCTCCCCGAGGAGGTCCGCCTCCGGGAGCGCGGGCGCACGGGCCAGGAGGTTCGACACCCAGAGGGTGAGGCAGTCCACCAGGACGACGTCCGCCTTGCCCTCGAGCGCCAGGACGGTCTCGGCCAGGGCGCAGGGCGCCTCGACCGTCGTCCAGTGGGGAGGCCGCTCGGCCCGATGGCGCGCGATCCGGGCCGCCATCTCGCCATCGCGCGGCTCGGCGGTGGCGACGAAGGCGACGCGCTCGCCGAGACGGGCGGCGCGCTGGAGGGCGTAGGCGCTCTTCCCGGCGCGAGCGCCGCCCAGGACGAGCAGGGTCCGCGCCGGCGTCACCGCCGGGCGGGCGCGGGGGTCGGACTCGGCGAGCGAGATGCGGGCACCCGGGCCTCCCCTCGAAGACCGGTCAGGGAACCTCGGGTCCCAGGCAGGTTTCCTGGCTCTCGGATCATCCTACTCGCCGCCGCCTTCCCAGCACCGGTGTCCGGCGCCAGTGGCCGACTTCCGCGGCTTTCGTCCCCGATCACAGTGACGGGGTCGCGGCGGCTTCGCACCGCCTTCCCTCTTGGCCCGGACGGGCACACCTGGGACCCCGTGGACGACCGACGGGTACCGTAGCAGAGAGTCCGGACCGGCGTCAAGGCGCCGGGCGCGCCCGAGCGCGCCCCGGTCAAGGGGGCGGGTAGAGGTGGTAGAGCATCCAGTAGACGAGGACCCCCGAGACCGAGACGTAGAGCCAGAGCGGCCACGTCCAGCGGACGATCCGGCGGTGGCGCGGGATCTGCCAGGACAGGCCCAGATAGATGGTCGTGAGCGCCAGCGGGACGATCGCCGCCGCCAGGACGATGTGCGTGGAGAGAAGGCCGAAGTAGAGGACGCGGACGGGGCCGTGCCCCGTGAAGCGCACCGAGCCGACCTGGTAGTGGTAGATCAGGTAGGAGAGCAGGAACAGTGTCGAGACCCCGAACGCGCTCAGCATGCACGTCATGTGCGCCCTCACCTGCTTCCGCCGGATGAAGACGAAGCCCGCCGCGAGGAGGACGGCGCTCGTCCCGTTCAGGAACGCGTTGAGCGCCGGCAGCACGGACAGGTCGTAGGGCGCGCCCGGCGCGGGCTCCCGGACGAGCAGCAGGAACCCGGCCAGCACGAGCACGAGCAATGAGGTGAGCCCGATGGCGACACGGACCACTCGATCGCCCATGGTAGATAATGAGGATAGGCCCGATGCGGGTGGCTGTCGAGGCGGGTCGGGCCGGTCACCCGGACGTTTCACCCCATCAGCGGGGGCGCCCGCCGCCGTCCCCGACGAGGTATGGCCATGGCGCAGAACCGCTCCACCACCGCGCGGAGGCCGGCGGCGGCGGCCGGGACCGAGCCGCGACCCTGCCGCCCGCCGACGCTCCGCCGGCGAATCCAGACGCGCTTCGAGACGTTCGCGCACGCCGTGTCGGTGAAGGTGGGAAGCCCCTGGGCGTTCATGCTGGCGGCGGGGACGATCGTCGCCTGGGGCCTGACGGGGCCCCTCTTCGGCTACTCGGACAGCTGGCAGCTCATCATCAACACGGGCACGACGATCGTCACCTTCCTCATGGTCTTCCTGATCCAGCAGACCCAGAACAAGGACGCCCACGCGATCCAGCTCAAGCTGAACGAGCTGATCGCGGCGCTGGAGGGCGCCTCGAACCGGCTGATCGACATCGAGGAGCTGTCCGACGAGGAGCTCGAGCGGCTGCATGCGCGCTTCCGCAAGCTCGTCGGGCGGGCCCGGCGCGCGGCCTACGACGGCGAGGCGCACAGCGTCGCCGAGGAGAGCTGAGCCCGAGCGGGGCTCTCCCCCCTCAGCCGACGATCGAGTAGTCGTACCGGCCGCGGATCAGCCGGCCCGTCCGGAACCGGTCCGCGCGGAAGAAGTCGAGACGGTCGTCCCGCCGCCCGTCCACGACCAGCCCCGCCATCAACGCGCCGACCGCGGGGCAGAGCTTGAAGCCGTGGCCGGAGAAGCCGGCCGCCACGAACAGCCCCGGCACCTCCTCGATGGCGTCGAGCACCGGATGCCAGTCGGGGGTCACGTCGTAGATCCCCGCCCAGCCCCCGCGCGAGAACGCGCGCTCGAGCGCCGGGTACCGGCGGCTGACCCGACCGGCGAAGTCGCTGATCGTCTCGAAGTTCACGCCCTCCTCGTAACGATCGGGGTCCGCCAGGTGGGCGGCGTCGCGTGGGTCGATGGAGCCGACCAGGCAGAGGTCGCCCGTCTCGGGCCGCATGTAGAACTGGTGGGCGAAGTCGGCGTAGACCATCGGCGCCCGGCCGAAGTCGGGCGGCCGGCGAAAGGCGCAGACCGGGTGCCGGGAGGGCTCGATCGGCAGCTCGACGCCGAGCGGCGCCGCGAGCCGCCCGGCCCACGCCCCCGCCGCGTTGACGACGACCCGCGTCGCGATGGGACCGGCCGGGGTCAGGACGCCCGTCACGCGGCCCCCCTCGAGGCGGATCCCGGTGACCGCGCGGCCCTGGACGATCCGCGCCCCCCGGCCCTGCGCCGCGGCCGCGAACGAGGTCGTCGTCGAGACCGGATCGCAGTAGCCCGCCTCCGGCTCCCAGGCCGCGGCGACCAGGTCCTCGGTGAAGAGCCCGGGCTCGAGCCGCCGAAGCTCGTCCGGGGCGACGAGACGGACGTCGATCCCGACGCCCTGCTGCAAGGCGACGTTCCCCTCGAGCGCCCGCCGCTCCGCCTCCCGCGCGCCGACGAGGAACCCCGTCCGGACGAACCCGCACGTCCCGCCGACCCGGTCGCCCCACTGCTGGAAGACACGCAGGCTCGTGAGGGCCATGTCGGCGGTGACCTCGTTCGAGTAGTGCTGGCGGACGATGGCGGTGGACCGGCCGGTCGGGCCCGAGGCGAGCGCGCCCTTCTCCAGCAGGACCACGCCGCGGACACCGCGCTCCGCGAGGTGGAAGGCGATGCTCGCCCCGGTCGAGCCGCCCCCGATGACGACGGCCTCGGCGCTCTCGCTCACGCCGCGGATAGTAGCCAACGACGCGCCAGCGAGCAAGCCGTCCGAGCGGCGGCTGCCGCCGCAACCGTCCTGGGGGAGGATTCGGAGGGGGCCGTCGAGGCCCCCTCCGATTAACTCCCGCGGAGGCGGTCGAGCAGCCGCCGCTCGCGCTTCGTCGGCCGCCCGAGACCCGCCGTGCGCAGGAACGCCGGCGGGATCCGGGAGGCGCGCGGGGGACGCGGCGGCGAGAGGTCCTCGTAGAGCAGCCGGGCCTCGGTCGCGGGGCCCCGCCGATCGCTGACCGCGCGCACCAGGAGCTCGCGCCGCCACTCGCCCAGCGTCACGCGCAGGCGGTCCCCGGGGCGCACGGCGCGGGAGGGCTTCGCCGCGTCGCCGTTCACGTCCACCTTGCCGCCCGCGCACGCGGCCTGGGCGAGGCTCCGGGTCTTGTAGACGCGCGCCGCCCAGAGCCAGCGATCGAGCCGGACCGTGTCGGGCGTGTCGCCGGGGCTCACCCGTCTTCCCGTCCCGGGCGGTCAGCCGACCGCGGTCTTCTCCACCGGGGCGGCGGCGGCGATCCCCGCGACCCGCTGGTTGAGCGTGTGGAGGACGGCGACGTCCGCGCGGTACTCGATGAGGCTCCAGCACGCGTAGTCCTGGGCCAGTCGCAGCAGGTGGCCGAGCGGCATCCCGAGCGCCTGGCAGAGGATCACGCGGTTCGGGCCGCCGTGGGCGACGACCGCGACGCGCCGGCCGGCGTGCCGCGCGAGGATCTCGTCGAGGGCCGGCATGACCCGGTGCCGCACCGCCCCGAGGCTCTCGCCGTCCGGGAACGGGAAGGTCTCGAGGTTCGCCATCCACTGCCGGAGCGCGTCCGGGTCCTGCTGGCCGATCTCGCGGAACGTGAGCCCCTCCCACCGGCCCATCGCCATCTCGCGGAGCGCCGGGACGACGTCGACCGGACGGCCGCGGCTCTCCGCGAGCGGCGCCGCCGTCTGTCGCGCGCGGCGGAGGTCGCTGGCGTACACGGCGTCGATCGGCTCGAGCGCGAGCTGGCGGGCCAGCGCGTCGGCCTGCACGACGCCGGCGGCCGAAAGGGCGACGTCGGTGTGGCCGTAGAAGCGCCCCTCGCCGGCGCGCTCGATCTCGCCATGCCGGATCAGGTAGAGCCAGGTCGACGGCATCCGCCGGGACCTCTCACAGGCGGCCGAGATGGGCCAGGACCGCGATCGCCCCCAGCACGCCGGCTTCGACGCTCTCGACCAGCGCCCCCAGGCAGTCCCCGGTCAGCCCGCCCAGCCGCCAGCGCAGGTAGAGGGCGAAGGCCGCCGTCCACCCGGCCACCAGCCCGAGCAGGAGCAGGCCCCAGGCGCCCAGGAGGCCCAGCCCGACCGCGAGCGCGAGGAGCGTCGCGACCCCGAGCGCACGCGGCGTCACCGCGAGGGCAAAGGCGTGGCCGGCCCCTTCCTCGCGCGCGGGCGCGCACCAGCGCGCCAGGAGCAGCGGCGCGAGCCGGCCGAGCACGGGGGCCACGACCAGCGCGCGCCACCGGGCGCTGGCCGGAAGCCCCGCCAGGCCGGTGATCTTGACGGCGAGGACGAGCGCGATCCCGGTCACCCCGTAGGCCCCGGTCCGGACGTCTCGCATGATCGCCAGCGCCTCGTCGCGGCTCCATCCGCCCCCGAGGCCGTCGAGCGTGTCGGCGAGCCCGTCGAGGTGCAGACCACCGGTCAAGAGCGCCCACGCGGCCACGACGAGGACCGCGCCGAGGAGGGGCGGCGCCACGCGGTCGACGCCGAGCGCCGCTCCCGCCAGAATCGCCCCGAGGAGGCCGCCGACCAGCGGAAACCATCGGGCGGCGTCGCCGAGGTCGCCCGCGGGCGCGCTCCGCGGCAGCGGGAGCGCGGTCAGAAAGCGACAGGCGACCAGGAGATCGCGCATCGGCGCCTCGCCCCCCCCGGGGGCGCGCTCCGGCGAACGGCGCGGGCCCCCCGGCGGCAAGAACTGCACGCGCCGGGCTGCATTTGCAGAGGCCCGCGCACCGCCCGGTGAGAGGGACCACCCCACGGCGGCGACGGGCGCGCGGGCGCCGGCAGCGGCCGCGCGTGGCGGGAGAAAAGAAAACCGCGTGGAGGCGCCCCCCCCGCACCGCACAAGGGCGCCCCCACGCGGAACCCGACGCTCCGGGACTCCCTCGGAGCGCGGCGAGCCCGGACCACCGCGGGTCCGGTATCGCGGCGGCCGTGCTCGCCGGTGTGAGGGTGCAAGGAGGATGCCACCGAGGCGCCACCTCGCCGGAGCAGCGCGCGATCGCCCATCGCGCGGGATCAGACGGGGTAGACGCCGTTCCGGCGCGGGGGAAAGCGCTGCTGCTTCGTCTCGGCGTAAGCGAGACGCTTCATGAGCTCGGCGCGGAGCGTGGACGGGGGCACGACGTCGTCGACCAGCATCTCGGAGGCGAGGCGGTAGATGTCGATGTCCGACTGGTACTCCTCGCGCTTCTGCCGGACGAAGTCGGCGCGGGCGTCCCCCTCCAGCTCCATGATGCGGTGGTAGTGGACCGCGTTGATGGCGGGCTCGGGACCCATGATGGCGATCTGCGCCTGCGGCAGCGCCAGCACCGCGTCCGGCTCGTAGGCCGGCCCACACATGGCGTAGAGGCCGGCCCCGTAGCACTTGCGCACGATGACCGAGACCTTGGGCACGGTGGCCTGCGCGGTGGCGAAGATCATCTTCGCCCCGTGGCGGATGATCCCCGCGCGCTCCACCTTGCTGCCCACCATGAAGCCGGAGACGTCCGCGAGGTAGACGAGCGGGACGTTGTAGGCGTTACAGAGCCAGACGAAGCGCGCCGCCTTGTCCGAGGAGTCGACGAAGAGGACGCCGCCCTTGACCTTCGGCTGGTTGGCGACGATGCCGACGGCGCGGCCGCCCAGGCGCGCGAAGCCCGTGATGACCTCGCGAGCGAAGAGCGCCTTCAGCTCAAGCCACGAGCCGGCGTCGATCAGCCGGTCGATGACCTCGTACATGTCGAAGTACTTGCGCTGGTCGTAGGGAACGATCTCCTCGATGGATCGCCCGGGCGCCGGCTCGGCTGCCTCCGCGGGCGCGACGCGCGCGCGGTGGCTCTGCGGCATGTACGCGAGGTACCGCTTGGCGAGCTCGATGGCCTCTTCGTCCGAGCCGGCGAGGATGTCGCCGCAGCCCGACGCCTCGCAGTGCATGCGGGCGCCGCCCAGCGCCTCCTGGTCCACCTTCTCGCCGATCGCCATCTCCACCATGCGCGGGGAGCCGACGTACATCGAGGCCTTGCCGTCCACCATGATCACGACGTCGGTGAGCGCGGGCAGGTAGGCGGAGCCCGCCGGCGAGGGGCCGAACAGGACGCAGATCTGCGGCACGACGCCGGAGAGCTGGACCTCGTTGTAGAAGATGCGCCCGGCGTGGAACCGGCCCGGAAAGGTCCGGACCTGCTCGGAGATCCGCGCGCCCGCGGCGTCCACCAGGTAGAGGAGCGGCAGCTCGAGCCGGGCCGCCTTCTCCTGGATCCGGACGATCTTCTGGACGGTCTTCTCGCCCCAGGAGCCCGCCTTGACCGTGTAGTCGTTGGCCATGACGCACACGGGCCGGCCGAGCACGGTCCCGATGCCGGTCACGACGCCGTCCGCCGGCGTCTCGGACTCCTGCGAGCGGGCGAGCAGCCAGTCCTCCTGGAAGTCGGTCCCGGGGTCGAGCAGGAGCTTGAGGCGCTCCCGGACGAAGAGCTTGCCCTCCTCGCGGAGCTTCTCCCGATAGCGGAGATTTCCCTGCTGGACCCGTGCGATCTCCCGCTGAAGCCTTTCCTCGCTCACAGCGCGATGGTAGCACGTTACACTCGGAGGGGGGCTCTGCCCCCCTTCCGACGGCGCTTCGGGCAAAGCCCGACCGTTCGCCCTTCGGCGAACGGCTCGCGCCTGCCTCCCCCCGGGACCCGCAGCCTGAACGAAACCGCGCGGGGGTTCCACGGCTCCGAGCGGCGGCTTTTGCCGCCGGCCCACCCCCAGCCCTTAGAGGGGGCATCGGGGGTCTTCCGAGACCCCCCGAAGGCCTAACGGCCGGGGCGGGAGCGGATCGCGATGATGAGGACGCCCGGGCCGTGGGGCGGCCCGCCGATCAGCGCGGGCCGGCGCGGCGGCACGTCCATCACCGTCGCGATCTCGACGATCGGCCCGCGCAGGATCTTCACCGCGATGCGCACGACCGAAGGCAAGAGCGCGAGCGGCTGGATCTGGAGCTCACGGCCGCCCGGCAGCGCGAATCGCTGGGGCATCCCGATCGGCATGGTGGTCTCGAAGGCGCTGATCGGCTCGTACGTCGTGTAGCCGAAGACCTCCCGCAGGCGCGGGACCCAGGGCTGGAGCTGGACGGGCGTCCCGCACCCGCTGGGCGGCGAGGGCTCGCCCCCGCCGCCGGACCGCGCCGGTGGGGACTCGGGCTCACTGCCGGGAGCCTTGAGCGACGGCGTCGGGGTGAGCGCCGCGCCGGGGCCGGAGGGCGCATTCGAGGCCAGGATCACGAGGGCATAGACGCAGACCTGCGCGCCGGGGCCCTGCGATGGCGGTCCGCCGGGCGGGGGCGGCCCGCCCGGGGCGGCGCCGGGCGGCGCCTGCGCCCCGGCAGGCGCGGCGAGCACCGCGGCGAGGGCGACGGCCACGAGGAGAGCCAGGGCCACGGCCACGAGGAGAGCCAGGGCGCCGGCCCCGAGGACATCGCGCAGCCGCTTGCGCGCGTTGTGCAACCGGGACATGACCGTGCCCATCGGGATGGCGAGCACCTCCGCGATCTCGCGGTACGACAGGCCCTGGATGTCGCTCAAGATGATAATGGAGCGGTGCTGCTCGGACAACGTGTCGAGCGCGCGCGTGATCCGCGCCCGCCGCTCCGCCGACGCCGCCTCCTCCTCGGGTCCCGCGTCGGGCGAGACCGCGGTGCGCTCCCACTCCTCGGGGGGCACGTCCTCGGCGCCGAGCGATTTGGCCCGGGTGCTCCGCTGCCGCTTCCGGTCCAGGGCGAGGTTCATCGTGATGCGGAAGAGCCAGGTGTAGAAGGCCGACTCTCCCTTGAACCTCGGCAGCGACTGGAACGCCTTCACGAATGCCTCCTGGGCGACGTCGAGCGCCTCCTCCTGGTCTCTCAGCACCCCGTAGGCCAGGCGGAACGTCTTGCGCTGGTATTTCTCGACGAGCACTTCGAAGGCCTCGGTCTCGCCGGCCTGCACGCGCCGGACGGCCTCGCGGTCTTCCTCACTCACGGAGGCGGCCCGTCCCTCCCCCCGTCGCGGGCGACCGCGAGGCCTTCGCCTCCTCTGACCGGTAGGGGGCCGCGGTCATTCGCCGAGACAGGCCAGCGCCGCCTCCAGGCCGAGCAGGTAGCTCTTGAGACCGAACCCCGAGACCTGGCCCCGACAGACGGCGGCCGTCACCGAGCGGCGCCGGAATGCCTCCCGGGCGTGGATGTTCGAGAGGTGGACCTCCACCACCGGGATCCCCGCGGCCGCGATCGCGTCGCGGATGGCGTACGAGTAGTGGGTGAAGGCGCCCGGATTCAGCACGATCGCGGCGAAGCCCTCGTCGGCGGCCCGCTGGATGGCGTCCACGAGGACGCCCTCGTGGTTCGACTGCCGGCACTCGACCTTGACGCCGCGACCCGCCGCGTGCCGGGCGAGCGCCGCGTCCACCTCGGCGAGCGTGAGCCGGCCGTAGACGTCCGGTTCCCGCCGCCCGAGGAGGTTCAGGTTCGCGCCGTGGAGGACCAGGATGGAGCGCATCGCAACGCCTCCTTGCAGGGGAGGAGCAGGGGCACGGGCCGGCCGGCGCCCGCTAGACGGCGGGGAAGAGCCGCGTGAGCGTGAACATGAACGCCATGCCCGCGAGCACCAGCGTGATCACCTTCCAGTTGAAGCGGCGGTGCGCTTCGGGCAAGAGGTCCCCGGCCGCGAGGTACAGGAAGTCGCCGGCGATGAAGGCGAGGACGGCATGCCGGAACTCCGGGGCGATCAGACCGGCCATGAATCCGCCGACCGGGTAGAGCAGGCCGCTCAGCCCGAGTCCCGCCCAAATGCCCGCCGGGCTCCACTTGGCCTCCTGCATGATCAGCGCCGCCGTCATCCCTTGCGGAATCTCGTGGAGGACGACGGCGATCGTAACGGCCACACCGAGGAAAGGATCGATGAGATAGCCCGAGACGATACCGGCACCGTCGACCACGTTGTCGAGGGCCATGCCGAGGACGGCGATCGGGCCGATCTGGTGGGTCTCGCACTCGCGCTCGCCGCAGGCGTGGATCATGATGGCCTTCTCGAGCACGTAGAATGTCACGAAACCGAGCGCGAGGAAGGAGGCGTTCGCCGCGACCTCGGCCTCGGGCAAGACATCGTAGAACGTCACCGAGAGGAGGACGCCGGCCGCGAACGCGATGACGTAGCGACGCTCGATCCTCGCGGCGCCCTTTCCGAGGGCAAACCACCCCGCGAGCAAATCGCTCGCCACGGCAACGAAGGGAAGGAGATAGACCATCGGGAAACCTCCCTGGGGCAGCCGAGGCTAGGATCCGTCACACGCTGACATGGCCCTCCCGCGCGCACTCCCGGCAGACCCCGAACAGCTCCAGGGCGTGCGAGCGCACCACCCCGGTGCCGAGGTCGGTCCCCTCCAGCGGACACCGGCGGACGTCCTCGATCCGTCCACACGCCTCGCAGACGAAGTGGTGGTGATGCGCGCGGTAATCCTCCGCCAGCTCGTACCGGTGCGGCCCGTCCCCGAGCTGGATGCGGCGGACGACGCGCAGGCCGTGGAGGAGGTTCACGGTCCGGTAGACGGAGGAGAGGTTGGTCCCACGCCCGCCCGACCACTGGGCGAGCCGGTCGTGGATCTCCTCGACCTTGAGCGGCGTGGACGCCGCCACCAGGACGTGGAGGACCGCCGACCGCGGACGCGTCCAGGCGTGACCGGCCGTCGTCAAGCGCGTGCGGAGGCGCTCCATCTCGGCAATCCCGCGGCCCGGCATTTGCAAACAGTTTGCAAATCGAGGGCGAGGCGTGTCAAGGGAAAAGACTTTGCTTGCGGTCCTGTGGCCCTCTCCGGTAACGTAAAGCTCGCCGGGAGTTGCGCCCGGTCGTCGCCGACTGGACATGGACTCGACCCTCGAAACGCCGTTCGGCCAGTGGCTCACGGCCGCCGGCCTCCTCTCCGAGCCCGACCTCCAGAGAGCCGAGGAGCGCCAGCGGGCGACCGGGGAGCGGCTGGCCGACGCCGTGGTCCGCCTGGGCTACTGCACACCTGAGGAGATGGCCCAGGCGGTCAGCCGCCGGCTGGGGCTCGCCTACGTGAGCCGGGAAGAGTTCCCCACGAGCCCCCCCTTCCTCCGGAACCTCTCGCCCCAGTACATGCGCCAGTACCGGTTCTGCCCGCTCGCCGTCGAAAACGGCACGCTGCTCATCGCCTGCGCCGACCCCACCGACCCGGTCCCGGCGGACGACCTGCGCGCCACCCTGGGGCTCGAGGTCCGGCAGTCGGTGGCCACGGAACCGGCGATCCTCGAGGCGATCGATCGGTACTTCGGCACGGGCTCGACCGCTGTCCAGAAGGTCATCGAGACGATCCGCGACGACGACTGGGGCGGCGAGGAGGCGGCCGGCGAGGACGTCAACTCGCTACGCGACATGGCCTTCGACGCGCCGGTCGTCCGGCTGGTGAACCTCCTGATCGAGAACGCGGTGGGCTCGAACGCCTCGGACATCCACATCGAGCCCTTCGAGGACAATCTCCGTGTCCGGTACCGGATCGACGGCGTGCTCTTCGACGCCGAGACCCCCCCGAAGCGGCTCAAGTCGGCGATCACGTCCCGGATCAAGATCATGGCCGAGCTCAACATCGCGGAGCGGCGGCTGCCCCAGGACGGTCGGATCCGGATGAGCCTCCAGGGCCGGCGGCTGGACATCCGGGTCTCCACCATCCCGACGATCCACGGCGAGAGCGTGGTCATGCGGCTCCTCGATCGCGCCGCCATCCTGATGCCGTTCGAGCGGCTCGGCTTCGACGCGGGCACCGAGCGACACGTGGAACGGCTGATTCACCTGCCGCACGGGATGATGCTCGTGACGGGCCCCACGGGCTCCGGCAAGACGACGACGCTCTACGCCGCCCTGGACAAGATCAACAGCCCGGGAAAGAAGATCATCACGATCGAGGACCCGGTGGAGTACCAGCTCCGCGGCGTCAACCAGATCCACGTCAAGCCGAAGATCGGCCTGACCTTCGCCGCCGGCCTCCGGCACATCGTGCGCCAGGACCCGGACGTGATCATGGTGGGCGAGATCCGCGACCTGGAGACGGCCGACATCGCCATCCACGCGGCGCTGACCGGTCACCTGGTCTTCTCGACGCTCCACACCAACGACGCGCCGGGCGCCCTCACCCGGCTCCTCGACATGGGGACGGAGCCCTACCTCGTCTCCTCGGTGCTGGAGGGCGTGCTCGCTCAGCGCCTGGTGCGGCTGATCTGCCCCGTCTGCCGCGTGCCCTGCGAGCCCGAGCCCAAGGAGCTGCGCGCGATGGGGATCGAGGCCGTGCCGCATGATGCGACGCTCTTCCGCGGCAAGGGCTGCGCCGACTGCCGCGGCACGGGCTATCGCGGCCGGACCGGCATCTACGAGTTCCTGCCGATGACCGAGGAGCTGCGCTCGCTGACGCTCCGGAAGACGGCGGGGCACGAGGTCCGGCAGCGGGCGATCGCCGAAGGCATGACCACCCTCCGCCAGGACGGGTGGGCGAAGTGCTGCCAGGGCGTCACCACGATCGACGAAGTCCTGCGCGTGACGCACGAGGATTCGGAGGAGTGAGTCGCTCCGGGCGTCGGGGATCGTCCCGGGCGACCGGCTGATGCCCGTCTTCACCTACCGGGCGGCCGACCGCGCCGGCCGGACGATCGACGGCGTCATGGAAGCCCACGACCCCCAGGCGGTCGTGGACCGCCTGCACCGGGAGGAGTACTTTCCGGTGCGGGTGGAGGCCGCCGACGGCGGCCCGCGGCTCGGCCGGCTGAGCCTGCCGCTCGCCGCGCCGCAGCGCGTCCCGGCGCGGGATCTGCTGGCCTTCACCCAGCAGCTCTCCACGCTGCTCGACGCCGGGATCCCGCTCGACCGCGCCCTCACCATCCTCGCGGACCTGTCGGTCAGCCCGCGGCTCCGGCAGATCGTGCAGGACGTGGGCCAGAGCGTCCGGACCGGCTCGACGCTCGCCGACGCCTTGAGCCGACACCATCCGCGCCCGTTCTCGCGCCTGTACATCAACACCGTCCGCGCGGGAGAGAAGGGGGGCGTTCTCGAGGCGGCGCTCCGGCGCCTCGCCGAGCACCTCGAAGCTTCGCGCGAGCTGCGTGACGCGCTCACCTCGGCCGCGATCTACCCGGCGCTGCTCGTGACGGTCGGGGTGGGCGCGGTGATCTTCCTCATGACGTTCGTGCTGCCCCGCTTCGCGGTCATCTTCCGGGACCTCGGCCAGACGCTCCCGCTACCGACCCGCGTGCTGCTCGGCCTCAGCGAGGGCCTGGTCGCGTACTGGTGGGTGCTGGGCCTCATCGGCCTCGGCGCGCTCCTCACCTGGCAGATCGTGAGCCGGTCGGAGGCGGGGCGGCTCGGCGTGGACCGCTGGCTCCTCGGCCTTCCGCTGTTCGGGGACGTCGTGCGCAAGGTGGAGGTCGGTCGCTTCGCCCGGACGCTCGGGACCCTGCTCCACTCGGGGGTCCCGGTCCTCACCGCCCTCGGCGTGGCGCGGGAAGTGGCCGGGAACCGCGTGCTCGCGCTGGCGCTGGGCACGGTCCAGGAGGGCGCCAAGCGGGGCGACGGGCTGGCGCGGCCCATGGCGGACAGTGGCGCCTTCCCGCCGCTGGCCGTCCACATGGTCCGGGTGGGCGAGGAGACGGGGCGGCTGGAGGAGATGCTGGGCCGCGTCGCCTCGACCTACGAGACCGAGATCCGCCTGGCCGTCCGCCGCTTCATCGCGCTTCTCGAGCCGGTCATCATCCTGGCGCTCGGGCTCGTCGTCCTCGGGATCGTCATCTCGATCTTGCTCGCGATCTTGAGCATCAACGAGCTGCCCCTCTAGCCGTGCCGATGAGCTTCGCATCCCGGCGTCGCATGGTCAGGGCGAGCTCTCGATCCCTAGCCGGGCCGAGAACCGAGCAGAGCAAGGACGCAGGGAGGAGCCGGGCCGAGGCGTATGCCGGCCCCTCCACCCCGCCCTATGAGGAGGCCCGCCGACGACCGAGGACGCAGAGATGCAACGGTCGTCGGGGCGGCCAGCGTGGGTTCACGCTGATCGAATTGCTCGTTGTGGTCATCATCCTGGGCCTGCTGGCCGCGCTCGTGGGGCCACGGTTCTTCGGCCGGGTCGGGCAGTCCAAGCAGGCGGCGGCCCGCGTCCAGATCGAGCTGCTCGGCGCCGCCCTCGATCAGTTCAAGCTCGACACCGGACGCTACCCGGCGACGCAGGAAGGCCTCCAGGCGCTCCAGGTGAACCCCGGGAACGTGGCCGGCTGGGAGGGACCGTACCTCAAGAAGGACGTCCCGCGCGATCCGTGGGGCAACGGCTACCAGTACAAGAGCCCGGGCGACCACGGCGAGTACGACCTCTGGTCCTACGGGAGCGACAACACGCCGGGCGGCGAAGGCGAGGCCGCCGACATCATGAGCTGGGGACGGGAGGGCAAGCAGAGCTGATGGACGGCCGGGGAGGGCGCGCCCGCCCGCGCGCGGGCTTCACGCTCGTCGAGATCGTGGTCGTCCTCGCGATCCTCACCGTCGTGGCGGCCATCGTGCTCCCCGCGGTCGGCCGCGGGACGGAAGGTCTCCGGCTGCGCAGCGAGGCCGGCCGCGTCGCCGCGCTCCTGCGTGAAGCCCGGCAGCGGGCCGTGACCCAGCGGCGCTCGACGCGCGTCGCCCTCGACCGCGTCCGGAACACCGTCGTGCTGACGGCCGGAGACCCCGACCACCCGCTCCGCCAGCTCACGCTCCCGACCGGCCTCCGGCTGACCGTCGCGGCAGGCGGCGAGTCGCTCGGCTTCTCCCCGCGCGGGCTCACGCGCGAGACGCGCTGGCTCCTCGAGGGTCCCGGCGGAAGGCGCCTCGCCATCGAGGTCGACGCCGTGAGCGGCCGCGTCACCGTGGGCCCGGAGGCGCGCTCGTGAGGCCGATGCGCCTCGCGAGCCGAGACCACGGGCCGAGGCGTGTGCCGCCCGCCGGCGACCCCGGAGGCCAGGACCGCCGCGAGGCCGGAGGCCGAACGCGTCCCGGCCGTGATGCCGGACGACCCGGGGCGAGGGGTATCGGCTCGCGAGGGTTCACGTTGATGGAGGTGCTGGTCGCCCTCGTCGTCCTCGCGTCCGCCGTCGTGGCCGTCCTCCAGCTCTTCGGCGGCGGCCTTCGGCTGGCGCAGGCCTCGAGCGACCAGCTCGCGGCGACGCTCCTGGCGAGCGCCAAGCTGTCGGAGCTCGCGCTCGACACGCCGGAAGAGGGCGCCAGCGAGGGCATCGAGGGGGAGTATCGCTGGACGCGCCGGGTGGCGCTCGAGCCGGCCCTGCTCCCGCTCGAGCCCTCCGCGACCTCGACCGGGCGCGTGCGGCTCGCCCGGGTCAGCGTCGAGGTGCGCTGGGGGAAGAACCGCAGGGTCGAGCTGGTCACGCTGCGCGCCTGGCGGGCCAACCCATGACGGGCCGATCCCCCAGCAGATCCAGAACGCATGGTGGAGGCGCGCCCAGGCGTATGCCGGACCCCCCACCCAGCCCTATAAGGAGGGCCGGCGAGGACCCCGGCGGCCGGGACGGGCGCGAGGCCCGAGGCCGACCGCGTCCCGGCCGTGATGCCGGACGCGGAGATGCGACCGGGATCGGCGCGGGCGGCGCACGGGGGATGACCCTGCTCGAGGTGCTGCTCGCCTTTTCCATCCTCGCGGTCATCGTCGTGGTGCTCGTGGCGAGTCTGCGGGTCGGGGTGCGCGCGTGGGAGGTCGGGGAGCGGCGCGCGGCCAGCCAGCAGGAGGTCCGCGCCATCGTGGAGCTGCTGACGGACGCGCTGGCCGCGGCCTACCCGTACCGCGGCCAGGCCACGGGCGGCGTCGAGCGCGTGGTCCTCTTCCAGGGCGAGGCCGACGAGGTCGCCTTCGTGACGGCGTCCCCCCCCCTGACGCTCGACGTCCCCGTGTCGCCCTTCCACGCGGTCGTGCTCCGCCACGCCGGCGGGAGCGAGCTCCGCCTGGTCGAGCGGCTCGTCCCGGCCGAGGAGCCGCTGGCGGGAGGGACCGGCACCGTCCTGTCGCGGTCCGTCACCGCGTTCAAGCTCGAGTACCGGGACGACCGTGGGCTCTGGCAGTCGCGCTGGGACGGCAAGACCGCCGCGGGGCTCCCCACCGCGGTGCGCGTCGAGCTCACGATCCAGAGCCGGGGCCGACCCGACCGGGGCGCCGCCTTCGTGGTCCCGATCGCGCTCGGTAAGGTGGCCGCCTGATGCGCCGACCTCTGCCGTGCCCATAACCGTCGCATCCCGGCGTCCTGCATCACGGCCGGGGCGGCGCGACGCCGAGCGGGGCATGGCGCTGATCATCGTGCTGCTGGTCCTCGCGCTGATGCTGATGGTGGTGGGCGAGTTCTCGCTCGCGATGCGGCTCGAGGGGACCACCACCCTCAACTTCCGCGCCGGCATCACGGCCGGCTACCTCGCCGAGGCGGCGTACCAGCGCGCCGTGGCCGAGATCCTCCCCGAGGCCCTCGCCCAGCAGCTCGACGAGGAGGGGCTCCTGGTCTTCCGCCGGGCGATCGTGGAATCGCCCAAGGCTCCGTCCCGCCGGGAGCTCGCGCTCGGCCCGGGCCGGTTCTCGTATCGCATCACCGACGAGGAAGGGCGCCTCAACATCAACCGCGCGCCGCCCGAGCTCCTCCATCGTCTGCTGTCGCAGCCGGAGTTCGCGATCGAGCGCGACGCGCGCGACGTGATCGTGGACTCCATCATGGACTGGCGCGACCCGAACGAGGAGCACCGGCTGAACGGCGCCGAGAGCGACTACTACCTCGGGCTGCCGGCGCCGTATCGCTCGAAGAACGCCGACTTCGACAGCCTGGAAGAGCTGCTCCAGGTCCGCGGCGTGACGCCGGCGCTCTTCTACGGGACGCAGGAGCCCGAGCCGGGGAAGTGCCGGGGGCTCGCCGGCTGCCTCACCATCGCCGGCACCGGCGCCGTCAACCTCAACACCGCGAGCGACACCGTCCTCCGGACGATGGGCTTCGGCGAGGCCGAGATCACCCTTCTCAAGCAGGGGCGCCCCTACCTGAACCTCACGACGCTCGGCACGCAGCTTCGCGGCCGGGGCGGCCGCCAGACCACCCGGTCGGACACCTTCCGCATCGAGGCGACCGGGGAGGTCCCCGGCCAGGGCCGCCGCACGCTCGTCGCCATCGTCCAGCGACAAGCCGGTCAGGACGGCATGACCCGGGCGCGGCCGCTCTACTGGCGCTGGGCCGACGAGGAGCAGCCCCGCCCATGAGTCGCCCCGGCCCCGGCCCGATTCTCGTCGGATCCCGGCGTCCTGCGTCACGGCCGGGAGGCGCTCGGCCTCGGGCCTCGCGCCCGTCCCGGCCCCTGGGGTCCTCGCCCGGCCTCAACCGCGGGACTCGGACCGGTAGCGTGGCCGCCACGCCGCCCGATCCGTCGCGCAGGGGACGCGCATGAGCGACGTCGTCGGGCTCGCCTTTCACGAGGACCGGCTGGAGTGCGTCGTGGTCCGTCGCCGGTTCCGCGACACGCGCGTGCTGCACAGCTTCACCCTGCCCGTCGGGGAGGAAGTGGAGGCCGCTCTCCGCGCGAAGCTGCGGGAGCTCGGCGTGCGCGCGCGCCGGGCACACGTGGCGATCCCGCGACGACGCGCGATCGCCAAGGCGATCGAGCTGCCGGCCGTGGCCGGGGCGGACCTCCGGCGGATGGTGGGGTTCGAGCTGGAGCGCCACCTCCCCTTCCCGCCCTCGGACGCGGTCTTCGACTTCCACGTGATCGCCGAGACACCGGGGCAGCCGGTGCGGGTGCTCCTGGTGGCCGCGGAGCGGCGGGTCTTCGAGCGCGTCGTCCAGCTCACCCGCGAGGCGGGCCTCGTCCTGCGGCTCGTGGACGTCGCGAGCCACGGGATCGCGCTCCTCGCCTCGCCCGGCGCCGGCGCCGAGGCGCGTGAGGTCCGGGTCTTCGTGATCGTCGAGGCGGACGAGGCGGAGCTGGCCATCGTGCGAGCTGGCCGGCCGCTCCTGAGCCGGGCGTTTCCGCTTCCCGCGGAGCCGAAGGAGCGCGGCCACGCGCTCGCGGAGGAGCTGCGCCGCAGCCTCGGCGGGCTGCGCCTCGAGGAGCGCGAGGGAGTGGCCGACGTGACGGTCCTGGGCGGCCCGCTGCCGCCGGCGGACTGGGCGGAGCTGCCGCTCCACGTCGGCGCGCCCCTGCCGGCCGGACTCGACGGCGTCCCCATCGACGCGCGTTTCGTCCCCGCCCTCGCCGTGGCGCTGCGCGAGCCGACCAAGGGCGCCCTGCGGACGAACCTCATGCCGCAAGAGCTGCGGCCGCGACCGTTCCCGTGGCCGGTGGCGGTGACGGCGGCGCTCGCCGCGATCGCGCTTCTCCTGGCACTGGCCGTCCCCGCCCTGACCGCGATCCGGGACGAACGGCGGCTGCTGGCGCTGAACCGCGCCATCGAGGGCGTCGCCACCGACGTCCGGCGGGCGGAGGAGCTCGCGGCGGAGGTCGAGCGCGCGCGCCGCGAGGTGGAGACGCTCCGGAGCTTCGAGGCGCAGCACGTGCGGGCGCTGCCGTTTCTCCGGGAGCTGACCGAGATGCTCCCGCCCGACGTCTGGCTCACGAACCTCTCGGTCGATCGGAAGGGGATCGAGCTCGCCGGCTTCGCGAACGCCGCGTCGCAGCTCATCCCGTTGCTCGAGGCCTCCCCGGGCCTCGAGCGCGTCGAGTTCACTTCCCCGGTGACGAAGGGCCGCGACCGCGAGCAGTTCCGTCTCAAGGCGACCTGGGAGCGCCCGCCCGGGGTGACCCCGGAGCCCGCGGCGGAGGACGCGACCCGACCGACCGGCCCGACCCGCCCGGCTCGCCCGGGCCGGGCTCCGAGGACCCCGTGACCAGGCCGACGCTCCAGCCGCGCGAGCGCCGGCTCCTGATCTTCGGCGCGATCGTCGCCGTCCTGGTCCTCGGCTACATGTACGTGGTCGAGCCGCTGGTCGAGCGCCACGAACGGGTCCAGGGACTCATCGCGGCGCGGGAGGCGCTGCTGGCACGCCAGGAACGGCTGCTCGCGCGCCGCGACCGCTACGCGCAGGAGCGGCAGGCGCTACGGACCGAGATCGCCGACCGCCGGAAGCGGCTGCTCGCGGGCGACAAGCCCCCGCTGGCCGCGTCGGAGCTGCAGAAGATCGTGAAGAGCCGGGCCGACGACACCGGTGTCGAGGTGCGGAGCGAGCGTGTCCTGCCGGCGACCGACCGGGGCGGGTACACGGAGGTGCCCGTCGAGGTCACGCTGTCGGGCCCCATCCGGGGGATCGTCGCGTTCCTCTACCGTCTCGAGCAGGTCCCGGTCCAGATGAGCGTTCAGGACCTCAAGCTGCGTGTCGTCTCGATCGGCACGCCCCGGGAGCTCCTCGCGACGCTCGCCGTGAGCGGGTACATCGCCACGGCGGGCGAGTCGGAGCCGCGGCCGGGCCGCGAGCCCGCGCGGCGACCGGGGGCCTGAGGCCGTGGGCGCGCCGACGCATCCGGCCCCGGCGGACCCATGCTGAACCGGCTCCTCCTCGCCGCCGACCTCCTGCTGGTGCTCGCGATCGGCGGCCTCTCCGTCCACCTCTACCGGGTCTGGACGACCGACCCGGCGAGCGCGGGCCCCATGGCGGGGGACGCGACGGCGGCCGCGCCCCAGACGCCGGCCGCGTCGCCGAAGGCGGGGCCGCCACCCCCCCTCTCCGCGTTCACCGTCGTCGCCGAGCGGAACCTCTTCAGCCCCACGCGGACGGAGAGCGGGCCCGAGCCTCCGAGGCCGACCACCGCCAGCCTCGGCCCGACGCCGGCCGCGCCGAAGCCCCGCCTCTACGGCGTCGTGCTGAGCGACGGCACCGCGCGGGCGTATCTGGAGGACCCGCGCACCCGGAAGGTCTTCGGCTATGTGGTGGGCGACTCCGTGGCCGACAGCCGGGTGGAGCAGATCCGCACGGACCGGGTGGTGCTCCGACGCGGCGGCGAGGTCTACGAGGTGCTCCTCCACGACCCAACGAAGCCGAAGCCCGGGGCGCCCGCCGCCGCCGGTCGGCCGGTCCAGCCCACGATGCCCCAGCCGGGGATGCCGCAGATGCCGGGCGGGTTCCCGGTGGCGCCCGGCGCCCCGGGGGCCGCCGGCGTCCAGCCGTACGGCTTGCAGCCGCCCCAGGTTCCCGCGCCGGGGCAGGGCGAAGAAGGCGAGGAAGGCGTCGTGCCGACGCAGCCCGCTCCGCCGCCGGCCGCCTCGCCGCCGTTCGTGGGACCTCGCCGGCCGCCGCTCCGTCAGCCGGGCGGAGCGCCCGGACCCTCGGGACAGCTTCCGGCGCAGCCGCCCGGCGAGTCCCGGTCGTGAGGCGCCTTCCGGGTGGCCTGGTCCTGCTGGCCCTCGCGACGCTCGCGCCCGCGTGCGTCGGGCGCGAGACTCACGTCGTGTCCCCGCCCCCGCTCCGGCCCCGGACGCCGGCTCCCGCCGCCCCTGCCTCTCCCGCCCAGCCCGTGACGCCGGCGGCCCCGCCCGGCGTCGCCCAGGCCCCGGCGCCGGCCCCGCCGACCCCGTCCCCCGCCCCCGCCGCGCCGACACCCCCGCCGAGCCCGCCGGCCCCCAGCCGGCCCGGCCCGCCCGCGCCCGGCCGGGGTCGCCAGATCGTCCTGAACTTCGACAACGCGGACATCGAGGCGGTGATCCAGGCAGCGAGCGAGATCGTGGGCTTCAACTACACGCTCGGGCCCGGGGTGGCGGGCAAGAAGGTGACCGTGCAGACCTCCGGCCGGATCCCCGAGGACGAGGTGTTCAACGTCCTCCTCGCCGTGCTCGAGGTCAACGGCGTGACGGCGATCCGCTCCGGCAACCTCTACAAGATCGTCCCCATCGCCGCGGCGCGAGAGCGCCCGCTGCCCACGATCATCGGCGCTCAGCCGGACCCGAGCCGCCGCGACGACGAGGTGATCACCCAGATCGTGCCGATCGTCCACGTCACGGCGGACCGGATCGCGGCCGCGATCCGTCCGTTCGTGCAGGGCGGGAACGTCGTCGTGCACGGCAACGTGTTGATGATCACCGACACCTCGGGGAACGTCGCGCGTCTCCTCCAGATCGTGTCGGTCCTCGACGTCGAGACGGCGCTGGACGAGCTGCGGATCATCCCGGTCCGTTACGCGGACGCGGTCGAGGTCGCGAAGATGCTCAACGACTTCTTCGCCGGCCGGCGGGTCCGGACGCCGACGCTGCCTACCGCGCCCGCCGTGCCGGCCGTCCCGCGCCCCGGGGTGCCGGCGGTCCCGGGCGCACCGGCCGCCGAGACCGTGGAGCGGCCGCCGCTGATCCTCGCCGACAAGCGCACCAACTCGCTGATCGTGTCGGGCCGCCGAGCCGACCTCGACATCGTCGCGCAGCTCCTCGGCCAGCTCGACGTGGACACCCAGGCGAACAAGCGCGTGTTCGTCTACTACGTGGAGAACGTCAAGGCGAAGGACCTGGCGGCGACGCTCACCGAGATCTTCGGACGGCCCGGCGAGGCGGCCGCGCGCCCCGAGCGCCGGGAGGTCGTGCCGGGCCCGCCCGCGTATCCCGGCGGGCCGCCGACCGTCGCGCCGCCCGGGCCGACCCCCACGCCGACCCCGTCGCCGGCCCCCCCGGGGGCGCCCGCCGCCGAGGGCGAGCCCGGCGTCGTCGAGGGGCAGGTCAAGGTGGTGGCCGACGAGCCGAACAACGCCCTCATCATCACGACCTTCCCGCGGAACTGGCCGCTCATCGAGGACACGATCCGGAAGCTCGACCGCACGCCGAAGCAGGTCCTCATCGAGGTCCTCGTGGCCGAGATCACGCTCGACGACGAGAACGACCTGGGGCTGGAGTGGACGCTCCGGAGCCAGCAGAACGTCCGCGTCGGCGGTCAGCCGTACAACGTCGGCTCGGTCTCCCGCGTCGACGTCGGCCCCCCGGGGCCCCTGCTGCCCGGGAGCCCCCCCACGCCCACGCTTCCCGGGCTCCCGGTGACCGTCCCGCCGGTGTCGGGCCTGACCTTCTTCATCTTCGAGACCGACCGGTTCCTGGGCCTGATCAACCTCTACGCCAACTACGGGCGGCTGAACGTCCTCTCCAGCCCCCACATCCTGACGTCCGAGAACAAGAAGGCCGTGATCAACGTCAGCAACTCGATCCCCATCGTCACGGGCCAGATCGTCGGGCAGACGGCGACCACGCCGCTCGCCCAGCAGCAGCAGCCGACCGGCGTGTTCACGCAGAACATCGAGTACCGGGACGCCGGCATCATCCTGACCGTGACGCCGCGGATCAGCGACAAGCGGGTCGTCGCCCTCGACGTGAAGCAGAC
>JBIOTN010000146.1:0-9015 GCA_044866005.1 Candidatus Rokuibacteriota bacterium | reverse complement strand
CGGCGGCGGTGGCGACGGAGATCCGCCCCGAGGTCCCCGCCGCCGGCACCACGGCGCTCAGCGTCGTCTCGCTCGCCGCGCTCACGACGGCGCGGGTCCCGTTGAAGCGGACGGTGTTTCCCGTGGGGACCGTATCGAAGTTCGTCCCGGCCAGGCTGGTGGTCATGCCGGCACTGCCGAGGCCCGGCGTGAAGCTCGCGAGGCTCGGCGGCCCGGGCGGCGTCGTCACCGTGAACGGCACCCGGCTCGTGGCGGTGCCGCTGGGCGCCGTCACGGCGATGGGGCCGGTGGTCGCGCCAGCCGGGACGCTGGTGACGATCTGAGTCGAGGTGGCCGAGCTCACCGGCGCCGGGACGCCGTTGAACGTGACGCTGTTGTCAGTGGCGACGGGACTGAACCCGGCGCCGAACAGCGTGACGGTGGTCCCAGCCCCCGCGGGCCCGCGCTTCGGCCGGAACTCGACGATGGAGACCGTCCCGGCGCTGAGGCGCTCGATGGAAAGGATGTTCCCGACCGCATCGTAGGTGAGGATGCTGGCTTCGCCACTCTGGTCGACGACGCCGACGAGGCGGTTCAGGTCGTCGTAGATGTAGCGGACGCCGGGCGTCTGGGCGTGGGCGGAGCGGAGCAGGCCCGAGCCATCGAGACCGTGTCGAACGGGAAGAGGCCCGGCGATGAGCCAGGCCAGGACGACCGCGGCCACCAGGAGGCGGGGGTGCGCTCGCCTAAATGGGTACACGCGCGCGGGTGTCCCGCCGGTGGGGGAGACTCGGGTCGGCCACGTGCCGCATCGGAGGTCGCCCTCCCTGGAGACCTCACGGGCACTGCGCGGAACGCCGGGTGGAGCGGTAAGCCCGCTCTTTCTAGCAGCGCGCGATCGGGGCGTCAAGCGGAAAGATTCGACGGGTCCGACGGGCGCGCTCGCGACCGACCCGCGCCGCTCCCTACCGCGCGACCGCGCGCTCTCGTATGATGGAGCCCCGAGATTCGTCCGCCGGGCAGTCGCTGTGTCAGGTCGAGGAGCGCGGGATGGCGGGGAAGCTCCGCGTGGGGGTGATCGGGACCGGGTTCGGCGCGAGCGTGCAGCTCCCGGCGTTCCGGGCCCATCCGCGCGTCGAGGTCGTCGCGGTGGCGAGCGGGCAGCCGGGCAAGGCCCGGACGGTGGCCGACCGGTTCGGCGTGCGCCACGCCTTCGCCCGGTACGACGAGCTGGTCGCCGCCGACCTCGACGTCGTGAGCATCACGACGCCACCCTTCCTCCATCACCCCATGGCGCTCGCCGCGGTCGCCGCCGGGCGCCACGTCCTCTGCGAGAAGCCGATGGCCCTCTCCGCGGGCGAAGCCGCCGAGATGGTCGCCGCGGCCGAGCAGGCGCGGGTCGTCCACCTGATCGATCACGAGCTCCGCTTCAACCCGAACCGCCGGAAGGTCAAGGCGCTGATCGCCGAGGGCTTCGTGGGACGCCCGCGCCACGTCCTCGTCACCCAGGTCGGCCCGGGGCGCGCCGACCCCAACCGGCCCTGGGGCTGGTGGTACGACGCGAGCCGCGGGGGCGGGCTCCTCGGCGCGCTCGGCTCCCACCAGATCGACCTGCTCCGCTACTGGCTCGGGGCGATCGACGCCGCCAGCGGGGTGGGCGAGACCTTCATCGCCGCGCGCCCGTCGCCCGACGGCGGGGGACGGCGGGCCGTCACCGCCGACGACTTCACGACGTTCGCCCTCCGCTTCACCTCGGGCGCCGTCGCCACCGTGGTCCTCAGTGCCGTGACGGCGCACCCGCGGGGCCCGCGGCTCGAGGTGTGGGGCGACGAGGGGACGCTCGCCCTCGACGAGTCGGAGCGGCTCTGGGGCGCGCGGCGCGGGCGGGAGATGGAGGACCTCTCCGAGCCGGAGACCGCCACGCCGCCGCCGGGCATGGACTACGTTCCGCTCTGGGGCCTGGCCTTCGTCCGGCTCGTGGACCACCTGGTGACGGCGCTGCTCGACGCCGGCCCCGTCGCGCCGGCGGCGACCTTTCGCGACGGCCTCGCCGTCCAGCAGGCCATGGAGACGATCCGGGCCGGCGGGCCCGCCCGGTGGCGGCCGGTGCCGCGCGCGGGCTGAGCCGCGGGGCGTCGCGGGCGATGGCGGAGACACGCGGGGTCGAGCTCGTGGTGACCTTCGGGCCGGGGAGCGCCGCCGACGTGATCGCGCGCACGCTGGCCCGCGCGGCCGAGCGCCACCTCGGCGAGCCGATCCGGGTCGTGCAGAAGACCGCCGACGCCGGGGCCGAGGGCTACCGGTACGTGAAGGCCGCGCCGGCCGACGGGCGGACGCTCATCTGGAACGCCACCGCCCTCCTCACGATGATCCACCAGGGCAAGCTCGACTTCGACCACCGCGCCTTCGGCGCGGTGGCCCGGATCACCGTCGACTCGCTCTCGCTGATCGTCGGTCCCCGCGCGCCCTGGCCCGACCTGGCCGCGTTCGTGGCGCACGCCCGGCAGCATCGGGGGCTCGCGGTCGGCCACGAAGGCCCGGGCACCTTCGCCCACCTCGTGGCCGCCGCGCTCGAGCACGCCGCGGGCCTCGCCTTCACCCACGTCGAGTCCGGCCCGGGGCCCGACTCGGTCCGGGCGCTCGCCGACGGGCGGATCGCCGCCAGCACGCAGGCCGTGGCGGGGATCGCCGCGGCCGCGCGCGACGGGACGATCCGGCTCCTCGGCGTCAGCGGCGAGGGCCGCTCCCCCGCCTTCCCCGACGTCCCGACCTTCACGGAGCAGGGCGTCCCCGTCGCCATGGACATCTGGCGCGGTCTCGCGGTCCCGAGCGCCACGCCGCGGGAGACGATCGCGCGGCTCGGCGCCGCCTTCGAGCAGGCGACCGGGGACCCGTCGTTCCGGGAGGCGTCGCGGACCTACGGCTTCGCGATCCGCTACCTGCCGGGCGCCGAGTTCGACCGCTTCATCGCCGCCGAGGACGCGCGCCTCCGCGGCGTCATGGAGCGGCTCGGCCTGCGCCGCCGCTAGCCAGGAGGCGCCGTCATCATGACGCGACGGGGGCTGCTCGGCCTGGCCATCGGCAGCGCGATCTTGATCGGCGGGACGGCCGCCGGCGCGCCGGAGGGCGCGGAGACCGCGCTCGAGATCGAGATCCAGCGCGGGCCCGGCCTGCCCGCCGAGCGCTACGTGCTGACCTGCGACCCGCCCGGCGGCACCGTGCCGGACCCGACCGGCGCCTGCCAGCGCCTGGCCGAGGCCGCCGCCCAGCCCCCGGAGGGGCGCGTGCTCCCGCCCGGCCCGGCGCCTCAGCGCCCGATGGTCTGCGCGCAGATCTACGGCGGGCCCGACGTGGCCCGCCTCCGCGGTCGCGTCCGCGGGACGCCCGTCCACGTGCGCCTCACGCGCCGGGATGCCTGTGCCATATCGCAGTTCGATGCGACGATGCGGCTGCTGGGCCTTCCGTGAGCGCAGGATCCCGGAGCCCCGCGCCGTGGGCCGGACCGCGGACGCGGCGGGCGCGGCCCTGACGACTTTCGGACCAGTCGCTCCCGGCTGGATACGCCCCGCGTGACTGGATCGGCAGCGGCTCCGAACTGCTTCCAGTCGAGGCGAGCGGAAGGGAAGCGGGACCCCGCCCCGGAACTGGCATAGTCTTGCAACGCGAGAGCGTTCGTGGCGAGCACGGGGAGGGCGCCATACCTGGCGGTAGTCCGTCGCGGACACATGACCGTGTTCCGCTTCCTCGAGGCGCACTTCGGCGAGGGCCTCGTGGAGGTGATCTGGGATCGCCGGATGGAGGGCCGCCGGACGGCGCGCACCTCGGCCCTCGACGAGCGCCGGCGTCAAGAGCGCCGCAGCGCGCCGCCGGATACCTGGCACGCGCTCGGCTTCATCCTCGTGCGCCGGGAGGCGCCGTGACCGGGGCGCCCGTCGTGCGCGAGCGGCGCGCCCGCCCGGATCCGGACCGGCCGGATCAGGCCCGCGTGGCCAGCAGCCCCGCGGCGGCCTGGATGGCCTCGACGATCTGCTGGTAGCCGGTGCAGCGGCAGAGCTGGCCGGCCAGCATCTCGCGGATCGCTCGCTCGCTCGGCGCCGGATTCTCGCGGAGGAACGCGTGGGCGCTCATGAGGATGCCCGGGGTGCAGAAGCCGCACTGAAGCCCGTGGCGCGCCCGGAACGCCTCCTGGAGGGGGTGTAGGCCGCGCGGAGGGCTCGCCGGCGGCCCGACGACGTGCCTCAGCGCGTCGTTATGCGGCTGGAATCGGCGAGCGGGCAGACATGATCCGTGATACCTCTCGGCGCGAGGCGCCAAGGGTCAGCAGCGATCTGATGAGCAGATCCAACGACACCGACGGATCGCCTGCCTCCATCTTGGCGATCCGCGATTGGCTCGAATGGAGCCGCTTCGCCAAGTCTGCCTGCGTCAGCTTTCGGCGTCGTCGCCATTCACGTAAACCCATTGCCAGTCGCACCTTGAGTTCGATGTACGCAGCCTCCTCCGCGCTCAGGCGCAGAAATTCTCGGGTGGTCCCGACTTTCCACCCCCTCGCCTCCAAGCGCCGCCGCTTCTCATCACGCACGGTCGTACTCCCTCAGCCTACGGAGGCACGCGTCGATGACCGCCTTCGGCGTCTCCCGGGTCTTCTTGTTGAAGACCGCCAAAATCACGACGGCGTCGGAATCGGCCCGGTACACGATCCTCCAATCGACCTCGGCGTCTCGGACTCGGAGTTCGTGGCAGCGCGCCCCCACGACGGGCATCGGCCGCGAGTGGGGCATCGCAAGCATCTGCCCCTTCTGCAGCAACCGGAGCAGGCATCCTGCCTCAATCCGGGCGGCCTCCGAAAAAGGCGGCGTCTTGATCTCTCCGTGAAGCCAGACGAGCGGCTTGTCGCTCGGGCTCACGACGACGATCGTATGTCAAATCCGACATGGCCGTCAAGACGCATCGGGCGGTGAGCCGCACAACTTCGGAATACAGCCGCCGGCCTTCGGCCGCGGCTGATCCCGGCCGTTAGCCCGACAGGCGGCTCGCCCCGACGGTGCGGTCCGACCGACGCCGACCGCGGCTCAGGGCGGCGGCGCGCGCAGGGCCTGCGCGGCGGCCTGGATGGCCTCGACGATCTGCTGGTAGCCGGTGCAGCGGCAGAGCTGGCCAGCCAGCATCTCGCGGATCGCTCGCTCGCTCGGCGCCGGATTCTCGCGGAGGAACGCGTGGGCGCTCATCAGGATGCCCGGGGTGCAGAAGCCGCACTGAAGCCCGTGGTGCGCCCGGAACGCCTCCTGGAGGGGGTGTAGGCGCCCGTCCTCCGGTGCGAGCCCCTCGACCGTCAGGACCTCCAGGCCGTCCGTCTGGACCGCGAAGACGAGGCAGCTCCGGACCGGCCGGCCGTCGAGAACGACCGTGCACACGCCGCAGACGCCGTGCTCGCAGCCGACGTGCGTCCCGGTCAGCTCGAGCTCCTCGCGGAGGAAGTCCGCCAGGCTCTGCCGCGCCTCGACGGTCCGCTCGACGTCGCGCCCGTTGACGCGGAGACGGATCCGCCCGGTGGTGGCCGGCCCGGCCCCCGCGCCCGTCCCGCCCGGGCTCACTGGCGTCGCCTTCGCGAGGAACGTCCCGTCACGGGTGGCACGGCGCCCGGCCGCGGCGGTGGCTCATGCCGCGCTTCCCCCGGCGCTCCGGGCGAGGGCGAGCGTGAGGGCCCGGCGCGCCAGCACCCCCGCCACCTGACGGCGATACTCGCTCGAGGCGTGCAGGTCCGACTCGGGCCGGAGCGTCTCCACGACCGCGGCCGCCGCCTCGGCGATCCGCCGCGGGGTCGGCTCGCCCGCCGCGAGCGCGGCTTCCGCCGCGGTCGCCCGCACCGGCGTCGGCCCCACGCCGAAGAGCGCGAGGCGGACGTCGTGGGTCGCCCGCGCCCGGTCGCGGTCCCAGACGGCGACGGCGCCGACCAGCGCGAAGTCGCCGTGCCGCCGCGCGACCTCGAGGACGGCCCAGCCGGCCGTGGGGGCGGGCAGGCGGAAGCGCACCTCGGTCAGGATCTCCTCCGCGCCGAGCGCCGTCGTGAGCAGGTCACGGAAGAACCCGGCGGCCGGGATCACGCGCTCCCCGGCGCGGCTCCGGGCGACGACCTCGCCGCCGAGGCAGACGAGCACGGCCGGCAGCTCCGCCGCCGGGTCGGCGTGGGCGAGGCTCCCGCCCACCGTCCCGCGCGCGCGGATCGGCGGATGGCCGACGAAGCCGAGCGCCTCGGCCAGGAGGCGGCCCTCGGCGCGGGCGGCCGCCGCGCGCTCGAGCGCCCATTGGCGCGTCATCGCGCCCACGCGGACCACCCCGTCGTCCAGGCGCGTCCCCTCGAGGCCGGCCACGCGGTTGAGGTCGATCAGCACCGCGGGCCGCGCGAGCCGGAAATTGAGGAGCGGGACCAGGCTTTGCCCGCCGGCCAGGAGCTTCGCCTCCGCCCCGTGCTGGGCGAGGAGCGCCAGCGCCTCGTCGAGCGAGCGGGGGGCGGCGTAGGCGAAGGGGGCGGGCTTCAGGGCCGAGCCCCGGCGCCGGGCGCGCCCGCGGTGCCGGGCGGACCGGGGGCGCCAGCCCCGGCGCGCGCCGCCGCGATCAGCGCGACGACCCGCCCCGGGCTCAGCGGGGTCTCGGTGACCCGCACCCCGAACGGGACGAGCGCGTCCTCCACCGCGTTGGCGATCGCCGCCGGCGGCGAGATTGCGCCCCCCTCGCCGAGCCCCTTGACCCCGAGCGGGTTCCGCGGCGAGGGGCACTCGAGGTGGGCGGTCGTGACCGGCGGCACCTCCATCGCGGTCGGCAGGAGGTAATCCATCAGGGACCCGGTGAGGAGCTGGCCCTGGGCGTCGTAGACCATCTCCTCCAGCAGCGCGCCGCCGAGCCCCTGCGCCACGCCGCCGCGGATCTGGCCCTCGACCACGAGCGGGTTGATGACCCGGCCGCAGTCGTGGACGACCACGTAGCGCAGGAGGCGGACCTCGCCGGTCTCCGGGTCCACCTCGACGACGGCCGCGTGGACCGCGCTCGCGAAGGTCACGGTCGGCGGGCGGGGGTAGGCCGACGCCTCGAAGTCCGCGGCGACCCGCCCGGGCGCGGCGAAGGTGGGGAGCGCCGACTGGACGACGCGCGCGAGGGGGACGGCGGAGCCCGGCACGCCGCGCACGACGACCCGGCCGTCCTCGATGTCGAGGTCGTCGGGGCTCGCCTCGAGCAGCGCCGCCGCCGCGCGGAGGAGCTTCGCGCGCACCTCGCCGGCCGCCGCGGCGACCGCGCTGCCCGCGACGACCGCGCTCCGGCTGGCGAACGTCCCGATCCCGAAGGGGATCGCCGCGGTGTCGCCGCCGACGACTGTCACCGCCTCGAGCGGCACGCCGAGGACGTCGGCGGCGATCTGGGCGAACGTCGTCTCGTGCCCCTGTCCCTGGGAGCACGCGCCGGTCGCGACGACGACGCCGCCCGACTGGTCCAGGTGGACCCGCGCGCCCTCGTATGGGCCGACCCCCGTCCCCTCCACGTAGGCGGACAGCCCGATCCCGCGATACGTCCCCTCCCCGCGGAGCCGCGCCTGCGCCTCGCGAAAGGCCTCGTACCCGACCGCCGCGAGCGCCTGCCCGAAGGCGGCCGGGAAGTCGCCCGAGTCGTAGACGAGCGGCACGCCGTCCCGGTAGAGGAGCCCGGTGTCGTAGGGCAGCTCGTCGGCCCGCACGAGGTTCCGGCGGCGGAGCTCGGCCGGGTCGAGCCCGAGCTCCCGCGCGAGGCAGTCGAGCGCCCGGTCCATGGCGAAGACGGCCTCGGGCCGGCCGGCGCCCCGGTAGGGCGAGTTCGGCGTCTTGTTCGTCACGACGGCCTGCACGGCGACGGCGAGGGCGGGCACGCGGTAAGGGCCGGGCAGGTGGGCGATCGTGTTGTAGAGGAGCTCGATCCCCCAGGGGTTGAACGCGCCCTGGTCGAGCAGGATCCGGTCCCGGAGCGCGAGGAGCCGGCCGTCGCGCGTCGCCGCGAGCTCGATCCAGTGGACCTGGTCGCGCGCGTGGGCGGCGGCCTGCATGTGCTCGCGCCGGTCCTCGATCCACTTGAGCGGCCGCCGCAGCCGCAGCGCCAGGAGGGGGACGAGGACGTCCTCGGGATAGACGAGCGCCTTGGTCCCGAACCCGCCTCCCACGTCCGGGGCCACGACCCGCAGCCGGTGGGGAGGCAGCGCCAGCACCTCCGCCAGCGCGCCCTGGACGAAGTGGGGGATCTGGTGCGAGGTCCAGACGGTGAGCGTGCCGTCGTGGAGCCCCGGCTCGGCGACGATGCCGCGCGTCTCGAGCGGCATCCCGACCGCGCGCTGGGTGCGGAAGCGCTCGCGGACCACGACCGCCGCGGCCCGGAAGGCGGCCTCGGGGTCGCCGACCGTGTCGCCGAAGGCGACGGCCAGGTTGTCGCCCCACTCGGGATGGAGGCGTGGCGCGTCGGGGCCGAGCGCCCGCTCGGGGTCCACGACGGCGGGGAGCGGCTCGTAGTCGACCTCGATCAGGTCGAGGGCGTCCTCCGCGAGGGCGCGGCTCGCGGCGACCACGGCCGCGACCGCCTCGCCCACGTAGCGCACGCGCTCGCGGCAGAGGACGGGCTGCGCCGCGTGGCGGACCGTGAACCGGACGCGCCCGAGGAGGGCGGGCGGGGCGATCTCCGACTCCAGCGGGGGCAGCGCGCCCTGCCGGCCGAGGTCGGCGCCCGTCACGACGGCCAGGACCCCCGGCAGCCGGCGCGCGGCCTCGGCGTCGATCCGACGGATGCGGGCGTGGGCGTGGGGGCTCCGCAAGACGGCCACGTGCGCCATCCCGTGGACGCGGATGTCGTCCACGTAGCGGCCGCGGCCGGTCAGGAGCCGCGGGTCCTCCCGCCGCCGCACCGCCGCCCCGAAGTACTTCGCGCCCATCAGACTGACCCCGAAAATGACGCTCTCGTCATCCGCCTTCCTCCCGGGGGGAGGCAGGCCCGAGCCGTTCGGCCGCGAAGACCGGCCGAACGGTC
>JBIOTN010000145.1:0-38741 GCA_044866005.1 Candidatus Rokuibacteriota bacterium | reverse complement strand
CCACCATAAGTAGAGGAAGCGGGGCCCCGCGACGGCGAGCCGGGCGAGGTCGGCCATGCTCGCCCCCGCCGCCGGCGGCGCCTCCGCCGTCGAGTAGATGGTGGCGCGGTACTGCCGGGGGCGGTGGTAGGTGATCACCTTGGCGTCGGGGATCCCGGCCGCCTCCTTGGCCAGCGCGATGGCGTCATCCAGGTAGCCGATCCGGTCCACGAGGCCCAGCGTGAGCGCCTCCGACGCCGTGTAGATGCGGCCGTCGGCGACGGCCCGGACCCGCGCCTCGTCGAGGCGCCGCTCCCGCGCGATCAGCGCGACGAACCGGCCATAGAGCCGGTCGATCGCGTCCTGGAAGATCGCGCGCTCCTCGGACGTGAGCGGCCGAAACGGGCTCCCCATGTCCTTGAACGTCCCCGACTTGATGTAGCTCGCGCTCACCCCGATCTTCTCCAGGAGCCCGCTGGAGTTGACGTTGATCATGAGGACCCCGATCGAGCCGGTCACGGTGGTGGGGTGGGCGACGATGTGGTCGGCGGCGAGCGCGACGTAGTAGCCGCCCGAAGCGCCGACGTCGAGGATCGACGCGATCACGGGCACCTTCCGTCGAGTCTTGAACGCGGTGAGCTCGTGAAAGAGGATGTCCGAGGCAGTGACGGTCCCCCCGGGGCTGTTGATCCGGAGGACCAGCGCGCGGACGCGGGCGTCCTCCGCCGCCTTTTCCAGCTCTTCGCGGACGCGGGCCAGGAGCGGCACCTGCGGCCGCGACTCGAGCGTCAGGATCGGCTCTTCCGCCAGCACGCCGCTGAGGTCCATCAGGAGGACCTTGTCCCGGCCCTTGCCCTCGACGGTCGTCTCCCGGAGCGGACGCACCCGGGGGGTCAGGTCGACCGACACGACGCTGCAGCCGGCGAGCGCGACGAGAACGGCGACGAGCGCGGCGATCCGGACTTTCATGACGGGCCTCCCGCAGTATACGGAGCGCCTCGAGCGCGTGCAAGGCGCGGACGGCCCCTGGTATAGTGACGCACGCATGACCGCGCCCCTCCACGACCTGCGCGTCATCGACCTCTCCCGCATCGTGGCCGGTCCGCTCGCCACGCAGATCTTCAGCGACTACGGCGCCGAGGTCATCAAGGTCGAGCACCCGCGCGGCGGCGACGACAGCCGGCAGTGGGCGCCCCCGCGCGCCCCGGATGGCGAGGCGTCGTACTTCTTTGCGGTCAATCGCGGGAAGAAGAGCGTGACGATCGACCTCAAGCAGCCGCGAGGCCACGCGCTCCTGGTCGAGCTGGCCCGCCGCGGCGACGTCCTGGTCGAGAACTTCAAGCCCGGGACCATGGACGACCTCGGCCTCGGCTGGGAGACGCTCCGGGCGGTGAACCCCCGCCTGGTCTACTGCTCGATCTCCGGGTTCGGCGCGACCGGGCCCTACCGCGAGCGCGCGGGCTACGACGCCATCATGCAGGGCTTCACCGGCCTCATGTCGATCACCGGCGAGCCCGACGGGCCGCCGGTCAAGGTGGGGGTCGCGCTGATCGACGTCATCACGGCGCTCTACGCCCACGGCGCGATCCTGGCCGCCCTGCACGACCGGGCGCGTACCGGCGCCGGGCAGCACCTCGACCTCTCGCTCATGGAGTGCGGGATCGCGGCGCTCATCAACGCGGCCACGGCCTACCTCGTGGCCGGCGAGGTGCAAGGCCGATGGGGGAGCGCGCACCCCTCCCTCGTGCCGTACCAGGCCTTCCGCGCCCGCGACGGCTACCTGATGATCGGTGCGGGCAACGAGCGGCTCTGGCAGGCGTTCTGCCGGGTCCTCGGCGCGCCGGAGTGGGCGGACGACCCGCGCTACGACACGAACGCCAAGCGGGTCGAGCGGCGCGCGGAGCTGGTGCGGCTCATCGAGGCGCGGCTCGCGGCCCGCGCGCGCGACGCGTGGGTCGAGGCGTTCGCGGCGGCGGGGCTGCCCGTGGGGCCGATCCACGACATCGCAGAGCTCTTCGCCGACCCGCAAGTCCGCCACCGCGGCATGGCGGTCGAGGTCGAGCACCCGACCGCGGGGCGGGTCCGCCTCCCCGGCGTCCCGGTGAAGTTCGGCGGCGAGCCGGCCCGAATCCAGGGGCCGCCGCCGCGCCTCGGCGAGCACACGGACGAGGTGCTGGGCCGCGTGCTCGGCCTCGACGCCGCCGCGATCGCGGAGCTCCGCGCAACCGGGGTCGTCGGCGAGCCGCCGTGAAGACGGTGCGCCCCGGTCAGGCGGAGAGGCGCCGAGCGGGCGGACGCGGTTCGGATCCGGGTCAGGAGGCGCGGGGCAGCCGCTGCTGCTCCAGCCAGCGGTCGAGCTCCTGCTCGGCCTGCTCGCGGCTCTTCCCGTAGTGCTCCTGGAGCTTGCCGACGAGCAGGTCCGTGTTTCCCTGGATCCGGTCGAGCTCGTCGTCGGTCAGCTTGTCCCACTGCTGGCGGATCTGCCCCCGGAGCTCCCGCCACTGGCCGCGCAGCGCCTCGCGGCCGCGACCGCCGGGCCACCACCCGCCGACCCACTCGGACCGGCCGCCGTCTTCGGCGAGGGCGTCGAGCGCCTGATGGAAGCGCTCCATGCTGTCCCGCACCGCTTTCCGGTACCAGTCCGCCGCGTCCTTCTGGAGCTGGCCGCCGCCCGCGACGGGCACGGTCGCCAGCTCCATGGCGCGTGACTGGAGGTGCGCGAGGAAGCGCAGGTTCTCACGCGTGGCGTCCGCCCAGAGCTGGACCAGCTCCCGCCAGAGCCGCTGGTTGGCGTCCGTCCAGGCCGTCATCGCTTCCAGTCCCTTGCCGGTCACGTGCCCGAACTCCTGCGTCCGCCCGGACATCCGCTCGTGCACTCGGCTCGCGCTCGCCATCGCGGGTCCTCCTTTTCTGTCGTCCGCTCACGCCGCCATCGCGGCGGCCTGATGGCAGTACGCGGCGCACCGGCGGCAGGCCTCCGCGCATGCCCGCATCACCGGGTCGTCGGGGAACCGCTCGCAGTATTCCGCGCTCCGCTCGCAGACGTCGGCGCACGCGACGCAGGCGCGCGCGTGAAGGTCGGCGGCGCCCCGGAGCAGGCTGGCACCGGTCCGGCAGAGCTCGGCGCAGTTGAAGAGCAGACGCACGTCCGCGGGGTCGACCGGCCGGCCGCTCGCCTGGAGGTAGGTGATCGTCTCCAGGCAGACGCGGTGGCACTCCAGGCAGGCGTGTTGCGAGCGCGACGTGTGCGCGTTCATGGGGCCCTCCACGCGCGCCGCTAGGACGCCCGGCGCAGGGGAGCTTCCGCGCCGGCGGGACGGGACGTGAGCTGGGTCACCGCCAGGGAGGCGATGAGCTGCCTCTCCTCGTTCCGCACCTTGACCTCCACGATGAGCGTGGTCCGCGTGCGATAGGTGAGCTGCGCCTCCGCCGTGATCGTGCCCTGCCCGGTGCCACGGAACAGGTTCACGGACAGCTGCACGGTCTGCGGGAACCCGGTCGGGTCGAGCTCGCCGCTCGGGTCGAGCGCCGACGCGCTCGCGGCGAGCGCGGTGGCGTTGCCGAGCGCGATGATCGCGGCCGCGTCGGTGGTCGGCGGGAGCAGCTCCGGAGTGACGCGAAGCTGGGCGAGCGCTCTGCCGTTGCTGGCGCTCAGCAGGCGACTGCCGCGGGTGTCCAGGCGCCACGCCCGCGTCCACCCGCCGATCTTCTCGGCGACCGCCATCGGATCCCCTGGCTCGTGCGGCATCGCGCGCGCTCCGTCCTCGATCGGGTTGGGTTGCGCCCCTGATGCCGGACTGCCGGGGCGACCGGCGTTGGCCGACGCCGATGACCGACAGCGTGCGCGCCGCGCGACCGGTCTGTCTATCGTGATGAAGCTCTAGAGCCCGCCTCGGAGTCAGCGGCCGGACGCTCACCCGGCGCGGGTCCGGGTGGTTGCGTGCTCCGCCGCGCTCTGCTACGGTTTTGCGGGACGTTCACCGAACGGCCGCGCGCGCACACGCGGTTCCGGAGAGCGGAGGGTTCGAATGGATCTGGGGATCGCCGGGAAGGTGGCGCTGGTGACGGGCGGCGCGCGGAACCTCGGCCGAGCCGATTGCCTCCGGCTCGCGGAGGAGGGCTGCCGCGTCGCCGTCGTCGACCGGGACAAGGACGGCGCCGAGCAGACGGCCGAGGAGATCCGGCGGAAGGGCGGGGAGGCGCTTGCCATCGAGTGCGACGTCGCGGACGGGCCCGCGGTCCGGGCCGCCGTCGGCCGCATCGAGCGTGAGGTCGGCCCGGTGGACATCGCCGTCAACAACGCCGCCATCATCTGGACCCTCGCCCAGCTCAAGGACATGAAGGACGAGGACTGGGCGCTCAACCTGAACGTCAATCTCACCGGCACGTACCACGTCACCAAGGCGGTGATCGCCGGCATGCGGGAACGCCGGTGGGGCCGGGTCGTCTGCATGGCCTCCATCGCGGGGCTGCTGGGCGGCTTCGGCCAGACGGCGTACGCGACGACCAAGATGGGCGTGATCGGCTTCGCACGCTCGGTCGCCCTGGAGGGCGCCCGGTACGGGATCACGGCCAACGTGATAGCGCCGGGGATCATCGGCGAGCACACGCGCCTGTCGCCGATGTACGACCGTCTGGTCAAGCGCGTCGCCATGCAGCACGAGGGGGATCCCGCGGACATCGCCGATGCCGTCGCGTTCCTCTGCTCCGAGCGGGCGCGCTACATCACCGGCGCCGTACTCACGGTCACGGGCGGGATGGATCTGTTCACCTTCTGAGGAGGCGGTCGTCGATGCCAACCGTCAAGGAGACCTTCGACGCGATGCCTGGCCGGTTCCGGCCGGAGCGGGCGCAGGGCGTCAAGGCGATGATCCAGTACGACATCACCGGCGAGGGTGGGGGCACCTTCCACGTCGACATCGCCGAGGGGAAGTGCAGCGTGGGGGTCGGTCCGGCCGCCGCCCCGAACCTCACGCTGACGGTGAGCGCGCCGGACTGGCTCGACATGACCGCCGGCAAGCTCAACCCGCAGCTGGCGTTCATGTCGGGCAGGCTGAAGCACAAAGGCGACATGGGGCTGCTCATGAAGCTCGCCGGGATGTTCGCGATCTGAGCGCATGAAGCCCGAGGGGCCGCCCGGGGGCGAGTCGTACTTCGACTGGGCGGCCCGGCTCTTCGATCCCGTCCTGGTCCCGGTCAAGCCCGAGGCGCTCCGCGGCATCCGGGTGCTCGACCTCTCGGTCATCATCTTCGGGCCGGCCACGGCCGACTTCCTCGGCGAGCTGGGCGCCGAGGTGATCAAGGTCGAGATGCCGGGGGCGGGGGACGTCACCCGCATCCTCGGCCACGCCGGGTGCTTCTGGAAGAACGTCTCGGTCGCGTTCTTCCCGCAGAACCACGGGAAGTATCACGTCGGGATCGACCTGCACCACCCGGAAGGCCAGGCCCTCGTCCGCAAGCTCGCCGCGCGCTCCGACATCCTGATCGAGAACTTCAAGCCGGGCACGACCGAGACGAAGTGGGGCCTGGGGTACCGCCAGCTCCGGGAGATCAATCCGCGTCTGATCTACGTCTCGAACAGCGGCTTCGGGCAGTGGGGTCCGCTCGCCGAGGGTCGGGCCTCGTACGACGGGCTCGCCCAGGCCGTCTCGGGGCTCACCGCCATCTCGGGCTTCGAGGGCGCAGCCCCGACGAAGGTCGGCAACTACCTCGGCGACTGGTTCGGCGCCTGTCTCAGCGCGATGGGCGCGCTCGCGGCGCTCGCCTGGCGCGACCGGACCGGGGAGGCACAGTTCGTCGAGATGGCGCAGTGCGAGGGGCTCGTCCGCGCGCTGGACTGGACGTGGCTCTACGCCGGGCTCACCGGACGGGACCGCGTGAGGACGGGGAACCGCGACCCGGTCCACGTGCCCTCCGGGATCTACCGCTGCAGCGACGGCTATGTGGCGCTGGTGGCGGGACGTGATGCCGAGTTCCGCGGCCTGGCCGCCGCGCTGGAGCGGCCCGCCCTGGCCGACGAGGCGCGGTTCGGCAGTGCGGCGGCGCGGCGCGAGCCGGCGAACGCGGACGCGCTCGATGCCCTCATCGGCCCCTGGTGCGCGGGCCGGTCGCGGGCGGACGTCGAGGCCGCGGCGCGCGCCCACGGCTTCGCCGCGGCGCCCGTCATGCACGGGGGCGATCACTACCACGATGCCCACTTTCGCGCGCGCGGCAGCGTCGAGGAGCTCGACGACTCGCTCTACGGGCGCATGGTGGACTACGGCCCGGCCCCCAAGCTCTCCGCGACGCCCGCACGGCACAAATGGGCGGGCAAGCCGGTCGGCTGGCACAACCGGCAGGTCCTCGCGGGCGTGCTCGGGCTCGCCCCCGCGGAGATCGCGGAGCTGGAGCGTCGCGGCGTCGTCGGCCGCTGGGCGGACCGGCTCGGCGCGAAGCCGCCGGACGACTGGACCGGCGAGGCGCCCGCGCCGTGACCGGCCCCGCCGCCCGGCCCGCGGCGCCGTCCCCACCCTGGAGCGAGTGGATCCGCGACGGCGAGGACCCCGCGCGCGTGTCGGAGAAACCGGAGGCGCTCGACGACCTCCTGGTCCTCGACTGCTCGGTCGCGCACTACGGCGGCCACGTGCTGGCGGGGTTCCTGGGCGAGATGGGCGCGGAAGTCGTCAAGCTCGAGCCGCCCGGCGGGGATCCGGCCCGGCAATGGGGTCCCGCGGACGCGACGGTGGGAGGGGAGGGGCTCGCGTTCCTGGCCGAGGGCCGCAACCGCGCGTACGCGACGCTGAGTCTGGAGCGGCCCGAGGGTCGGGAGCTCTTCCGCGCCCTGGCCGCGCGGGCCGACGTGGTGATCGAGGGGTTCCCGCCCGGCCAGATGGATGCCTGGGGGATCGGCTACCGGCAGCTCCGGACGGTCCATGCGCGCCTGGTGTACGTGGCGCTCTCGACCCACGGGCAGTTCGGGCCGCGCGCGCCGGGCGGCGGGGCCGAGTACGACCTGATCGACCAGGCGCTCTCCGGCCTCGCGTTCCTGACCGGCGAACCCGGCGACCGCCCGCAGGCCCTGCCCACGCGGCTGGGGAGCTGGATCAGCGCCTACGCCCAGGCGGCGTGGGCCGGCGTCGCGACGCTCGCCGCGCTCCGCTGGCGGCGCAGCTCGGGGACGGGCCAGATGATCGACGTCTCGGGCGCCGAGGCGCTCATGCGGTACCTCGAATACACGCTCCTCCTCTACCACACGAGCCGGGAGATCCGGCAGCGCATGGGGATCTTCGACCTCGCCGTGTCCGTCTACACGTTCGTTCCCGTGAAGGACGGGTGGGCGTTCATCGCCGGTTACACGGACGCGAACTTCGGCGCCATCTGCCGTGTCATGGAGCGCCCCGAGCTGGCGTCCGACCCGCGGTTCAAGACCCCGCTCGACCGCACCCGGCCCGAGAACCGGGTGGCGCTCCGCGAGGAGATCACGCGCTGGTCGGTGAACCACACGGCCAGCGAGATCCTCGCCAAGGTGCTGGCGGACCCGGGCCCCGGCGTCGTCGTCTTCGGGCCCGTGAACAGTCCGACGCAGACCCTGGGCCAAGCGCACTGGTGGCAGCGGGGCTGCTTCGGGCGCCTGGACGATCCGGTCTACGGTCCGCTGACCCTCGCCATGCCGGCGTGGCGCATGACGCGCACGCCCCCGCGGCTGAAGGTGCCGGGCCGGCCGGCCGGACACCACAACGAGCACGTCTACGCGAAGTACTTCGGCTTCGGACCCGAGCGCCTGGCCCAGCTCCGGGCCCGCGGTATCATCTGACCAGAGCGACCATGAAGGGGGTGCGCATGCCCGATCCGTTCCCGCAGGCCGAGGCGTTCCGCCGGCTGACCGAGGAGTGGCTCAGGAACCTCCGCCGCACGGCGAAGGCGTTCGAGCTCATGACCGACTCGGCGGAGCCGCAGCTCGGACTGAGCCCCAAGCGTGAGGTCTACCGGCGCAACAAAGCGCGGCTGTACCGCTACGACTCGGCCCGGACCCGGCGCGTCCCGGTCCTGTTCGTCCCGAACCTGGGGATCAGCCGGCCCACGGTCTTCGATCTCCGCCCCGGCTCGTCGTTCGTGGAGTACATGTGCGGGCAAGGCTTCGACTTCTTCCTGCTGGACTGGGGCGTGTACGGCGAGGAGGACAACGGCCTCACCGTGGACGCCTGCGTGACGGGACTTCTGCCGCGCGTCGCCCGGAAGGTCCTCGAGACGTCGGGCGCCGCCGACCTCGCCGTGATCGGCTACTGCATGGGCGGCCCGCTGTCCGCGGCCTTCGTGGCGCTCCACCCGGAGCTGCCGGTCCGCGCGTACGCGAACATGGCCGGCCCGATCGACTTCTCGAAGGCCGGGCTGTTCGCCCACTGGCTCGACAAGCGCTTCTACGACGTGGATCGGGTCGTGGACGCGATGGGCACGATCCCCGCCGACTGGGTGCGGGTGGGGTTCAAGCTCCTGAAGCCCACCATGGACATCTCGACCGCGCTCAACCTCTGGTGGAACCTCGACAATGACCGATACGTCGAGGGATACCAGGCCCTCAACAAGTGGGCGAGCGAGTACGTGCCGTTTCCGGGCGAGTTCTTCCGGCAGTGGGTCAAGGAGTTCTACCAGGAAAACCGCCTCGTCCGTCGAGAGCTCCGGCTCGGCGGTCGCCTCGTGGACCTGGCCCGCGTGCGCTGCCCCGTCTTCGCGGTCGCCGGTGCCGAGGACTACATCGCCCCGGCCCAGTGCGTGAAGGCGCTCCTCGACCACGTCGGCACGCCGGACAAGACGTACCTGGAGCTGCCGGGCGGGCACATCTCGCTGATCGCCGGCCGCGCCGCGTCCGTCCACTGCTGGCCCCGCGTGTCCGAGTGGCTGGCGGGCCAGGCGGCATGAGCCAGGACACGGGCTGGGCCCCCGGTGCGCGCTTTGCACTGGACCGCGGGGATGCCGTGGGATAATGGAGCCAGATCGATGAACGCGAGCAACCCGCCGCAGGAGCTCTTCGATCTCTGGCGGAAGTCGCTCGACGAGGGCACGCAGGCCTGGCTTCGCGTCATGGGCCTGCGCTCGCCAGAGGCCTCCCCGACCGTGGACTTCGCCCAGTTCTGGCGGCCACTCCTCACGCAGGGCATGGAGCTCTGGCAGAAGGCGGCGGCCCAGGGCGCCGCCACGCCGGAATTCACCAAGCAGTGGAAGAGCTTCATGGACCAGTCCATCGAGGCCTGGTCGCGCGTCCTCGGTCAGGCCATGGCGACGGACGGCTTCGCCCAGGCGCTGGGCCGCTATCTGGACCAGTGGCTCGCGGTGCAGGCGCCCGTGAAGAAGGGGCTCGAGCAGTACAACGACATGGCGCTCCGGACACTCGGGCTGCCCTCGCGCGCGCAGGTGGTGAGCGTCGCCTCGCAGCTGGTGGCGCTCGAGGAGCGGATCGAGGGGCTCGAGGACCGACTGGAGGAGGTCAAGAAGCTCTTGCTGGAGACTCGCCGGGCCGTCGCCGACCACGAGGAGGCGGCCCAACGACGTGCAGCGCCACACAGGGAGGGCGCATGATCGGGCAGACGATCCAGGAGCTGGCGGTCGGGGACGCGGCCGAGCTCACGCGCGAGGTGACGGCGGAGCAGATCCGCGAGTACGTCGGAGCGGTGGGAGACGACAACCCCATCCACTCGGACCCCGCCTTCGCGGCGACGACGCGCTTCGGCGAGATCATCTCTCCCGGCATGCTGACCGGGGGGCTCATCTCGGCGGTCATCGGCACCCGGCTCCCGGGACCGGGGACGATCTACCTCTCGCAAAACTTGCGCTTCCTGAAGCCGGTGCACGTCGGCGACACCATCACCGCCCGGGTCGAAGTCACGGAGACCTTGCCGGACCGCAACCGCCTCTGCCTGCGGACGATCTGCCTGAACCAGGACGGGGAGGTCGTGCTGGAGGGGGAAGCCTGGGTCATGCCGCCGAAGGTCCACGTCGTCTACGACGCGCGGTGCGCCGAGCGGCCGACGTGGGGATCCGTGGCCCTGGCGCCGGCGGCGCTCGCCGTGCGCGTCATGTCGTTCTGGGCGGCGAGCGGGCTGGCGCTGGCCTCGCACGCGCTCCAGCTCTCCCGTCCCCGCCCGGTCACGCCCGTCAAGTCCTCGGACTCGCATCGCTGACAGCCACGAGGGCCGGGGACCCCGACCCTCGGTCGAGGCCGGCGGCGCCGCGCGCGAGACGGCCGCGCCCCCGACGGCGGCTCAGCGCATCAGGAGTCCGCCGTTCATCGACAGCTCTTCGCCCGTGATGTAGTCGCCGTCCGACGAGACCAGATACACGACGGCTCGGGCGACCTCCTCCCCCGTCCCGAAGCGCCGGAGCGGGATCTGGTCGAGCAGCCGCTGCTTGACCTTGTCCGGGATCGCCTCGACCATCTCGGTGGCGATGAACCCGGGCGCCACCGCGTTGACCGTGATCCCCTTGCCGGCGAGCTCCTTCGCCAGCGACTTGGTCATCGCCGTCACGCCGGCCTTCGAGGCGGCGTAGTTCGCCTGCCCGAAGTTGCCGATCTGCCCGATGACCGAGGTGATGTTCACGATCCGTCCGTAGCCGCGCTTCAGCATGGAGTCGATGAAGACCTTGGTGCAGTTGAAGACGCCGTCGAGGTTGATGGCGAGCACCTTGCGCCACGACGCGTGGTCCATCTTGACGAAGGTCTTGTCGCTGTTGACGCCCGCGTTGTTGACGAGGACGTCGACGTGGCCGAAGGCGCCGAGAATCTCCTGGGCCATCCGGAACGTGTCGGGGAAGTCGCTGACGTCGGCCCGGATGGGAAGCCCGTGGCGGCCGTGCTTCTCGATCTCGCGAACGACCTCGAGGGCCGGCCCCTCGCTCGCCAGGTAGTTCACGGCGACGTCGGCGCCTTCCTTCGCCAGCTCGATCGCGATGGCGCGGCCGATGCCCCGGGAGGCGCCGGTGACGACAGCTTTCCGGCCGTCGAGCTTCATGGGGGTGTGCCTCCTTACCTGAGGATGTTCACTGATAACACGCGGCTCCGGCCCGATCAATGGCCGCTCCCTCCAGGCCGAGGCGCGGCCGGCGGCCCCTCGTGATGACGCGCGGTGTTACCGGGTGCTAGAATGAGGGCCCCCGATGGACGAACCGGTCCTCATCAAGCGCTATGCGAACCGGAAGCTCTACGACCAGAGCCGGAGCCGCTATGTCACGCTGGACGAGCTGGAAGAGCTCATCCGGCAGGGGCGGGAGATCCGCGTCGTCGACGCGGTCTCGGGGGAGGATCTGACCAGCCTGACGCTGGCCCAGATCATCCTCGAGAATGCCCGCGGGCGCCGCTCCTCTCTGCCGCCCTCCTTTCTCCATCAGCTGATCAAGCACGGGGAAGCCTGGCAGGAGTTCGTCCAGCAGTCCCTCCAGGCCAGCCTGACGGGGATCGTGGCGAGCCAACGGGAGGCCGAGCGCGTCCTCCGCGAGTGGGGGACACGCGCCGGCTGGTGGCCGGGGACCGCGGCGCCGCCCCCGAGGCCCGAGCCACGGTCGAGCGCCGAAGTGGACGAGCTGCGGGCCGAGGTCGCGGCGCTCAAGGCGAAGCTACGCGACCTAGAGACGCGTCTCGGCCGGTGACCGCTTCGGAGGGGCCTCGACGGCCCCCTCCGAGAACCTCCCCCGTCGGATGCGGCGGCAAAGCCGCCGCCCGGAGTGGAACGCTTTGCCGTTTGCGGTATGGTGGATGCGCGTCGCCGTGCGGCTTGCGTCGCGCGAACGGCTCGGGCCTGCCTCCCCCGAGAAGGCTATCCGGGGGAGGACCGGCCGTTCACCTTTCGCCGGACGGGTCGGGCCTGCCTCCCGCTGGCAGGGTGGGCGGACGCCGGACCTTCGCCGAAGGGCACGAGCCGGTCTTCCCGGGGGAAAGGGCTAGTTCTTCCCGTAGATCTCCTTCATGCGGCCGATGTAGGAGGTGAGGGCCTCCTGGATCTCCTTCCCGGTCCGCTCGGCAGAGGCCTGGAGGCGCTCAGCGCTGCGGGTGACCACCTGGGCGTTCGCCTCGAGCAGCCGGAACGTCTTCTGCGTCCCGTCCACCGCCGTGAGGAGGCCCTTCTGGTACCACGTGAACGGGTCGGACTGGAACTCCTCGACCGTCGCGCGCTGAGCGGCCATGGTGGGCTGGGAGGCCCGCACCGCGTCGACCACGTTCGTCTGCAGCTCGGCGTAGGCGCGCATCCCTTCCTTGGCGGCGGTGACCGAGAGCTCGACGAACTCCTGAACGACCCGCTGGTTGGCCTGCGCGAAGGCCGCGACCGCCTCCATCGCCTTGCCCTGCATGTCGTTGAGGAAGTCGGTGGGCTGGGAGTCGTTCGTCTTGGTCGGCATGACGCTTCTCCTTCTCTTGGGGGGCGCTGCGGCGGCGCCCCGGGCTCGGGGTCGGGTTCGCTTCGAGGACCGATGTCTGGCGGTCATAGCCCGGAAATTAACACGCTGCGTCATGAGAGTCAAGGGGATTGTCGCACCGCGTTATCGCCCGGCGGTGGCGAGCAGAGATCCCGGAGTTTCCGGGCACTTGGAGGGTGCCGGCCCACCGGCGGAGCCTGACGCAATGGGAGCGGAAAGCCTGGCGCGGATGTTCTGGGAGCGGGTCGAGCGCGGGGGTGACCGCCCGGCCCAGCGGGTCAAGGTCGGCGGCAGCTGGACCGACGTCTCCTGGCGGGCGTTGGGGGAGGAAGTGCGGGACCTCGCCCTGGGGCTCCTGGCCCTCGGACGCGAACGCGGCGACGCGGTGGCGCTCCTGTCCCAGACCCGCGCCGAGTGGGTGCGGGCCGACTTCGCGGCGTTCTCGGCCGGCTGCGTGACGGTCCCCATCTACCCGAGCTATCCGCCGGAGGAGATCGCCTACATCGTCAACGACTCGGGGGCGAAAACGCTCGTCGTCGAGGACGAGGGCCAGCTCGGCAAGGCGCTCGCGGTCGCCAAGGAGCTGCCGCAGCTTCGATCGATCGTCGCGATCCAGGGAGACCCGGCCCCGCCCGAGGTCCCCGGCGCGGCCGGCCGGACCATCCGCCTCCTGAGCTGGCGTGGTCTTCGGGACCTCGGCCGGCCCTCGCGCCGTGAGCTGGAGGCCACGCTCACCAGCCGGATGGCGACGGTCTCGGCCGACGACGTGGCCACCATCGTGTACACGTCCGGCACGACGGGCCACCCCAAGGGGGTGGTGCAGACCCACGGCAACCACCTCGCGGCGCTCGCCGCCGCCGCGCAGGTCATCGGCATCCCGGAAGGCGCGGTTCACCTCCTCTTCCTCCCGCTCGCCCACGCCTTCGCGCGTCACGAGAGCTTCGTCGGGATCTACCAGGGTTTCACGACGGCGTTCGCCGAAAGCCTGGAGAAGCTCCCGGACAACCTGAGAGAGGTGCGCCCGCACTTCCTGTGCAGCGTCCCGCGCGTGTTCGAGAAGGTCTATGCGAAGGTCCTCTCCGGGGTCGGGGCGAGCCCGCCTCTCAAGAGGCGGATCTTCGCCTGGGCGCTCGCCGTGGGCATGGCGGTGAGTCGCCGCCAGCAGGAGGGACGGCCGCTGCCGCGGATGCTGCGAATCCGCCACGCGCTCGCCCACAAGCTGGTCTTCGCGAAGCTCCAGGCGGCGCTCGGCGGCCGGCTCCAGTTCTGCATCTCGGGCGGGGCGCCGCTCGCGCGCGAGATCGCCGAGTTCTTCCACGCCGTCGGGATCCTCATCCTCGAGGGGTACGGCCTCACGGAGACCTGTCCGATCCTCTCCGTGAACCGTCCGGGCCGGTACAAGCTCGGGACCGTGGGCCAGGCGTTTCCCGGCGTCGAGATCCGGATCGCGGAGGACGGGGAGATCCTCGCCCGCGCGCCGAACATCGCCAGAGGCTACTTCCGGCGGCCCGAGGAGAGCGCCGAGGTGTTCGAGCCGGGCGGCTGGTTCCACACCGGCGACATCGGGGAGCTCGACGCCGATGGGTTCCTCCGGATCACCGACCGCAAGAAGGATCTGATCAAGACCGCCGGCGGCAGCTACGTCGCCCCTCAGCACGTCGAGAACCTCTTGAAGGCCGACCCGTTGATCAGCCAGGCGCTGGTCTACGGAGACCGGCGTCCGTATCCCGTGGCGCTGGTGACGCTCAACCCGGAGGAGCTGGCGAAGTTCGCCCGGACGGCCGGCCTCGGCGACCAGGGAGGGGCGGACCTGGCCCGGAACCCGGCGCTCCGCGGACGCGTCCAGCAGACGGTCGACGCGGTCAACACGCGGCTCGCCTCCTACGCGCGGCTGAAGCGGTTCGCGGTGCTCCCCGCAGAGTTCTCGCAGGAGGCCGGCGAGCTGACGCCGACGCTGAAGGTCAAGCGGAAGGTGGTCAGCGCGAACTACGCCGACCTGATCGAGTCGCTCTACCAGGGCTGACCGCGACCCCGACCGACGCCATGGCGCTGTTCGACCAGCTTCGATTGGACGGACGCGTGGCCGTCGTCACGGGCGCGAGCCGCGGCCTGGGCCGGGCCATGGCGCTCGCTCTCGCCGAAGCCGGCGCCGACCTGGCCCTCCTCGCACGCTCCCGGGACGACCTCGAGGAGACCGCGGCCGGCGTCCAGACGCTCGGCCGCGCGGCGCGTGTCGTGCCCGTCGACATCACCGTCGCGCCCGAGGTCGCGCGCGCGGTCGGCGGGGTGCTGGGCGCCTTCGGCCGCATCGACGTGCTGGTGAACAACTCCGGGATCGCCGTGGTCAAGCCGCTGGTGGAGACGAGCCTCGAGGAGTGGCGGGCGGTGCTCGAGACGAACCTGACGGGCGCCTTCACGCTCTGCCGGGCCGTGGGGCCGACCATGATCGCGCGCCAGGGCGGGAAGGTCGTCAACGTCGCCTCGGTGCTGGGGGCGCGCGGGCTCCCGGGCTACGCGGCCTACAGCGCCTCGAAGGGCGGCCTCATCGCGTTCACGAGGACGCTCGCCGTGGAGTGGGCCCGCTACAACATCCAGGTGAACGCCATCGCGCCGGGCTGGTTCCTGACGCCGATGAACGCCCACGCCTTCGCGGACGAGAAGATCCGGGAGCGCCTCCTCCGTGAGGTCCCCGCCCGCCGGGTCGGCAAGCCGGAAGAGCTCGGCGCCCTCGTCGTCTATCTGGCCTCGCCCGCCTCGGACTACATGACGGGGGAAGTGCTCTTCATCGACGGCGGCCATCTCGCCGGATGACCGCCCACGGCCCTGCCCCGAGGGGTCGGCTGCGCGCCGCGGTCCGATGAAGGCGGCGGTACTCCGGGCGCCCCGCTCGCTGCGCGTCGAGGAGGTCGCCCCACCCGCGCCGGGGCCCGGTGAGGTCCTCGTCCGGGTGGCGGCGGCCGGGATCTGCGGGACCGACTACCGGATCTGGACCGGCGAGCGCCCGGTGCGCTACCCCTTGACGCCCGGCCACGAGTTCGTCGGCGAGGTGGCGGCGGTCGGCCCTGGCGTGAGCCGGCTCGACGTCGGCGAGCGCGTCGCCGTCGAGCCGAACTGGGGCTGCGGTCGCTGCGATCTTTGCCGGGAGGAACGCGCCAACCTCTGCCTCGCGCGGGTCGCGGTCGGGATCGACCGCGCCGGGGGATTCGCCGAGCTCGCGGTGCTGCCCGAGCGCGCGTGCTGGCCGGCGCCGGCCGGGCTCGCCGCGGAGCGGCTGCTCCTCACGGAGCCGCTGGCCGTGGTCACGCGGGCGGTCGCGCGCGCGGCGCCCCGGGCGGGGGAAAGCGCCGCCGTGGTCGGGGCAGGGACCCTCGGGCTTCTGGCCCTCCAGCTCCTCCGGGCCCGGGGCTGCCGGGTCCTCGTGGTGAGCCGGACGCCGCGGCGCCTGGCGCTCGCCCGCACGCTCGGCGCGGAGGCGACCGTCGCGCTCACGGGCGGGGACGCCGCCGCCGCCGCCCGCGCGCTGTCGGGCCGGGACGGCGTCGACCTCGTGGTGGAGACGGCGGGCACGACTGGGGCCGTCGAGCTCGTGCTGGGGCAGGTCGGGTTCGTCCGGCCGGGGGGCCGGGTCGTCCTCACCGGCCTCGCCCACGAGCCGGCGCGCGTGTCCTTCTTCTGGCTCGTGCGCCGCGAGATCGACGTCCGCGGCTCCATCATCTACCAGCGCGAGTTCGGCGAGGCGCTCGAGTTGCTCGCGCGCGGCGCGCTGGACGTGGCGCCGCTCCTCACCCACCGCTTCCCCCTGGCGGCCATCGAGGAGGCGCTGGAGGCGCACCGCCGGCCCGACGCCATCAAGGTGGCGGTCTTCCCGGGCGAGCGCGGATGAGCGACGTGGCGGGAACCCGCACGGAGCCCGCGCAGGCGGAGGAGACCGAGCAGGAGACGGCGCTCCCGCCGCCCTGGATCACCCTGCTCTGGAACTGCGACTGCCACACCTTCGAGCAGGTGGCCGGCCAGCTCGTCAAGGCGATCGGCTGCTCCTATGACGAGGGGATGGCCATCGCCTGGCGGGTCCACACCGAGGGGAAGGCCGCGGTGCGCATTGGCCCGCGGGCGGAGTGCGAGCGGGCGGCGCGCGTGCTGGCGGAGATCGGCCTCCGGGTGACGGTGACCGAGGCCTGAGGGCGAATGCCGGGCCCCACGCGGCGTCTAAGGCTCGCCAGACCGATGGCTCAAACCGCGGTTACGACCACCCCCTCCAGGCGGGGCCGCCTCGCGGGCGCGCTGGCCCCGCGACTCCTCGCGGTGGCGCTCGCCGCCGCCTGCGTCGGCTGCGCGGCGAGGCCCCACCCGGACGCCCTGGGCGGGCCGGCCGGCACAGGGCCCGTCCCTCCCGCGCTGACCGCGACGCAACGGGCGCTCCACGTCCTGACCCGGCTCGGCTACGGCCCACGACCGGGCGACGTGGCGGCGGTCGCCCGAGGGGGCGCGGAGGCCTGGATCGAGGCCCAGCTCGCGCCCGAGCGGCTCGCGGACCGGCAGGCGGAGGCGCGCCTCGCCGCGCTCAGCGTGCCCGGGATGCCGCCGGCCGCGCTCATGGCCGCGTACCCGCTGCCGTCCGCCGGGGGACAGCCCGGTGGGCCGCCGCGCCCCGAGCAGAGCCCGCTCCGCCTGCTGGGGGAGCTCCAGCAGGCGCGCCTCCTCCGCGCCGTGTACAGCGAGCGGCAGCTCCTCGAGGTCATGGTCGACTTCTGGCTCAACCACTTCAGCGTCTTCGCCGGCAAGGGCACGGTCCGCTACTACCTCCCGGACTACGAGCGGACGGCGATCCGACCGCATGCGCTCGGCCGATTCCGTGACCTCCTCGGCGCGGTCGCGCATCACCCCGCCATGCTCTACTACCTCGACGCGTGGCTGTCCACGGCCGAGGCGATCCGTCCGGGCGAGGGGCGTGCCGGCCTCGACGAGAGCTACGCCCGCGAGCTGCTCGAGCTCCACACGCTCGGGGTGGACGGCCTGGCGTCCGACGTGGTGGCGACGGCCCGCGCGTTCACGGGCTGGACCATCGATCACCCGCGCCCGGGCCATCCCCGATCGGGCGGGGGCTTCCGCTTCGACCCGGGCGCTCACGACCGGGGCCCGAAGACGATCCTCGGTCACGCCTTCCCGGCCGGCGGGGGGCAGGAGGAGGGCGAGCGGACCCTGGACCTTCTGGCGCGGGATCCCGCCACCGCGCGCTTCGTCGCGACCAAGCTCGCGCGACGCTTCGTCGCCGACGACCCACCGCCCGCCCTCGTCGCGCGCGCGGCCGCCGTCTTCCGCGAGACCGATGGGGACATCCGGGCGGTCGTCCGGAGCATCGTCCGTTCCCCCGATTTCTTCTCCTCCGCCGCGTACCGGGCGAAGGTGAAGACGCCGCTCGAGTTCACCGCGAGCGCCCTCCGCGCCCTCGGGGCGGAGACCGACGCCGGGCCGGCCATCCAGCGGACCCTGGGCGCGATGGGTCAGCCGCTTTACGGCGCCCAGGCTCCCACCGGCTACGCCGACCGCGCCGAGGCGTGGACGAGCGCCGGCGCCCTCCTGGCGCGGCTCCACCTCGCCCAGGCGCTGGCCGCCAACCGGGTGGCCGGCACGGCGGTGGATCTCGACCGCGTCCTGCCCGCGAGCGCGACGCCGGAGGCGGCCGTCGAGCGGCTGGTCGAGACGCTCGTCGGGGGCGAGCTCTCGGCCGAGAGTCGCGCGGTCCTCGAGGAAGCGTTGGCGCAGCCGGCCGTCCGCCGCGCGGCGCTCGACGATCCCGTGTCGGCGCCCGACCTCGCGACGATCGCGGCGCTCGTCCTCGGGTCCCCGGAATTCCAGCGTCGCTAGCGAGTGAGCGGTGCTGAGCCGGCGGCTGTTCGTCACGCAGGGCGCGCTCTCCCTCCTCTCGTTCGGGGTCGCCCCGCCGTTCCTCGTGCGGGCGGCGCGCGCGGCGCCGGCGAGGCGGCGCCCGGCGGTCCTCGTGGCGATCTTCCAGCGCGGCGGCGCGGATGGCCTCAACATCGTGGTCCCCCATGGCGATCCCGCGTACGCCCGGCTGCGGCCGGGGATCGCCGTGCCCCCTCCGGCGCGCGGGGCCGAGGATCGGGCGCTCGACCTCGACGGCTTCTTCGGGCTTCACCCGCGCCTGGCCGTGCTCCTCCCGCTCTACCTGCGGGGCGAGCTCGCGTGCGTCCACGCGGTGGGCTCACCGGCGGCGACACGCTCGCACTTCGACGCCCAGGAGTTCATGGAGGCGGGCACGCCGGGGCTGAAGTCCACGCCGGACGGCTGGCTGAACCGCTGCCTGCGGTACGGCAGCGCCCGGGAGGACGGGTCGGTCTTCCGCGCGGTCGCCCTGGCGTCCGTGCTGCCGCGCTCGCTGCAGGGACCGGCGCCCGCGCTCGCGCTCCCGTCGCTGGATGGCGTCGGCTTCCGCGGGGGGACGCAGGACCTCCAGCGTGGCTTCGAGGCGCTCTATCGCGACGCGGTCCGCGACTTTCTCGGTGGCGGCGGGCAGGCGACGTTCGAGGCGGTCCGGCGCCTTCGCGCCGCCAGTCCGGCGGCACGGCCGCCGGAACACGGCGCCGTGTACCCGCCCGGCCGCCTCGCCGAGGCGCTCCGCCAGGTGGCACAGCTCGTCAAGGCGGATCTCGGCCTGGAGGTCGCCTTTCTGGAGGCGGGCGGCTGGGACCATCACGCCGGGGAAGGGGGGAGCCAGGGCCAGCTCGCGACCCGGCTCGAGGAATTCGGGCAGTCGCTCGCGGCCTTCTGGCAGGACCTGGGCGAGCGCCGCGCCGAGGTGGTCGTCCTGACCATGACGGAGTTCGGCCGGACGGTGCGGGAGAACGGGAACGCGGGAACCGACCACGGCCACGCCACGGCGATGCTCGTGCTCGGCGGCCGGGTGCGTGGCGGGCGGGTCTACGGCCGGTGGCCGGGTCTCCTGCCCGAGGAGCTCTTCGAGGGACGGGACCTGGCGCTCACCACCGACTTCCGCGACCTCTTCGCCGAGATCGCGGTCCGCCACCTGGGGCTCGACTGGCGGGCTCCGCTCTTTCCCGGGTACGCGATCCGGCCGGAAGCCTTCCCCGGCGTCCTGCCGTCCGCGTGAGGCGCGGACGGCGCGCCGGCCGCGAGCGCGCGCGGCTCAGCGGGAGGGCTTGTCGTAGCGGACGGTCACCAGTGTCTTGATCCCGCCCCGCACGTTCCAGTCGCCGAGCACCTCCAGCCGGCGCGGCGCAAGCGTCTCCACGAGGTCGTTCAGGATGCGGTTCGTCACGTCCTCGTGGAACGCGCCCTCGTCCCGGTACGCCCACATGTAGAGCTTGAGCGACTTGAGCTCGACGAGCCACTGGTCCGGTACGTAACGGATGCGGATCGTCGCGAAGTCGGGCTGGCCGGTGAGCGGACAGAGACAGGTGAACTCGGGGACCACGTGGTCCACCTCGTAGTCGCGGTCGGGATGCGGGTTGGGCACCCGCTCGAGCTTCTTGGACGGCGCGCTCGGCATGGGCTGGCACGCAGTATAACACCGGCCACCGCGCCAGCCGCGGCGCCGCGCGTGCTAGAATCCGCCGCATGTGGGTCCTGCTCGCGGTCCTGGCCGCAGTCTGCCAGGTGCTGCGGAACGTGACCATGAAGCAGCTCGGTCACCGCCTCGACGAGTACATCAACGTGTGGGGCCGCTTCACCTTCCTGCTCCCCTTCACGCTCGTCCTGGGATGGGTCTTCGTCTGGCGGGTGAAGGGGTGGCCGGCGCTGCAGGCGGGGTTCGTGCCGGTCTGTCTGGCCTTCGGCGTCTGCCAGACCATCGCGACGCTCGCGCTCTCCAAGGCGCTCAAGCTCGGCGACATCTCGATCGTCACCGCGCTGTGGAAGGTGAGCCTGATCGTCCTCCTCGTGATGGGATACCTCGCCCTGCGCGAGCGGCCGAGCGCCCTGGGCGTGGCCGGCGTCTTCCTCAGCATCGCGGGCGTCTACCTGCTCAACGTCCGCCGCGCGCGGCTGTCCATCCTGGCGCCGGTCGCCGCGCTGGTGACGGAGCCGGGGCTCCGCTGGACGCTCGTGGCGGCGTTCTTCTACGCGCCCTCGGTCCTCACCATCAAGCAGGCGGCGCTCCTCTCCGACCCCTACACCGGCAGCCTCGGCGGATACCTCGCGGCGAGCCTCCTCGTAACGCCGCTCGTCCTCGTCACCTCGCGCCGACACTTCCGCCAGATCGCGGCGAACTGGACGGCCTTCGTCGGCCTTGGTCTCTTCGCGGCCCTCACCACGGTCACGCAGGTCATCGCCTACACGATGACGCTGTCCAGCTACGTCGAGGCGGTCAAGCAGGTCGAGATCCTCTTCGCGCTCGCCATCGGGGCGCTCGTGTTCGGCGAGCGCCAGCGCGTGCGGGAGATCTCGCTCGGCGCGGGGGTGATGCTGGCCGGCATCGTGCTCCTCAGCCTGGCCGGCGTTCGGTAACCGCCGACCCGGTGTCGCGGGCACCGGTCGCTCGGCGGCTCTGCCAGACGGCCCGGCGGATGGCCTCGTCGACCGGCATCAGCGCCCGCTCCACGAGGAGCACCTCGCGACCCCGCCGCTCGACGCTGAACGCCTGGTCGCCGAGCCGCCAGGCGACGAGCCCGCGCGCGGTGTCGGCGGCGGCCGCCAGGCCGTGCTTCCGCGGAAGGAGCCGGGCGTAGGCATCGGCGAAGGCGGCCGCGGCGGCCTCGGTCGTCCAGAGCGTGAGCGAGACGAGGAGCGTCCGCCCGCCGCCGTCTGCCCAGAGCTCGTACCGATCCCCCGACCAGCCCGTCGCCGCGACGTCCTCGCCGAGGAACTGGGCGAGGATCCCGGCGAGGCCGAACTCCCCGGCCGTGTCCTCGAAGAGGCGACGCGCGCGGGCGCCGATGACCGGGCCGAGATCGGGCAGCCCGATCGCGACGGGATCTTCGCGCCGATCCAGGTAGCGCTCCGGGTAGAGGATCTGCGTCGTCGAGCGCGGGGGGTCGGTGTAGAGCCGTGAGAAGTCGGCCCAGGGATGGCGCCGCCGGAACTGGTGGACGAAGCCGAGCCCCCGGGCGTAGGGGAAGGTGAGCAGGCTCCGGAGGAAGCGAGGGGCCCGGCCCAGCGTGGGTCCCGTGGCCGAGACGACGATGGCGCGCTGGAGCTGCGCGACGTCGGGGAGGCCTCCCAGCTCGAGCCCCTGGCGCCGGAGCGTCCGGTCGAGCGTCAGCGCCACCGCCTCCCCTTCGACGAGCGCCTGCCGCGCGAGGGCCGCGTCGCCCTGTCCCGGCGTTCCCGTGAGGAACCCGTCGAGGTTCATCTGCCGGTCCTGGAGGAGGTGCACCAGCTCGTGGGCCAGGGCCTCCCGCTGCTCGTCGGGGGGGAGCCAGGGGGCGAGCACCATGACCTTCGCGAGCGGATCGTAGTACGCGGCGGCTTGCTCGAGGATCAAGTCGGTCAGGAAGCGCCCCAGGTCGAAGTCGGGCGGAATCAGGCTCCACGCGACCATCGCGCGGCGCTCCGCCTCGAGCCGGGCCGGCGGATACTTCCGCTTGAGCTCGGCCGCGATGAATCGGCGGCGCTCCTCGCGCGATCGGACGGCGACCCGTGGCGGGCTTCCCGCGGCGGGGAGTCCGCGAAGCTGCGCCAGCTCCTGGAGCAGGCGCGCCGCCTCCGCCGCGAGCTCGCGCCCCGCCACGGTCTGGGCCGGGGCGGGGCGCGGCGCCGCGGCGGCCAGGGCGGCGAAGGCCACGAGGCCGATCACCCCACGCCGCCAGGGGGCGAGCGTGCGTCCTCTCACGGGGCGGCCTCCCGGCCCGCCGGACGCTCCGCCCGGCGGGCGCGCGGCGACGGACTGCGGCCCGGGCGGGAGACGGCGGTGGCGACGGCGATGCCGGCCGCGACGAGGATGGTCGCGAGGCCGAGGCTCCAGCCGATCGGCTCGTCGAGGATCGCCGCGGTCGCGAGGACGCCGAAGATGGGCGTCGTCAGCGAGAAGGCGGCGACGGCGCTCGGACGGTAGAGCTTGAGGAGCCACATGAGGCTGATGAAGTTGAAGCCGGCGATGACGATGCCCTGGTAGAAGAGGGAGCCCATGAGGGCCGGGGTGAGCCGGATGGTCTGGCGCTCGAGCAGGAGGGAGAGGGCGACGAGCAAGGGTGTCCCGACGATCACCTGGGCGAGCAGTGGCTTGATGGGGTGGATCACCTGGAGCTGGCGGTTCAGGACGACCTGACGGAGGCCGAGAAGGAGCGCGGCCACCGAGAGCACGAGGTCGCCGGCGAACACGTCCGGGCCCAGCGGAGCGGCCGCGAAGAACTGGTCGGCGAAGAGGAGGAGGATGCCGGCGTAGCCGAGCAAGCCGCCCGCGAGCTTGGGCACGGTCAGGCGGTCCCCCGGCACGAGGAAGTGGGCGATCACGGCCACGTGGACGGGATAGGCGTTCAAGAGCACCGAGGCGTGACCGGCCGTGGACAGCCACGTCCCGACGTTGAGGAGGGCGAGCTGGGTGGTGAAGAGGAGGCCCAGCCCGAGGAGCGGCCAGAATTCGCCGGGCTTGAGGCGGAACGGCGCGCGGGTCCACCAGCCCCAGAGCAGGACGCAGATGCCGCCCAGCACGAAGCGGATCCAGGCCAGGGCCAGCGGCGGGGCGTCGACGAGGCCGATCTTGATCGCGACGGTGTTCCCGCCCCACAGCGCGGCGAGGAGGACCACCATGCCGACCGCACGCGCGTCGAGCTCCCGCGGCTGGCTCGCGGCCGGCATGGCGGGCTCACTCTAGCAGACGCCTCCGGCGAGGGTCAAAGCGCGGGGGCGGCATCGCGCGCTGGACAGGGCGGAGTGGCTCGCGTACCCTCCCCTGGTGCGCGGGCGGCCATGAAGATCGGGATCGTCGGCTTTCCGCAGAGTGGGAAGACCACGCTGTTCGATCTGCTGACCGGCGCGGGCGCGGTCGCGCGGAAGGGAACGCGCGGCGAGCTCCACGTGGGCGCGGCGCGCGTCCCGGACGAGCGACTCGTGCAGCTCGCCAAGCTGTTCGCCCCCCGGCGCGCCGTGTTCGCGAGCGTGGACGTGGTCGACCTCGCGGGCTTCGACCGGGGCGAACGGGCCGGCCTCGACGTCGTCGATCTCCGGAACGCCGATGCCCTCCTCCACCTGGTGCGCGCGTTTCCCTCGCCGACGCTCGGCGCGGCTCCCGACGGGGCCCGGGAGGTCGCGGCGCTCGAGGAGGAGCTGGTCCTGGCCGATCTCGAGATCGTCGAGCGGCGGCTCGAGAAGCTCGGACCGGGGCTCAAGCGGAAGCCCACCCCCGCCGAGCAGCGGGAGCAGGCGTTGCTGGCCCGCGTGCGGGGCCCCCTCGAGGAGGGGACGCCGCTGCGCGCGCAACTGCTCTCGCCGGACGAGGCGGGGGTGTTGCGCGGCTTCCAGTTCCTGTCGCTCAAGCCGATCCTCCACTGCCTGAACCTGGCCGAGTCCGACCTCGCCGGGCGGGACGACGCCCTGGCGCGCCTCGCGGAGGTCGCCACCCGGCCGGCGACGATGGTCGGCTGGATCTCCGCGGCCGTCGAGGCCGAGGTCGCGGCGCTGCCGTCGCCCGAGCAGCGGGCGTTCCTCGACGCCCTGGGGCTCCCGGAGCCGGCCCTCCACCGCCTCGTCCGCGACGCCTCCGCGCTCCTCCGCCTGGTGACCTTCTTCACGGTCGGGGAGGACGAGGTGCGCGCGTGGACGCTGCCGGGCGGGGGGACGGCGCTGGCGGCCGCCGGCACCATTCATTCGGACATGGCCCGCGGGTTCATCCGCGCCGAGGTGATCGGCTGGGCGGAGCTGCTCGAAGCCGGCTCGCTGGCCGAAGCGCGGCGGCGCGGTACGCTCCGGCTCGAGGGCAAGGAGTATCCGGTCAAGGACGGCGAGGTCTGCCACATCCGGTTCCACGTCGGCCGGTGATGGCGTCCGTGGGGAGCGGCCGGTGATCGAGCGGGGCGCGCCGCCGCCCCCGCCGCTCCCCGGCGGGGCGCGCCGGTCGGCGCGGCACGAGCTCCGGGCCGGGGCGCGGGACGCGGTGACGACGGTCGTCCCGAGCATCCTCGCGTACGGGGCGGTGTGGGGCGGCCTCGCGCGCCAGACGGGACTCACGCCGGCCGAGATCCTGGCGATGTGCCTGCTGGTCTCGGCCGGCACCGCGCAGTTCGTCGCGCTGCCGATGCTGAGCGCGGGTGCCCCGCCGGCGCTGCTCGTCCTGACGACGTACGTCGTGAACCTCCGCCATTACCTGATGGCCGCGTCCCTCGCGCCCCACTTCGCGGGCGTCTCGCGCGGGCGTCTCGCGCTCCTCGCTCACGGGATCTCCGACGAGGCCTACGCGCTCACGCAGGCCCGCTTCGCCCGGCAGCCGGCGCGGCCCGCGTACTTCATCGGCTGTGCGGCCGCGGTGTACCTGGCCTGGTACGCCGGGGCCCTGGCCGGAGCGGTGCTCGGGGGCCGGGTGCCGGATCCGGCGCGCTTCGGCCTGGATTTCGTCTTTCCGGCGGTGTTCGTGGCCATCCTGGCGCGCGAGCTCACGGCGGCCTGGCGCTGGGGCGTGGCGGCCACCGCGGCCGTCGTGGCGCTGGCCGTGGCGTGGAGCGTGGGTGGGATGTGGCACGTCGTGGTGGCCGGCCTGGGGGCGGCGGCGCTCGGCGTTCGCCTGAGGCCGGCGGCATCGGCGGAGGCCCCGTGAGGTCGGGCCTCGTCCTGACGTTCGCGGCGATGGGCGTGGCCACGTACCTGACGCGGGCACCCCTCTTCGTGGCGCTGGCCCGGCGCCGCCTGCCGGGGTGGCTCGAGCGCTACTTCGCCGCGCTGCCCATCGCCCTCATGACGGCGCTGGCGGTGCCGCTGGTGGTCGCCCCTCCGGGCGTTCCCGCGGCGGCGGCGCTGCCGCAGCTTCCCGCGGCGCTCCTGGTCGCGGTGCTCGCGCGGCGGGGCCGGAACCTCTTCGTGGCCGTGGCGGCAGGCGTCGTCCTCGTCGCGGCGCTCCGCGTGCTGCTCCGTCCCTGGACCGGGTAGCGGGGCCGGCCCGGCCGCCGAGACCTCGGCAAGGCCGCTAGGCGGCCGGGAAGTTCATGGCCTCGACGAAGATGTCCTGGAAGTCGGGGTGCGAGGCGAGCGAGACGTGCTCGATCGAGCGCGCGATCTCCTCGGCGCGCGCCCGCTCCGGCTCGGAGACGAGCGCAAGCTGGGCCCCGAGCGCGGCCGCATTCCCCACGTACCGGATGCGCTCCGCGGGCAACGCCGGGATCAGGCCGATCCGCACGGCGCTCCGGATGGAGAGGTAGTTGCCGAAGCCGCCCGCGAGCATGAGCTCGGCCAGGTCCGCGTCGGGGATGCGGAGGAGGTGCTGGAGCATGCGGATCCCGCCCGCGATCGCGCCCTTCGCGAGCTGAACCTGGCGGATGTCATCCTGGGAGAGCACGATCTCCCCGTCGCCGACCGCGTCGCCGCGCGGGACGAGGATCACCACGCGCTCCTCGCCGCGCAGCTCCACCCGGTCGCGCAGTGTCGCCGGCAGGCTCTCCCGGGCTTCGACCTGGATGAGGCCGGTCGAGTCGATGAGCCCGGCGTCGAGCGCGACGGCGACGGCGTCGATCAGCCCTGAGCCACAGATCCCCTGGGGCGCGCCCTCGCCGATGACGTGGTAGCGGAGCGTCGCGCCCTCCAGCCACACGCGGTCGATCGCGCCGACGGCGCCGCGCATGCCGTGGCGGATCTGCGCGCCTTCCAGGGCCGGTCCGGCCGGGGCCGAGCACGCCAGCAGGCGCTGGCGCGTCCCCATCAGCACCTCGCCGTTCGTGCCGATGTCCACCGCGGCGCGCATGACCGGGCTTTCGTAGATCCGCGTGGCCAGGGCGACGCCGACGGCGTCGGCCCCGACGAACCCCGCCACGAGGGGCAGCAGGCAGACGCGCGCCTCCGGGTTGACCTTGAGGTGGAGCGTGCGCGCCGACAGGAGCATTCCGTGGCGCAGCACCGGCGCATACGGGGCCAGCCCGACGTGCGTGGGGTCGATGCCGAGCAGCATGTGGTGCATGCACGTGTTGCCGACCACGGTGACCTTGTAGACCCACTGGGACAGCACGCCCGAGCGCGCCAGGAGCTCGTCGATCTGCTGGTTCAGGAGCGCGACGATCCGCGACTGGAGCTTCCGCACGTTGGCCGGGTTCCACTGCGCGAACGCGATCCGGCTCATGAGGTCGCCGCCGAAGACGGCCTGCGGGTTGAGGCTCGACACCGAGGCCATCACCTCGCCGGAGCCCAGCTCGAGAAGGCTCGTCACGACGCTGGTGGTGCCGACGTCCACGGCGAGCCCGAACGCCATCGCGGCCGTGTCCCCGCGCTCGATCGCCAGCGGCCGACCGTGGAACGTCGCCACGGTCAGCTCGCCCTTGGCCTCGCGGAGGAGGGATGGGAGCGCCTGGACGAGGTCGAGCGGCACGTCGGCCGGCGCGACCTCCGCGGCGCGACAGAGCTGCTCGAGGTCGGAGGTCTGGTGGTGCTCCTCCCGCGGCAGCTCCACCTGGACGTGGCGCTTCCGGACGCCCGAGTCGAGGGTCACGCGCGCGAGGGCGAGCGGGTCCCGCTCCACGCCGAGGATCTGGAACGCGCTCTCGTCGAGCGGGGGAGCGATCTGCACCGTCGCCGGCTCCGACGCGAGGGCCTGGCAGGAGAGCCGGTAGCCTTCGCGCACGAGGTCCGGGCCGAGCTGGAGCTCGTCGCTGATCGTGGGCGGGGTGACGGTGCCGGCGACGAACTTGACGCGGCAGGACGTGCAGCGGCCGCGGCCGCCGCACGTCGCGGTGACGTCGATGCCGTGCGCGTGGGCAGCCCGGAGGAGCGGCACGCCCGGCTCGGCGGCGATCGTCCGGCCCGCCGGCAGGAAGGTGATCGGGACCCCTGTCACGAGCGCATTCTAGCAAACGGCTCGGCTCGACCCGCAGGGCGGGGCGCTGGTATAGTAGCGCCCGAGTGACGGACCGGAGGGCGGGGGACCATGGCAGCCGCTGACGACGTCGAGCGCCTTGCCCGCGAGCTCACCACCGAGCTCGGGCTGCCGCATGATGAGGCGGAGGCCGTCGCCGCGCAGGCCCGGCGGGTGGTGGCGGCGGTGCGCGGGCTCGAGGCGCTGGCCCTGGGGGATGCCGAGCCGGCGCCGGTCTACGGCTTCGCCCCGTGAGCGGGGCCGTCGCGAGCCGACGAGGGGCTGCCATGTGTGACCGCCGCCTGGCGCCGTGAGCGACCTCCACTGGCTCGGGGTCCTCGACCTCGCCCGCGGGATCGCGACGAAAAAGGTCTCGCCGGTCGAGGTCCTCCAGGCACACCTGACGCGGATCGAGCAGCTCGACGGCCGGCTCCGGAGCTATCTCGCGGTGTTCGCGGACTCGGCCCTGGAGGCGGCCCGCGCGGCGGAGGCCGCCGTGGCGGCCGGAGGGTCGCTCCCGCCGCTCCACGGCGTGCCGGTCGCGGTGAAGGACCTTTTCGCCGTCGCGGGAACGCCGACCACGGGGGGCTCACGCTTCCTCACCGAGCCGGCCCGGGCGGACGCCACCGTCGTCGCGCGGCTCCGGGCAGCCGGCGCGGTGATTCTCGGCAAGCTGAACCTCCACGAGTTCGCCTACGGACCGGAGGGCACGAATCCGCACTTCGGGACGCCCTGGAATCCCTGGGACGCGACGGTCCACCGGCTTCCCGGAGGCTCGTCCTCGGGCTCCGCCGTGGCGGTGGCCGCGGGACTGTCGCCCGCCGCGCTGGGCTCGGACACGGGCGGCTCGATCCGGATGCCCGCCGCCCTGTGCGGCGTCGTCGGCCTCAAGCCGACGTACGGGCGGGTCAGCCGCGCCGGCGTCTTGCCGCTCTCCTGGAGCCTCGACCACGCGGGGCCGCTGGCCCGACGCGCGGCGGATGCGGCGGCCATCCTGTCGGCGATCGCCGGGGCCGACCCCGCCGATCCGTCGAGCAGCCGGCAGCCCGTCCCTGACTACGTCGCGGCCCTGTCCGGGTCGGTCCGGGGAATGCGCATCGGCCTGGTGGGCGAGTACCTGCGCCAGGCGGAGGACGAGGTCCAGGCGGCGGTGGCGGGCACCGTCGCTACCCTCGAGCGGCTCGGCTGCGTGGTGGCAGAGGTCGCGTTTCCCACGGCACGCTTCGCGCTCGGCGCGAGCCTCGGGATCATCGCCCCGGAGGCGCTCGCGTATCACGCGCCACTGCTCTCCCGTCACGCGCGCGAGTACGCGCCCGACGTGCGCCAGCGTCTCCTGGTCGGGCGCTTTCTCACCGCGACGGACTACGTGACGGCCCAGCGCGCCCGCCTGGTGATCCGCGACGACGTCGAGCAGGCGCTCCGGCGCGTGGACTGCCTGCTCACGCCCACCCTGCCGGTCGCCGCGCCCCCGGTTGCCGCCGTCGAGCTCACCGTGCGGGGCCGCGTGGAGACACCGCGCAGCGCGTTCACGATGTTCACGCGGCTCTTCAACCTGACCGGCCACCCGGCGATCGCGGTGCCGTGCGGGCTGAGCCGCGGGGGCCTCCCGCTCTCCTGCCAGGTGGTCGGCCGCGCTTTCGACGAGGCGAGCATCCTCCGTCTCGCCCACGCCTACGAGGAAGCGACGGACTGGCACGCGCGGCGGCCAGCGGTCGCATGACGGCCGATCTCGCGGCCGGCCGGGTCGTCGGGATCCAGCCGCCGGGGCGCGCGGGGACGGTCCGCGAGGCGCGCCTCCTGCCGGGCGCGCTGAAGGAGCTCCTCACCGTCGCCGGTCCGCCGGTCGCGGACCTTCCGCCCGGGACGCGGCTCCGGCTCGGCGCTGCGGTCGTCGTCGAGCTCACCGGCGCGGCCCCGGCCGCCGGCGATCCCGGCTCGGCCCCGGGCGGGCTCTGCGAGGCGGGGGTCGCGGGCGTCTCGCCGAGGCGCCCGGCCGGTGTCGTGGCGCCGGGCGTCGTGCGCCTCGGCGATGCGATCGGGATCGAGGCCGTGGTTGTGCCCGTCGAGGAGGCCCTCGACCTGCACCCGTTCCGGCCCGACGAGGTGGCGGACGTGGTGGCCGAGTACCTCGTCCAGGCGGTGGCCGCGGGCTTCGCCTCGGTCCGGCTGATTCACGGGCGGGGGCGCGGCGTCCAGCGGGACACGGTACGGCGCATCCTGGCGGCCTCGCCCGCCGTGGTCGCCTTCGATGACGCGCCGCCGGAGCGCGGCGGCTGGGGGGCGACCATCGTGCGGCTTCGCGGCGCCGGCCCACCCGCGCGGTGAGAGCGGCGCTCCTCACGGCAATCCTCGCCCTCGTGCTGGCGGGGACGGCCCTCAACCTCGTTCTCGGCGCCGTCTGGGTCGCCGCGCTGGTCGTGCTCCTCGTCCTCGGCCGCCGTGCTCGGGCCGTGGCCTGGCTCGTCCTCGGCCTCGTCCTCCTGGCCGCGGTCGCCGGCGTGCGGCTTCACTGGTACGCGGCGCCGCCGCCAGTCAGCTACGCGACCGACGAGGTGACCCTCGTCATGACGGCGCTCCCGGGCCTCGATTGGGTCGCCTCGCGCTGGCAGGGGCGGCAGGAGGCGCCGGCCGGACCGCCGACGGCGTTGCGGGCGCGGCTCGCCGAACGACGGCTCGAGGAGCTCCGCTACACGGCCGGAAACCTCGAGCGGCGCGCGGCAGCCGCCGTCGCGGCGGGCCGCGAGGGCGCGCGGCTCGCCGCGGGGGCCCCGGCCGAGGCGGCCGCGGTGGAGGAGGCGGTGCGCCGGCTCGCGTTGACGCTGACCGCCCCGGAGTTCCGCGACCTGGACAGCCGGCGCGCGAGGCTCGAGGCCTGGTTCGCGGACCTCGAGACCCGCCTGGCCGGGGCGCGAAGCGAGCTCGAGCTCGGGGTCGTCGCCCGTGCCCTCGATCCCGCGGCGATGGCGAGCGTGTCGTTCCGGGCGCTCCGTGAGGACCTCGCGCGGGTGGACGCCACGGTCGCCGGGCTCGTGCGCGCGCTCACCGGCGGCGGGGTCTCGGTGACCGCGACCTCCCGTCTCGAGTACGACGAGCCGCGCGGCCAGCTCGTCGCCGAAGACCGCTACCTGGTGCGGGCCGAGCCCCCGCTCCTGATCCGGCGCGTGGACGTCGGCGCGCTCCGGCAGGCGGCGGTGGGACACGCCGTCAGCCAGACGCTGACGTACGGCATCCCGCCGGCCGAGCCGCGGGAATCCGTGGGGCCGCCCGAGATCGTGCTCGAGCCGGGCGCGTCGGCCGTTCTCGTCGTCGACCGTCGCGCCCGGCCCGAGGCGCTGGCGCCCGTTCGCGCGCCGCTCCGCCCGGTGGCCTTCCAGCGCCTCCGCGTGCCGCCGGCGGGCGGGCCGACGCCGGAGCTGCCGGTCACCGTCCAGGCCGCGGACGCCGGAGCGCTGCGCGCGATCCTCGTCGGCCAGGCCTCGCCGCCGCGCGTGGACGCCGTCCTCCTGCCGCGATGGGCACACTACTACGCGAGCGCGCCGGGCGTCCTGGCGCCCTCCGGCGCGGGAGAGGCGTGGACGCCGGCCGAGCCCGAGCGCGTGGCGGCCGCGGGGTTCGACGTCGAGCTGACACCTCCGTCCTCTCTCTTCCGGAACCCGGGATTCCGCGCCGTGGACACCTATGTCTATCGCCCGACCCTGGCGACGGCCGTGGCGCTCGTCGGGCTCGCCGCGCTGGCCGCGATCCTGGTTCGCCGGCGTCCGCGGCCGGCCGTCGCTGCGGCGGGGATCAAACGCGGCTAGGATGCGGTTGCCGCTCGCCGAGGTGGAGGCCCTGATCGCGACGCGCCCGCCGGGCACGTCGCTCGAGGAGACGCTCGGGGTCTTCGAGGTCTTCGCCAGCGGCTCGCTGACCGACGAGGTCTACATCCTGGAGGACGTGGCCGGGAAGCGGATCGCGATCGCGCCGAAGGAGTTCAAGGAGCGCCACCGCCGGGCCGGGTAGCTGACCGGCGGCGGTCTACTCCGTCTTGCCGGATCCCTCCTCGCCGGGCGGGGCCTGCCGGGTGAGCTGGCGGTAGAGGAACTCCGTCTCGAGAGGCGTCAGGTCGAACTGCCGCGCCGCCTCGTCGATCAGCTTGGAGCGCTTCGCCCGGGGATCGTCGGCGAGCCGGTCGAGCACCCACTGGAGCGCGCGCCGGAGGTTGGGTTCACCGAGGCCCATCGGAGCGTCGCCCTGCCGTCAGGATCGCCCGCCGCCCGTCGTCACGCCGCGTAGCCGTTCGCCTGGAGGGCCGTCGGGAGGGCCTCGAGGCTCCCAAGCACGAGGTCGGCGGGCGAGAAGTCTTCGTGGCGCGTCGCGCGACACGGGACGGCTGCGACCACCATCCCGGCCGCCTTGGCCGCGAGCACGCCGTTGCGGGAGTCCTCGATCACCAGACACCGGCCCGGCTCCACCGCGAGCCGCCGCGCGGCCAGCAGGAATCCGTCCGGGGCGGGCTTGCCCCGCGGGACTTCGTCGCCCGAGACCACCACGGGAAAGAGCGCCTCCAGACCGAGGGTGTCCAGCACGGCGTCGATGACCGGCCGCGCCGAGGACGAGGCCAGGGCGACCGGGAGCCCCTCCTCGTGGAACCAGCGGGGGACGTGGGGGATGCCCGGAAGCGGCCGCGCATCCGTTCGGACGAGGGCCAAGAGGTGGGCCATCTTGGCCTCAACCAGGGCGGCCGTCGGGGTGGCGATGTCGAAGAGGATGCGGAGCACCCGGAGCAGCTCGGCGTCGGTCGCGCCGAAGAACGCCCGGTTGTCGCGCTCGGTGTAGGAGGCGCCGCGAGGACCGAGAGCGGCCTGCGTCGCGCGGAGGTGGAGCGGCTCGGAGTCGACGAGGACGCCGTCCATGTCGAAGATGGCCGCGGCGAACCGGTTCATCGGATCGGCCGGCGGGGAGGGCGGGAAACCCCGATCGGTGACTCGGCGAAAACTCTTTCACCGAAGACTGATACCACTCGAGTCCTCCGACCAACCTTGAAGCCCGACCGGGCCCCGGGAAAACACCGTGCAGCACCCCTACTCTACTGCAGCCGGCGGGACAGCCGAAGACATTTTTTCAACCCCGGCAGCGCGGCCTGCGATCGGCGCGCCGGGAGCCTCTTGCGGGGCACGACGCCGCGGGCTCTAATGGCGAGCAGGGCAGCCGACCGGGCTCCCGGTGCGGGGGAGCCGGAGAAAGGACGTGCCGATGACGCGCCCACCCCGCTTTGCCACCCGCGCCGCCCGCGCCGTGCCGGCGCCCGAGTCGGCGTCCCGCCCGCTGACGCCGCCGATCCACCTGGCCAACGTCTACGTCTTCGACGACCTCGCCCAGGTGGACGCCGTCTGGGACGGGACGCAGCGGGGCTACGTCTACGGGCGCTTCGGCACACCGAACCACACGATGCTCGAGGAGACGCTCGCCAGCCTCGAAGGCGCGGAGGCGGCGGTCGTGACGGCCTCCGGGATGGGCGCGCTGACCGCGCTCTTCCTCGGGCTGCTCGGGGCCGGCGACCACCTGGTGGCCGGCCAGGACCTCTACGGGTCGACCACGGCGCTCCTGCGCGAGCAGGCGCCACGCTGGGGCATCGGCGTGTCCTTCGCTGACGCGACCGACGCGGGGGCGGTCGAGGCTGCCATCGGCCCCGCCACGCGGGCGATCTTCGTCGAGGCCGTCTCCAACCCGCTCTTGCGCCTGGCGGACCTGCCGGGTCTGGCCGAGCTGGCCCGCCGCCGCGGGCTGACGCTCGTCGTGGACAACACGTTCGCGTCGCCGGCGCTGCTGCGTCCCCTCGAGCACGGCGCCACCCTGGTGCACCACAGCGCGACCAAGTACCTCTCGGGGCACGGGGACGCGACCGCGGGCGTCCTGCTGGGCCCGCCGGCGCTCGTGGCCGCGGCGCGGGGGCAGGTCGTGCGGCTCGGGCTCAACCTCGGCCCGTTCGACGCGTGGCTCGTCCTGCGAGGGGTGCGCACCCTCGCGCTCCGGATGGAACGGCATTCGGCCAACGCGCTGGCCGTCGCGCGTTTCCTCGCGGCCCGACCCGAGGTCCGCCGCGTCCGTTACCCGGGGCTGCCGGAGCACCCGCAGCACGGACTTGCCCAGAAGCTCTTCGCCGGCGGGTTCGGGGGGATGGTCAGCTTCGAGCTCAGGGGCGGCGGGCCCGCGGTCGAACGCTTCTCCCGCGCGCTGTCGCCGATCGAGTTCGCGCCGAGCTTCGGCGACGTGACCACGACCTGGAGCTATCCCACGCGGACCTCCCACCGGCCGCTCCCGGCGGACGAGCAGGTGGCGCTCGGGATCACGGCGGGGCTCGTGCGCCTCTCGGTGGGCGTCGAGGACGTCGAAGACCTTCGCGAGACCCTGGCGGCGGCGCTGGCCGCCGCCGGGAGTTGATGGGGGCTCTTCATCGGCTCGAAGCGGAGAAGACACGGAGGTCGCCATGCCCGTGACCGTCCCTGAGGCGTACCGGGATCTCCTCCAGCAGAAGAAGGCGTTCGCCAACCTGGCGACCCTCATGCCGGACGGGAGTCCCCAGGTGTCGCCGGTCTGGTTCGATTTCGACGGCGCCCACTTCCGCATCAACTCGGCCCGGGGGCGGGTGAAGGACCGCAACATGCGGCGCTCGCCCAAGGTCGCCTTCGCGATCATGGATCCCGAGAACCCCTACCGGCACCTGGCCGTCCGGGGTCGGGTCGTGGAGGTCACGGAGACGGACGCCGACCGGCACATCGACGCCCTGGCGAAGAAGTACCTGGGGCAGGATCGCTACCCCTACCGCCGGGCGGGCGAGGTGCGGGTCATCTACAGGATCGAGCCCGAACGCGTCACGGGGATGGGGTGAGCCGCCCGCCGACCCGGGCGGCGAAACTTCGCCTTGACAGGCGAAACAGGCTGGCCTAGGGTAGTGGTCAGACCAGCATACCGCCGCTCCCCGGTGGCTGATCGGTCTGCGATTTCCACGCGGCGCTAGGAGGCCGGAATGGCGCATCTGACCTGTGAAGTGGTCTACCGCGGCATCTTCCAGAAAAACCTGGCGGCCCGCCTCACGCGCGGGATCGTCTTGTCCGCACGCAAGGCGGGACGGTGGGGCATCGCGTTCGGTCGCTACGGGGACAGCCCGCAGCGAAACGGCATCCCCGCCAAGGACTTCGCCATCGTGGCCGACACGAAGGAGGAGCTCGAGCAGCACATGGCCCGCTACGAGCCCAAGGAGCTCCACGTCACGATCTGCGTGGACGATACGCTCTGCAAGGGCGTCGAGTCCTGGGCGTGGTACGGCCTCCAGCCGATCAACCGCTTGCTCCTGCCGGGAGGCCACCTCCTCCTCACCTCCATCCAGCCGGCCGCGGACCTCCTGAAAGACATCCACCAGAAGGAGACGCCCTACTCCCTCTGGCTGCTCCGCGGCCAGGCGTCTTTTTCGGGCCTCTGGGTCTACAAGGAGGACCACACCGAGGTGCGGATCCTGGGGGCCCTCGCCAAGATCGCGCCCCAGTTCCTGAGCATCGACGCGGTCTCCGAGGCCATCCGCGAGGCCGAGTGGGGATCCGAGCTGAAGGTCCAGTCGGCGCGCAAGGCGTACGAGCGCATCGAGCCGCGGCCGGTGAAGCCCTCGGAAGGGAACCCCGAGACGCCCTACTCGTTCGAGCTCCCGCGCTGGTGGGAGATGCGCGAGGGTGTGACCATCCCGTCGCTGCCCGTCGGCAAACCGATCGAGGACGGCAAGGGCTACCGGCCCGAGCGCAGCCAGGTATTCAAGAAGTTCTCCACCCGCACCATGCGGCCCGTGATCGACTTCGACGCCTGCGTGAAATGCACCCTCTGCTGGCTCCAGTGCCCCGACAGCTGCTTCGACGTCACGCCGGACGGGCTCTACGACGCCAACATGGACGCCTGCTGCGGCTGCGGCGTCTGCGAGGCGGTCTGCCCCGTGCACAACTGCATCACGATGGTGAACGAGGCCTCCTTCGAGGACAACGCGAGCCAGTGGGAGATGTGGCGGCGCGACAAGGATTCCTACCGCGTCTGGCTCCAGGAGAAGATCAAGGACAAGGTCCACGTGGCGCGCTCCCACGGCTTCCGCTACCGCGGGCAGTACGAGGAGGAGCTGTCGGCCGGCGAGCTGGAGCTCGGCGGGGTGCCCCTCACCGCGGGGATCCCGGGGGAGAACGCCGAGGAGAAGGGCCTGCATCCCGCGACGCACATCCACGAGTCGACCTCGATCGTGACCGGCGTAGCCGAGGCGCCGGGCGCCTAGCCCGAGAAGAGGAGCGCTCCCATGGCAGTCGCGACCACATCGGCGCCGAAGACGACCGTCCTCGAGGAGCAGGAGATGCTCATCTCCGGCAGCGAGGCCGTCGCCGAGGCCCTGACCCTCGCCGACCTGGACGTCGTCACGGCGTACCCGATCCGGCCGTACGACACGGTGATGCAGGCCATCGCGAAGAAGATCGCCAACGGCAAGCTCACCGCGGAGTACATCGTCGCCGAGGGCGAGCACAGCCAGTTCGAGATCGTCAAGCACGCCTCGACCGTGGGCGCCCGCGTCTTCTGCGGCTCCTCCGGGGTGGGCTGGATGTACGCGATGGAGGCGATCACGGTGACGCCGGCGTTGCGCGTTCCGATGGTGGCGCTCGTCGGCAACCGCGCGCTGGACGACCCCGGGGCGTTCGGCGTCGAGCACAACGACGCCCTGTCCGTCCGGGATCTCGGCTGGCTGATGTGCTGGATCGACACCTCGCAGGAGGCGCTCGACACCACGCTCATCGCCTACCGCGTGGCCGAGGACCGCCGGGTGTTCCTGCCGGTCGCGATCTCGGCCGACGGCGCTTTCCTCACCCACTCGCAGGCGCTCACCCGGGTCCCGCCCAAGGAGTGGGTGAACACGTTCCTGCCGCCGTACAACCGCGGCGATCTGCTGCTCCACCCGGACAACCCGATCACGGTGGCCCCGCAGGTGAACGAGGACTGGGTCATCGAGATCCGCCGGCAGAACAACGCCGCCACGGAGCGGGCCTACACGGTCATCGAGGAGGCGTACGCGGACTTCCGGCGCGTCTTCGGCCGGGGTCCGGAGAACCCGTGGTTCGAGGAGTACATGACCGAGGACGCCGAGGTGATCCTCATGGGGATGGGCACCCTCTCCCTCCCCGTGAAGGTGGCCATCCGGAAGATGCGCGAGGAGGGGAAGAAGGTCGGCCTGATCCGCCTCCGCTGGTTCCGGCCCTTCCCGTACCAGCAGCTCACCCGCGCGCTGGCCAGGGCGAAGGCCATCGGGGTCATCGATCGCGACTACTCCTTCGGGTCGCCGTTCGGCTCCGGCGTCGTCGCCACGGAGGTCCGGGCCACGCTCTACAACGCGGCGCACCGGCCGCCGCTCATCGGCTTCATCTGCGGCCTGGGCGGCCGCGAGGTCACGCTCGAGGACGTCTACAAGATGACCGACATCTGTCACGCGGCGGCGAAAGCCGGCAGGGCCGAGCGCGGCACCTACTGGCTCGGCGTGCGCGAGTAGGGAGCGAGGAGGCCAATCCATGGCTGAAGCGACCGCGTTCACCAACGCGCCCCAGGTCCTCGAGCCCTTCAAGGGCGTCAAGAAGGTGCGGCTCGAGGAGTACTTCAGCTCCGGCCACCGGACGTGTCAGGGGTGCGAGTCGGCCCTGGTCATGAAGCTGATGATCAAGGCCGCGGGCCCCCGGACCATCGTGCTCGGGTCGACCGGGTGCATGTACGTGGCGAACACGACGTACTACTCCACCCCGTGGGTCGTGCCCTGGATGCACACCCAGCTCGGCTCGTCGGGCTCCGCCGCCCTGGGCACCGCCGCGGGGCTCAAGGCCCTCATGAAGAAGGGCAAGATGAAGGTCGAGCCCATCAACGTCATCGCCTTCTGCGGCGACGGCGGCGGGGCCGACATGGGGCTCGGCGCGATCTCCGCGACCCTGACCCACAAGGAATACAACTCCCTGATCCTCCTCTACGACAACGAGTCGTACGCGAACACGGACATCCAGCTCTCCGGGCTCACGCCGTACGGCGCGCACACGACCTTCAGCCCGCCCGGCTCGGTGAAGCGGATCATCCACACCCGGTGGAAGAAGAACGTCGCCGGCATGCTGGCGGCCGGGCACCCGGAGTGCCGGTACGTGGCGACGGTCTGTGCGTCGTACGCGGTGGAGATGATGAACAAGGTGCGCCGGGCGCTCACGATCGGCGGCCCGACGTTCATCCATTCGCTCGACCCGTGCCCCAAGGGCTGGGACTACGACCCGATGCTCTCCCACGAGCTGGGCGAGCTCGCGGTGGAGACGGGCATCTTCCCGCTCTACGAGGTGGAAGAGCGGGTCGTGCGGTACTACGGCAAGACCAAGGCGATCGTCGACGGACGGAAGCGGAAGCCGGCCCGGGAGTACCTCCTGAAGCAGGGCCGCTTCGCCCACTTCACCGAGGAGGATCTGGCGTACTTCCAGGCAAAGGTGGACGAGATGTGGGACAAGTGGGAGATCCCGGGAGTCGTCGCCTTCAGACGGGATGTGGAGGCCAAGACGAAGTAGGGGAACCTTGGCCGCCTGACCGCGATTCCCAAGGAGGGGGGGCCGCCGGCGCGCGGCCCTTCCCGTATTCGAACCTTCCAACCAAGGAGGGTCGGGCATGAGCAACCGAATGGTTCCCGTCATGGCCGGGGTGCTGACGATTGCCCTGTTCGCGGTCCCCGCGGGTGCCTGGGAGCCGACCAAACCCGTCGAATTCATCGTTCCCGCCGGCACCGGCGGGGGCGCCGACCAGATGGCACGGATCATCGCCCCGCTCGTCGACAAGTACAAGCTCTCGCCGCGTCCCCTCATCGTGGTCAACAAGCCGGGCGGGGCCGGCGCCGAAGGGTTCACCTACGTCAAGGGCAAGGAAGGCGACGCGCACACCATCATCATCACGCTCTCCAACCTCTTCACCACCCCGCTGCACACCGGGGTGCCGTTCAACTGGAAGGACCTGACGCCGGTCGCGCGGCTGGCGCTCGACGAGTTCATCCTCTGGGTCAATGCGGAGACGCCCTACAAGACCGCCAAAGACTTCGTCGAGGCGGTGAAGGCCAAGCCGGGGACCTTCAAGATGGGCGGGACCGGATCGGCCCAGGAGGACCAGATCATCACGATCCAGCTCGAGCAGGCGCTCGGGCTCAAATTCATCTACGTCCCGTTCAAGGGCGGCGGCGAGGTCTGCGCCAACCTGGTGGGGAAGCACGTCGACTCCACCGTGAACAACCCGATCGAGTGCGCGAGCCACTGGAAAGCAAAGCGGGTGCGGCCGCTCGCTGTCTTCGACACGGCTCGTATTTCACTCGAAGACTGGAAATCCATTCCCACAGTGAAGGAAGCTCTTGGCGCCGATA
>JBIOTN010000144.1:0-5947 GCA_044866005.1 Candidatus Rokuibacteriota bacterium | reverse complement strand
CTTCGCGCTCCTCCCGCAGATCGCCAGAGCTGCGGGAGGGCGCGAACGGGTGACGGCGCCCGGGCGGACCGGGGCGAGCCGGCGCCCGGCCCCGCGGCGGAGGGAGCGGGGAGCGGCCGAGGCCGCGCGTGGGCGAGCCGGCGCCAGGTCCCGCGGCGGAGGAGGCGCAGGGCCGCCGGACACGCGCGCGGGCGCGTCTGGGGCGGTGGAACGTTGACTCGGCGAAACCCGGCGGGTACCCTGTGTGTGCGGCGGTGGGTCGGCGTCGCGACACGGAGGTGGCGCAGGGTGCCGGAAGCCTACATCGCCGGGGCGGCCATGACCCGGTTTGGCGTGCGGGCGGAGCCGCTCGACGACCTGATCGCCGAGGCCGCGCGGGGCGCGCTGGCCAGCGCCGGGGTCGAGCGGCCGGACGCGCTGTTCGTGTCGAGCATGAACCCCGAGGAGTTCGCCGGCGAGGGGAACTTCGCCGCCCACGTCGCCACCTACCTCGGCCTCGCCCGCATCCCGAGCCTCCGCGTGGAGACGGCGACCTCCTCCGGGGCGGCGGCCCTCTTCGGCGCCTTCGCCGCCGTGTCGGCCGGGCTCTACCGCTCCGTCCTCGTCGTCGGCGGCGAGCGGATGTCCCACCTGTCGACCCCGCGGGTCTCCGAGCTGATCGGGCGCTCCATCGACGCCTACGAGCGCTCCTACGGCGCCACGATGCCCGCCCTCGCCGCCCTCGTCACGCGGGCCTGGATGGCTCGCTCGGGCGCGACGCTCCGCGACATCTCGCTCGTGGCCGTGAAGAACCACGCCAACGCCGCGCGCAACCCGCGCGCCCACTTCCAGCAGCCGGTCACGCTCGAGACCGTCATGGCGAGCCGGCTCGTGGCCGAGCCGCTCCGGCTCTTCCACTGCTGCCCGATCTCCGACGGGGCCGCCGCGGTGATCGTGGTCGCCTCCCCGACGCGGGTGCGGATCGCCGGGATCGGCCAGGGCACGGACTACCTGCCGCTCCGCTACCGCGACAGCTTCACGGGCTTCCGGGCGACCCAGGAGGCGGCGCGGGCGGCCTACCGGATGGCGGGGTTCGGGCCGGAGCGCGTGGACGTCGTGGAGCTTCACGACGCCTTCACGCCCTTCGAGCTCATCTCGCTCGAGGACGTCGGGCTGGCCCCGTCCGGGAAGGCGGTGCGGATGCTGGCCCACGGCGAGACCGCGCTCGACGGGCGGCTGCCGGTCAATCCCTCGGGCGGGCTCAAGGCGCGCGGCCACCCGCTCAGCGCCACGGGCCTCGCCCAGGTCGTCGAGCTCTACTGGCAGCTCACGGGGCAGGCGACCGGCCGCCAGGTCCAGGCCGTGGTAGGGCTCGCCCACTCCATCGGCGGGATCGCGACCACGAACTGGGTGACGCTCCTCGAGGCGGCCTGACGATGCGCGCGTCGGCGCGGGACGCCCGGGCGGCCGAGACGGAGCGGATCCCCGCCTCCCGGTGCGGGCGCTGCGGTCGGGTCTGCGCGCCCCCCGCGCGCTTCTGCCCCGACGACGCCACGCCGATGCAGCCCGCGGAGCTCCCCGCGTACGGGGACGTGATCGCGTTCACCACGCTCCACTCCCCGCCCTCGGGGTTCGCCTCGCCGCTCCACATGGCGCTCGTCGAGCTGGAGGGCGGCGCCCGGTTCTTCTGCCACGGGACCGAGACGCGGGGCCTCAAGGTCGGCAGCCGCGTCGGGATCGAGGCCGTGGACGACATCTACTACTTCTCCATGCTGGGCCTCGGCGAGCGCGCGCGGCTCTTCTGGCGGCGCGGCGGGATCCGCGCGACCCACCGGGTTGCCGCGTTCGCGCGCAGCGCGGCCAAGCGCCTGGCCCGCTGGCCCGGCCGGACGGCGGGCGGCCCGGGCGCATGAGGCCGCTCGACGGCATCCGGGTCGTCGATCTCTCGCGGGTCCTCGCCGGCCCGTACGCGACGCTCCTCCTCGCCGACATGGGGGCCGAGGTCATCAAGGTCGAGGAGCCCGGTCGCGGCGACGACACGCGCGCCTGGCCGCCCTTCGTCGGTGGCGAGGCGACCTACTTCATGAGCGTCAACCGGGGCAAGAAGAGCCTGGCGCTGAACCTCAAGGCGGAGAGCGGCAAGACGATCCTGCGGCGGCTCCTCGAGGGCGCCGACGTCCTGCTCGAGAACTTCCGCCCCGGCACGCTCGCGCGGCTCGGGTTCGGCTACGAGGCCGTGCGGGCGTGGAACCCGCGGCTCGTCTACTGCTCGATCTCGGGGTTCGGCGACTGGGGGCCGGAGGCGGGCCGGCCGGGCTACGACCTGATCGTGCAGGGGGAGTCGGGGATCATGGACCTCACCGGCTTCCCCGACGGGCCGCCGGTGAAGGTGGGGAACTCCATCGCCGACCTCGCGGCCGGGACGATGGCCGCCCACGGCATCGTCCTGGCCCTCTTCGCCCGCGAGCGGACCGGCGCCGGCCAGAAGGTCGAGATCGCGATGCTCGAGGTCATGGCCGCGCTGCTGACCTATCAGGGCCAGGCCTACCTCGCGACCGGCCAGAGCCCGCGCCGGCGCGGGAACCAGCACCCCTCGATCGTGCCCTACGAGGTCTTCCAGGCGGCCGACGGCTACCTCACGGTCGGCGTGGCGAACAACTCCCTCTGGTCGCGCTTCTGCCAGGCCCTGGGGCGCCCCGACCTCGCCGCCGATCCCCGCTTCGACTCCGAAGCCAAGCGGGTGGCCGAGCGCGAGACGCTGATCCCGCTCCTCGAGCGCGTCTTCGCCGGCGCGCCCGTCGCCGAGTGGCTCGACCGGCTCGGCGAGGCCGGGGTCCCCGCCGGGAAGATCAAGAGCGTGGGCGAGGTGCTGGAGTCCGAGCACCTCAAGGCGCGCGGGGCGATCGTCTCGGTCTCGCACCCGACCGCGGGCCCCCTGCGGATGGTGGGGCCCCCGATCCGGCTCCACGCCACGCCCGCCGAGGCCGCGGGGCCGGCCCCGGTCCTCGGCGAGCACACGGAGGAGGTCCTCGGCAAGCTGCTGGGATTTTCGCCGGACGCGATCGCGCGCTTCCGGGCGGAAGGCGCGGTCTAGGCTGACGGCGAGGGCGGCGGCTCCGGCGTTGGCCGCGCGGCGTCAGCCGGTGGGCGTCTGGACAGCCGCGTTACGCGGCCGCCGGGAACGCCTTTTCGACGTCCGCGGGGATCTCGCCGTAGCGGGCGCGGTGAACGAGGCGGCAAAAGGCCCGGTTGACGCGGCTCCATTCGCGGACCTCGCGGCAGTCCACGCAGAGCCCGCCCTGGGTGAGGGCCTTCCAGCCGCAGATGCGGCAGGCCCCGATCACGATCGGCTCCCATTCCTGCTGGACCATATCGACCTCGAGCCTCTGCAAGGCCTGTTCCTACGCGGGCGAGCCCCGCGCCTCGGCCGCCGGGCCGCCAGGGCGGCGGGCGTCCCGTCCCGGCGACTCCCGCGTTTGCGGGGGGATGGACGGCGCCGGCGCCGCGCTCGGGCGTCGGGGCCCGCCGGGGCGGCGCCGCCGGCTCGGCCCGGCCGCCCGGTCGAGGCTGCCTCGGGCTTGGCGAAAATTGCCGGCCCGCCCGGCGACCGGGGCCCCACCCCGTGACCGCCCGGCCGGCCCCGACCCCCTGGTTTCCGGGCGGGATGGACACGGCGCCCGAGCTGGCCCCGGGCGGCGGCTGTCGTCACGAGCCGTGTCTCTGTGCCGTGGAGCCCGGCAAGGCCTACTGCTGCCTGGCCTGCGCCCGCGGGAGCGCCGCGGACGAGGAGTGCGCCTGCGGGCACTTCGGCTGCACCGGGCGCGTGCTCTGACGCGGCCGGCAAGGGCCCTGACGCCCCACGAACCACCCCCACGAAAGGAGACGGCAATGACGAGACGGGTCATCATCGGGCTCGCGGTGACACTGGCCCTCGGCGTCGCGGTGGGCGCGCTCGGCACGCGGATGCTGAGCGCCCAGCCGGCGCCGCAGAAGAGCAGGGACCTGCTCCGGAACGACCTGGCCGGCATCGAGGGGAAGGAGGCGATCCTGCAGCTCGTGGAGTTCGCGCCCCGCGGCGCCAGCGGGAAGCACTATCACAACGGACAGGAAGTCGTGTACGTGCTGGATGGCGCGCTGACGCTGGAGCGCGAAGGCATGCCGCCCCTGACGCTGAAGACGGGTGAGTCCGTCTTCGTGGGGATGCCGCGGCACGTCCACGAGGGGAAGAACGCCAGCGCGACGAGCCCGGTGAAGGTCATCGTGTTCCGCGTCCACGAGAAGGGCCAGCCCGTGACCGTGCGGGTCACGGAGCCGTATTTCCAGCAGTAGCCCGCCGGTCTCCCATCCCGGGGGCGGGCCGGGTCGCCCAACGAGCCGGCTTCGCCCCTCCCGCCCCCACGCGCGGGCCGCCGGACGCCCGACCGCGCGCCGTCCCCGGCTTCCTTGACAATCGCTCGGGCCGCCCGCTATCGTGGAGGGCACTTTTCTCAGGCCCGGACTGCAGCTCGGGCACGGTCGCGCCGAGACCGGCGCGGCGGGGGAGGCTCGCCATGGCGCGGCTCGTGAAGATCTACGACACGACCCTCCGGGACGGGACCCAGGGGGAGGGCGTCGCCTTCTCCATGGAGGACAAGGTCCGCCTCGCCCAGCGGCTCGACGCCCTCGGCGTCCACTACATCGAGGGCGGCTGGCCCGGCTCCAACCCGAAGGACATGCGCTTCTTCCGCCGCATCCTGGACGTCCCCCTCAAGCACGCGCGGATCGCGGCGTTCGGCGCGACGCGGCGCGCCGGCATCCGCGCCGAGGACGACCCGAGCCTCCAGGCCCTCGTCGAGGCCCACACCCCGGTCGCGACGATCTTCGGGAAGTCCTGGCCGTTCCACGTGACCCACGCGCTCCAGACGACCTTGCCCGAGAACCTCGCCATGATCCGGGACTCGGTGGCCTTCCTCGCTCGCCATTTCGAGGAGGTGGTCTACGACGCCGAGCACTTCTTCGACGGCGTGAAGCGCGATCGCGACTACGCCCTGGAGACGCTCCGCGCGGCGGAGGCGGCGGGCGCGGCCTGCCTGGTGCTGTGCGACACGAACGGCGGCAGCCTGCCCCAGGAGGTCGGCGAGATCGTCCGCGAGGTGCGCCGGCACGTCCGGGCGCCGCTCGGCATCCACGCCCACAACGACGGCGAGTGCGCGGTGGCGAACTCGCTCGCCGCGATCCTCGAGGGCGTGGAGCACGTCCAGGGCACGGTCAACGGCTACGGCGAGCGCTGCGGCAACGCGAACCTCGTCTCCATCATCCCGAACCTCATGCTGAAGCTCGGCATCCAGGCCATCCCCGACCTGAACCTCCGGGAGCTGCGCGAGGTCTCGCGCTTCGCCTCGGAGCTGGCGAACCGCACGCCGTGGCAGCACCAGCCCTTCGTGGGCGACTCGGCCTTCGCGCACAAGGCCGGGATGCACGTCTCGGCCGTCCTCAAGCACCCCGAGACCTACGAGCACGTGAGCCCGGACCTCGTCGGCAACCGCCGGCGGGTCCTCGTCTCCGAGCTGGCGGGGAAGTCGAACATCCTGTGGAAGGCGCAGGAGTACGGGATCGACCTGGGCAAGGACACGCCGGAGACGCGGCGGATCCTCGAGACGCTCAAGAGCCTCGAGGACGAGGGGTACCTCTTCGAGGGCGCGGAGGCGTCGTTCGAGCTCCTCATGGAGCGCGCCCTCGGCAACCACCGGCCCTACTTCGAGCTGGACGGCTACCGCGTGACGGTCGAGACCCGCCAGGGCGACCGCGAGCCGTTCGCCGAGGCCACGGTCCGGGTCCGCGTGAAGGGCATCGCCGAGCACACGGCCGCGGGCGGCAACGGCCCCGTGAACGCGCTCGACCACGCGCTGCGGAAGGCGCTCGAGGAGTTCTACCCGAACCTCAAGGAGATGACGCTCCTCGACTACAAGGTCCGGATCCTCGACGAGTC
>JBIOTN010000143.1:0-2555 GCA_044866005.1 Candidatus Rokuibacteriota bacterium | reverse complement strand
CCCCCCCGCCGGTCGCCTCGGCTCGGTCGCGGTGCTCGCGCACCGACGCCCACACCTCCCCGACCCCTTCTCCGGTGGAGGCGTTCGTCGTCAGCACCGGCGGATCCCAGTCCCTCGCCGCGCCCATGTGGAGCATCTGCCGAAGCTCCTTCACGACCTCCGGCGCGCCGTCGCGGTCCGCCTTGTTCACGACGAACACGTCGGCGGCTTCGAGGATCCCGGCCTTCGCCATCTGCACGGCGTCCCCCATGCCCGGCGCCATCACGAGGATCGCGGTGTCGGTGGCGCTGGCCACGTCGACCTCCGCCTGGCCCACCCCGACCGTCTCGACGAGGATCACGCCGTACCCCGCGGCATCCAGGATCCTGACGGCCTCCGGAGCCGCCAGGGCCATGCCGCCGAGGTGCCCCCGCGTGGCCATCGACCGGATGAACACGCCCGGGTCGGAGGCGTGGTCCTGCATCCGTATGCGATCGCCCAGCAGGGCACCGCCCGTGTAGGGCGAGGTCGGATCGACCGCGAGCACCGCGGCGCGGACGTCCTCGTCGCGGGCCACCCGGACGAGCTCGCCCGCGAGCGTCGACTTCCCGACGCCCGGCGCGCCCGTGAGCCCGATCGTCGCCGCGCGCCCGGTCCTCCGGTAGATGCCCGCCGAGAGCTCGGCGAGCTGCGGCGCGTCGTCCTCCACCGCGGAGATCGCGCGGGCGACGGCCCGCCGGTCGCCCGCCAGCACGCCTTCGATCAGCCCCTCGACGTCCATCCCGGCGGCCAGCCTAACGGGACGCCGGATCGGGTCCGGACGCCGACGCCGCGCCGGGGATCGCCTCCAAGGCGTCGCGGATCGACCGGCACACGGCCCGCTGGCGGAGGAGCGCCGGGTCGTCACCGTCCGCGACCCGTGAGCGCACCATCGCCAGGGTCAGCTGCTCGCGCTGGAGACGACCGACCAGCTTCGCCGCCCGGTCACCGGCGCGCGCGCGCGTCTCGCGGCGGACCCCGCGACGGCGCTTCCGGCTCTCCAGGATCGCGAGCTCCCTCGGCGTCACGCTCCCGTCCGCGACCTCCGACACGAGCGATCCGCGCAACCAGCGCAGCTCCCGCGCGTGCGCCAGCCGGAGCGCCAGCACCACGAACAGCAGCAGCGGGAGCCCCTTCGCCGCGGTGGCGAGGGGGATCAGCAGCCATTCGGCCCCCTCCCACGGATGCGGAGGGAAGAACTCGAGGATCGGCGAGTTCCACAGGAAGTGGCCCAGCACCGCCGCGCCGGCCAGGGGGAGGGCGACGCGCAGCCGGGCACGCGCCGAACGGTCGTCCCGGCGGGTCGCCATCACCCCCACCGCCATCCCCACCAGCCCGGTGTACAGGACGTGGGAGTACAGGCCGCTCGCGATCACCCGGACGAAGAACCCTTGCAGCACGCCGCCGGCGTCGCCCCCGAACACGGCGATGAAGTAGAAGACGTCCTCGACAACGGCGAAGCCCAGGCCGCAGAGGGCCCCGTAGACGAACCCGTCCATCACGTCGTCGACCTCGTCGCGGGCGATCAGGACGATCAGGACGACCCCGATGCCCTTGAGCGTCTCCTCGACGAACGGCGCGGTGAGCGCAGCGGTCCACCGGGCGGCGAACTCCGGTCCGCCCAGGCGGGCGACCACGAGTCCCCACCCGGCGTTCCCGATCGCCGACAGCGTGGTCGCGGCCACGGCCCCCCACACGAACGCCGCCAGCAGCAGCGGGATCGGCTCGCGCTCGTACAGGTCGAGGGCGTAGACGACGAGGGCGACGGGGACCGCGTAGACGACGACGAGCCCCCAGGAGAGCGCCCAGCCCGCGGGCGACATCTCCCGGAAGAGGCTCTGCTCGCCCACAGCCACGACGCCGGTCAGCCCCACGACGACCACGTAGAGCCAGAACGCGGGGAGCCGCGGCTGGAAGAAGCGGGCGTGGAGCAGCGGCGACCGCGTGGGGGCCCGGGCGAAGGACATTCAGGCGACCTCCGCCGTCTGGACCATCTCGGTCAGCTCTTCGGCGATCAGCTCCAGCTGTCCCTCGGGTCCCCAGCCGTCGAAGACGACGCCGTTGCCCGAGCCAGCCACGACCACCACCACCGAGCCCTCGATGGCGGCGCCGCTCTGGGGCTCGGAGCCGATGTACCGGAACCGCAGGCCCTCGAGGCCGCCTCGGAGGACGATCGGCTCGAGGACGCCGGAGACCGACAACCGTTCGAGCTGGCTCCGCAGCACCTCGTCCCGGTAGACGATCGCCAGCTCCTCCCGGTCGCCGCCGAACCCCGGGATCGCCACGACGTCCAGGGCCCCGCTCCCGCGGGTCAGCTGCGCGAACGACACCTGGAGGACGCCACCCCCCGGGGACGGCAGGGTGGCGCGATCCCGCCGGGCGACCGCCCATCCCGGCGACGGCCGCACCGTGACGACGCCGCCGACGCGGAGGGGGCGGACGGCGGGCTCCGGGAGCGCCTCCGCCGTCACGAACCCACCGAGGACCGCGAACGACATCACGAGGGCGACCAGGCCTGTCGGGAGCCAGCGCCGGGC
>JBIOTN010000142.1:0-30312 GCA_044866005.1 Candidatus Rokuibacteriota bacterium | reverse complement strand
GAGGGGGCCTCGGCGGCCCCCTCCGGGGCCTCCCCCAGGACAGACCTCCGCGGCGAAGCCGCGGCGCAGAGCGGAACACCCCGGCGTGTGAGCCGAGGAGTCACTCGAAGAGGGCGAGCTGCGACTTGTCTTCCCGCGGGAACCCGACCTGGTACGCCCCGGTAAAGCAGGCGTGGCAGAAACGGCCCTCGTCACCGCCGCACGCCTTTAGCATCCCCTCGAGCGAGAGGTACCCCACCGAGTCGGCGCCCAGATAGCGCCGGATCTCCTCGACACCATGGCTCGACGCGATCAGCTCTTTGCGCGTGGGCGTGTCGATGCCGTAGTAGCACGGCCACTGGATGGGCGGCGACGAGATGCGGACGTGCACGGCCCGCGCCCCGCACGACTGGATCATCTTCACGATCTTCCGGCTCGTCGTGCCCCGCACGATCGAGTCGTCGACCACCACGACGCGCCGCCCTTCCAGGGTCTCGCGCATGGGGTTCAGCTTCACGCGGACGCCGAAGTGCCGGATCCCCGCCCGCGGCTCGATGAAGGTCCGCCCGACGTAATGGTTCCGGATCAGCCCCAGCTCGAACGGGATCCCCGAGCGGTCCGCGTACCCGAGCGCCGCCCCGACGCCCGAGTCCGGCACCGGGATCACGATGTCCGCCTCGGCGGGGTGTTCCTCGGCCAGCCGCCGGCCGAGGGCCTTGCGGACGTGGTACACGTTCTGCCCCCAGAGCGTCGAGTCGGGGCGCGCGAAGTAGACGTACTCGAAGACGCACTGGAGCTGGCGCCGCGGCGGGAACGGCTTCATGGATCGGAGGCCGTTCTTGTCGATCAGAACGATCTCCCCGGGCTCGACGTCACGGACGAACTCGGCTTCGAGCAGATCGAGCGCGCACGTCTCGGAGGCAAGCAGCCAGGCGCTCCCGAGACGGCCCAGGACCAGCGGGCGGAACCCGTGCGGGTCGCGGCACCCGATCAAGGTGTCCGGCGTGAGCAGAAGCAGCGAGTAGGCGCCGCTCACCTGGCCTAGCGCCTGCGGCAGCACGCGGTCGAGGCTCTGGCGATCGCCGCGCGCGAGCAGGTGCAGGATCACCTCGGAGTCGGAGGTCGACTGGAAAATGGCCCCGCTCGCCTCGAGCTCCCGCCGGAGGGCATCGGCGTTGACCAGGTTGCCGTTGTGGGCCAGCGCTACCGGGCCCCGGACGAACGTCGCGCTGATCGGTTGCGCGTTCCGGAGGTTCGACGAGCCGGCGGTCGAGTAACGGACGTGGCCGATCGCCATCCGTCCCGGCAGGCGGCGGAGACGCTCGGGCCCGAAGACGTCCGACACCCAGCCCATGGCCTTCTCGACGTGCAGGCTGGTACCGTCGGTCGCCGCGATCCCGGCCGACTCCTGGCCCCGGTGCTGGAGGGCGTAGAGACCGAGGTACGCCAGGTTGGCCGCCTCGGGGTGATCGAACACACCGAAGATGCCGCACTCGTCGTGGAACTTGTCTTCCTCGGAGGGGGGCTGCGCCTCTGTCCATCCCGGCCGCGGCGTCTCGGGCCTGCGGCCCTCGATCCGCCGCGGCTCCTGACGGCGGCCCTCCCGGCCAAGCCGGGCCGGTCGCTCTTCAGCGACCGGCTCGGGCCTGCCTCCCCCATGCAGCCTCGCGGCGTCGAGCGCTCAGCGAGCCAACACCGGCAGCGGGGGGGGTTCCGAGACCCGCCGAAGAACTAGGCCCCCTCGACCATCGCGGCGGTGAGGCCGCGGACGTAGCCGCGCGCGAACACCGCGCAGGCGACCGCGATCGGGATCGCCGCGAGGTTCACCCCCGCCACGGCCAGCAGCTCCTCCAGGCTCACGTCCATGACCCCGAGCCCCGCCGCCACCGTCTGCTTCTCCGGGTCCAGGAGGAAGATCGAGGCGAGCATGAAGTCGTTGCCCACGGTGCCGAGGGTGAACAGGCCGGCCGCGACCAGGACGTTTCGGCTCATCGGCAGCACGATCCGGAGGAACGCCCGGGCCGGGGTGGCGCCCTCCACCAGCGCGGAGTCCTCGATCTCGCGCGGGAGGTGCCGGTAGTAGGCGGAGAGGATCCAGACGCAGAACGGCAGCGCCATCGTCGAGTAGATCAGGACGAGGGCGAGCTGGTTGTCGTCGAGCCCGAGCCGGACGACCACCTGGTAGAGCGGGATGAAGAGGATGGTGTGCGGAATCACGTAGCTGGCGAAGAGCCCCCGGCGCCACCACAGCCAGCCGGGAGGCCGAAGGCGCCCCAGGGCGTAGGCGGCGAGGACGCTCGCCACGAGCGTGACGACGATGGCGGACCCCAGGACCGTGACCGAGTTCAGGACCCACAGGAGGAAGGGCACGCGCGGCACGATCACGTAGCCGCGCACGCGCGCCTCCGCCCCCTCGAAGAGCTCCGTGTAGTTCTCGAACGTCGGCCTGGCGACGTAGAGCGGATGGCCGAAGACGTCCTCCTGCGGGGTCTTCAGCGACTGGACGGTGACGAAGTAGATGGGGAAGACGCTGTAGGCCGCGACGAGGACGAGGAGGACCCCGTGGGCCCACCGACGGCGTCGCGTCACGTCGGCCGCTCCTCCCGCGGGTCGAACCAGCGAAAGAGGATCACCAGCGCGACCGCGAGCAGCGGGACGAGCGAGAGGGAATAGGCGGCCGCCTCGGCGAGCTGGCCGGCGCGGATGCCGAGCCAGTACGCGTACGTCCCGATCACGGGGAAGACGATCCGCCCGCCGGTGAGCATCCAGACGTTGGCGAGGTCCGCGAAGGCCGTGGTGAAGGAGAGGAAGACGGCCAGGGCCATGTAGGGCCGCAGGAGCGGCACCGTGACCTGCCAGAAACGCTGCCAGCCGCTCCGCGCTTCGAGCTCCGCATACTCGAAGAGCTCGCGCGGGATCGCGTTGAGCCCCGCCAGCAGGAAGACGGCCGTGAAGGAAGCGCCCCGCCAGATGTTGAAGAGGGCCACGCTCGCGAAGGCGTACGCGCCGCCCCCGAAGACTCCGTCCACCGCGTGCTTGAGCTGACCCGCCACGACCGCGTACGAGGTGGTCAGGGGCGGGTTCAGCATCCAGTACCAGGCGATCACGGTCACGCCGCCGGGATACGCCCAGGGCAGGAAGACGGCGAGGAACGCCAGGGCCCGGCCGCGCGAGGGCTTGGCCAGCAGGAGCGCCATCAGCACGCCGAGCGCCAGCTTCGCCAGCGTCGTCGTCGCGAAGTAGACGACCGTCGTGGCCATGCCGCGCCAGAACTCCGGCTCCCCGACCATCTTCCGGTAGTTCGCCAGCCCGACGAAGACCGGCCCGCCCGCGGCCCGGCTCGAGAAGTTGGTGAGGCTGACCCACGTCTCCCAGGCGACCGGATAGGCGAGGACGCCCAGGACCAGGACGAGCGCCGGCGCCATCAGCAGATAGGCGACGGCGACCTCGCGCCGGCGGCCGGTCACGACGGGACCGGAGCTCGGCGCGCCGGCCCGGCCAGGGCGAGGCGCGAGGGGACGCGTGGCGGCAGCGACGGGGCTCTCCGCGCGGCTTCCGGGGTCGGGGGGATGCTAGCCCAGGGCCGCGCGGGCCGTCAAGCAACGGCGGGGGCCTCGATCGTCCCGAAAGGCCATGTGGCCGGCTCGTTCTCCCCGTGATCACGGAGAGTTAGCGGACGATCCGCAGTATTCCGGGTAGAAGCGAGGCGCGTGGTAGAGTCGGCGTCCTATGAAAGTGCGGCTGACCGCCGATCGTTCTCCTTGCCCGGACGCGCGGGTGAGCCGGCCGTACCCGGCGTGGATGCACTGCACGCAAGTCCGAGGAGGCCGCCTTATGGCAAAGCTCTGGCGAAACGCTGTCCTCGTCGCGATTGCTCTTCTGGGGGTGAGTCTCGGAGTCGGGCGCACGGCGTCAGCGCTCGACCAAGTGGTTCTTTCCACCGACCTCGCGCGCTCGCAGGCGTCGTGTGTCCTCCAATTTACCGTCCCCAGCCCAGGCTTCCTGGACAAGTTCCGCTTGATATTTCCGCCCCCGATGCTGGGGGCCGAACCAATCCTCACCGGTCTGCTGATCGGCGGCAAGCCAAGCCCGCCCCCGATTGTCACGAGTGTCGATCCTGCAGATGGCGCCTTCGTGGTGGACCTGCCGAGTAGCATCGGCGTACGGGCCGGCACGCCCATCCTGATCGAGGTCGCCGGCCTCACGATTCCCGTTGGTGGCGCCTACGAGATCTCGCTCAGCCTGCTCACCGCCAATGGCACCATCTTCGCGGCGACGTTGTTGCCGTTCACGGCCTCTTGGCCGGGCGATCTCGGAAATTCCAACACCGCGACGGGAGCCGAAGCGCTCCTCAGCAACGTGAGCGGCGTGGGCAACACCGCTGCCGGGGCCCAAGCGCTCTTCAGCAACACCAGCGGCACCAACAACACCGCCACTGGGGTGTTTGCCCTCGTCGGCAATACCACGGGCTCGGGCAATACCGCCACCGGCGTGTTGGCGCTGGCAGACAACACGGGCGGCGCCGAAAACACGGCAAACGGGCACGCCGCGCTCAGGTTCAACACCACGGGCGACTTCAATACGGCCATCGGACACGACGCGCTCACGAGCAACACTGCCGGCGGCGGGAACACCGCGGCCGGAGCCGGTGCGCTGGCAAGCAATACCGTCGGTACAAGCAACACGGCGTTCGGGGCTGGTGCCGACGTTTCCGCGAACGGGTTCAGGAACGCCACGGCCATCGGCGCCGGCGCCATCGTTGATTCCAGCCACAAGATCCGGCTCGGCAATGCCACTGTCTCGGTCATCGAAGGCCAGGTCGGGTTCACCAGCAGCTCCGACGCCACCAAAAAGGAGAACTTCAGGCCCGTGGATGGCGAAGCCGTGCTCGAAAAGGTCCGACGCCTGCCCTTGGCGAGCTGGAACTTCATCGGCCATGATCCCGAGCAGCTCCGCCACTACGGCCCGAGCGCCCAGGATTTCTTCGCCGCCTTCGGCCACGACGGCGTCGGCACGATAGGTACGCCCACGACGATCACCTCGACCGACATGGCCGGGGTCCTGATGATCGCGGTCCAAGCGCTCGAACGACGCACCGCCGAGTACGCCGCGCTGAAGGCTCGCCTGGAAGCCCTCGAGCGCCTTGTCCAGGAGAGCGGGATCCCGGCAGCGAAGGCACCGTGGCCGTCGCCGCGGTAGGCCGGCAGCGCGGCCAGGCGCAGGCTTGACAGCGACCGGCGGACCGCCCATTCTGGGGCCACGTCGCGGCCCGCACACCACCGGGCCAGGCCAGTCGGCGGTACCCTTTCGGAAGCCTGCCAGACTCAAGTAGAATACGGGGCGGCGGCAGCGCGCGGCGCGCCCGGCCGCCCGCCCGAACCTGAAACCCGCACGCGAGGTCGAGGGAGCACCCGATGGCACAGGTCGTCCTCAAGGAGCTGGTGAAGAAATTCGACGAGGTCGTGGCGGTCCGGGACGTGAGCCTCACGATCAAGGACCAGGAGTTCATTGTCCTGGTCGGGCCATCGGGGTGCGGCAAGTCGACGACCCTCCGCATGATCGCCGGGCTGGAGGAGATCACCTCGGGCGAGATCTTCATCGGCGAGCGGCTGGTGAACGATCTGCCGCCCAAGGACCGCGACATCGCCATGGTCTTCCAGAACTACGCCCTCTACCCGCACATGACCGTGTACGACAACATGGCCTTCGGGCTCAAGATGCGGAAGTTCCCCAAGCCCGAGATCGACAAGCGCGTCCGCGAGGCGGCCCAGATGCTCGGCATCCAGGAGCTCCTGAGCCGCAAGCCGCGCCAGCTTTCCGGCGGCCAGCGCCAGCGCGTCGCGGTCGGCCGCGCCATCGTCCGGCACCCGCAGGTCTTCCTCTTCGACGAGCCGCTCTCGAACCTGGACGCCAAGCTGCGCGTGCAGATGCGCGTGGAGTTGAAGCGCTTGCACGAGCGGCTCGAGACGACGGCGATCTACGTCACCCACGACCAGGTCGAGGCCATGACCCTCGGCGACCGCGTGGTGGTCATGAAGGACGGCGTCGTCCAGCAGGTGGGCGACCCGCTGGGCATCTACCGGAAGCCCCGGAACAAGTTCGTCGCGGGCTTCATCGGCTCGCCGGCCATGAACTTCCTCGACTGCACGGTGGTCGGCGACGGGGACCTGGCGGTCGAGTCCCAGGGGCTCCGGGTCGGCGTCCCGCCCGCCCACAAAGGTGCGCTGGAGCGCTACCGGGGCAAGACGGTGACGCTGGGGGTGCGCCCGGAGGACATCCGCGAGGCGGCCCCCGACACGCCGAAGCACTACCGCGTCGACGCGGTCGTCGAGGTGGTCGAGCCTCTCGGGAACGAGATCCTGCTCGACGTGAAGGTGGGCCACCACCCGCTCGTGGCCCGCGTCCCCCCCACCTCCCGCGTCCGGCTGCACGAGCAGGTCCCGCTCGCGCTGAACGCGGACCGGCTGCATTTCTTCGATACCCAGACCGAGCAAGCGATCGAATGATCTTCGGAGGGGGGCTGCCCGCCCCCCTCCGACGGCCCTCCCGGCGCAGCCGGGCCGTTCGGCGAACGGATCGGGTCTGCCTCCCCCGCCCATGACGTTACGTCCCGACCTCGGTCCCACCTTCCGTCGAGCGGCGCTTTCTCTCGCCCTTGTCCTGCAGACGAGCGCGGCGGCAGGCGCCGTCCCGGCGGGGGCGGCGGAGCCGATCGTGGTCGGCGAGATCAACTCGCGGACCGGCCTCCTCGCGGCCCAGGGCCTCGCCGTCGCGCAGGGCATCCAGCTCGCCGTGGACGAGGCGAACGCCCGCGGCGGCGTCGAGGGCCGGCCCGTCCGGCTCCTCACCCGGGACGACGAAGGCAAGCCGGCGCGAGCCATCGCGGCCGCCGAGGAGCTGACCGCCCGCCACCGCGTCAGCGCGCTCGTCGGCGGGTACGTCGACAGCCTGGTGGGGCCGGTCAGCGAGGTCGCCGAGCGCGCCGGCACCCCGTACGTCGCGACCGCCTCGCTCGACGAGCGGCTCTCCCGGCGCGGGTACCGGTACTTCTTCCGCGTGTCGCGCCTCGAGCCCTATGTCGACGCCACCGTCGGGCTCGTCCGCGACGTCGTGCGGGCGCGCCGGGTCGCGATCCTCCACTCCGCGACGCCGGGGTCTAGCCAGCTCGCCGAGCGTCAGCGGGCGGCCTTCGCGAGTGCCGGCATCGAGGTCCCGTTCTTCGAGGCGTTCTCGCCCGGCCTCTCCGACTTCACCCCGCTCCTCCTGAAGGTCCGCGACCGCCAGGCCGAGGTGCTCCTCTCCGACGCGTTCTTCGCGGACCATCTCCTCCTGGTCCGGCAGATGGCGCAGACCGGCGTGCGCGTCGGGGCCTTCGTCGGCGCCTTCGGGCTCGAGTTCCCGGCCGTGATCCAGGAGCTCGGCCGCGCGGCCGAGGGGCTCCTCGGCACGACCGCGTGGCAGCCCGGCGTCTTCGTGCCGGCCGCGCGAGGGGAGTCGCTCGCGTTCGTCGAGGCCTACCGCCGGCGCTTCAACCAGGACGCGATCCCGCTCAGCATGCACGGCTACGCGGCCGCGCGCGCCCTGCTGGCCGGCCTGGCGGCCGTGCTCCGCGACGGCGCCGAGCCGGGCGGCGAGGCCGTGCGCGCGGCCCTGGCGCGTCTGGACGTCGAGACGCCGCTGGGGCGTGTGAAGTTCGACCGTCACGGCGACCCGCTCTTCTATCGGCGGGTGATCGTCCAGATCCAGGGGGGCCGGCACGTCGTGGTCTACCCGCCCGAGTTCGCCACGGGGCGGCTCGTCTCCTCGCGCCCCTAGTGCCGCGCGCGGCGCAGCGACGCCGGGTGCGGGGCCCGCGATGTCGTTGACGACGGTCGGCCAGGCGCTCGTCGCCGGCCTCGCCAACGGGGCCTTCTACGCGTTCCTGGCCCTCTCCTTCGCGGCGATCTTCGCGCTGACCCGCGCGCTCAACCTCGCGCACGGGGAGCTGGTGATCCTGGGCGGCTACGTCGGCTACACCGCCGCGCGCCTGTTCGACCTGCCGATGCTCGCCCTCGCTGCCATCGCGGCGGCGGCCCTCGTCCCGCTCGGCCTTCTCTGGCGCGCGCTTCTGGCGCGCGTCCGGGAGCCGGTCGAGCTCAACAGCCTCACCCTCACCTTCGGGCTCTCCCTCCTCCTGCAGAACGCGATGCTCGCCGGGTGGTCGGGCGACTACCGGCTCATCGCGCCCGACGCCGCCGCTCCCGCCGGACCCACCGCCCTCGGGCTCTCGCCCGCGCGCGCGACCGCCGGGGGCGTGGGCCTGGTGACCGTGCTCGGCCTCCAGCTCTTCCTCGACCGCACGCGCTACGGGGCCGCGCTCCGCGCGACCGGTCGCGACGCGGAGGCCGCGGCCCTCATGGGCGTGAACACGGACCGCGTGGGCACGCTGGCCTTCGCCGCGGCGGCGGCCATGGCGGGCGCGGGCGGCGTCCTCTTCGCCGGCCTCCACTATCTGCACCCGGCGGCCGGGGTGGACCTCACCCTCCTCGCGGTGACGCTCGCCATCTTCGGCGCCGTCTTCGGGCCCGGCCGGCCCGCGGGGCTGCTCGTCGGCGGCCTGCTCGTGGGCCTCACCGAATCCGCGGCGCTCGTGCTGGCCGGGCCACGCTGGCGCGAGCTGGTCGTCGCGGCCCTGCTCCTCGCGGTCCTCCTCCTCTGCCGCCCGGAGCCGCGGCCGGCGGCGCCCCGAGCATGAGGCTCCTCGCGGCGACGGCGCTCGGGGCGGCGCTCGTCCTCCCGCCCCTGACCGGGTTCCATCCCTACTACCTCTACCTCTCCGCCATGGCGCTCCTCTGGGGTTCGCTGGCGAGCGCGTGGAGCCTCCTGGCCTTCGCCGGCCAGATCTCCTTCGGCCACGCGGTCTACTTCGGCGCGGGCGCCTACGCGAGCGCGCTCCTGGCCCAGCGGGCCGGCTGGAACCCGTGGGTCGGCGTCGGCGCGGCGGCGCTCGTCGGCGGGCTCGTCGCGCTCCCGATCGGCCTGGCCGCGCACCGGCTCGGCGGCGCCTACCTGGCGCTGGCCACGCTCGCCTACGCGGAGGGGGGCCGGCTCGTCGCGCTCAACTGGACCGGCCTGACCGGCGGCGGGGCCGGGCTCGTGGGGATCCCCCCGCTCCCGGTCCTCGGCGGCGGGGCCGACCCGGCGCGGGACCGCGCCGCCGGCTACTACCTCGCGCTCGCCCTCCTCGTCCTGGTCCTGGCTCTCTCCGCTGCGCTCCGCCGCAGTCGCGTCGGCCTCGCGTGGGCAGCGATCCGGGAGCGCGAGCAACGCGCCCAGCTCCTCGGCGTGCCGGCGACGGCCTACAAGGTCCTGGCCTTCGTCTGCTCCGGGACGCTGACCGCGGCCGCCGGCGCGCTCTACGTCCACGCGGTGCGCGTCGTCGAGCCCGACCTCGTCTTCGGCCGGGGCCTCTCCATCCTCCCGCTCGTCATGGCCACGTTCGGCGGCGTCCACGCGCTCCTGGGCCCCCCCCTCGGCGCGCTCGTCCTCTACCTCGGCTCGGAGCTCCTGCTCCAGCCGACGCTGCCCCGCCTGCACGAGCTGCCCTACGCCGTGGCCCTCGTCCTCGTCGTGCTCCTGCTCCCGCGGGGCCTCGCCGGCCGCCGCGCCGCTCGTGATGCCGGCCCGGCTCACGCTTGACCGCGTCAGCAAGTCCTTCGGCGGGCTCCTCGCCCTCCGCGACGTCACCTTCGACGTGGAGCCCGGCGCGCTGGTCGCCCTGCTCGGCCCGAACGGCGCGGGCAAGACCACCCTCTTCGATATCGTCAGCGGCCTGACCCGCCCGACCCGCGGGACGGTGCGCTTCGGGGACGCCGACCTCACCCGGCTCCCGCCGCACCGGATCGCCGCGCTCGGCATCGGGCGCACCTTCCAGATCGCGCGGCTCTTCCCCGCCCTCTCGGCCCTCGACAACGTCCTCGTCGGCGTGACGTTCGGCCGCCGCGGCCGCGCCGACCCGCGCGATCGCCGCCAGCGCGCCGAAGGCCTGCTCGCGCTCGTGGGACTCGCGGACGAGGCATCGACCGCGGCGCACGCGCTCTCGCTGGGCCAGCAGAAGCGACTCGAGCTGGCCTGCGCCCTTGCCCCCGAGCCGCGCCTGCTCTTGCTCGACGAGCTGGGCTCGGGTCTGCCGCCCCGGGGACGCGAGGAGCTCGCGCGCTTCTACGGGCGGCTCCGGGAGCGCGGGCTGACCGTCCTCGCCATCGAGCATGCCGTCGGGACGCTCGCGTCCCTGGCCGATCGCGTCCTGGTCCTCGACCAGGGCGACCTGGTCGCCGAGGGGGCACCCGCGGAGGTCCTCGCCTCCCGCCGGGTCGCCGAGGCGTATCTCGGCGAGGAGGAGGGGTGAGCCAGGTGAGGGCCCCCGTCCGGCGGCTCGCGCTCGCGCTCGGGTGCCTCGCCGCCCTCGGCCTGACGCCCGCCGCGGCCCAGCCCACCCGCGTCTACGCGCTCGACCCCGCCCGGAGCCAGATCCGCTTTCACGCGGTCTCGCGCCTCATGAACGCCGACGGGACGTTCCACCGCGTGAGCGGCGAGTTCCGCGTCGAGGCCGGGCGGCCCGAGACCGCCTCGGGCCGGGTCAGCGTCGAGGTGGCCTCCATCGACACGGGTATCCGCATGCGGGACAACCACCTGCGCAGCGCGGAGTTCTTCGACGCCGCGCGCTTCCCCGAGGCCACCTTCGTCGCCTCGGCCGTGCGGCGGGAGGGCGAGCGCCTCGTCGTGCGAGGGGAGCTGACGATTCGCGGCGTCACCCGGCCGGTCAGCGTGCCGGTCACCGTGACCCCGGCCGCGGGAACGATCCGCGTCGTCGGCCAGCTCACCGTGAACCGGCGCGACTTCGGCGTGGCCTACGACAGCTTCTTGAACCCGATCAAGGACGAGGTGAGCGTGTCCTTCGACCTCCTGGCGACCGCCCGGTGAGCCCCGGCGCCGCGCCGCTCCTGACCGTCGAGCGGGTGAGCGCGGGCTACGGGGCCGCGCTCGTCCTGCGCGAGGCGTCGCTGGAAGTCCGGCCGGGGGAGCTCGTCGCCCTGCTCGGCCCGAGCGGCGCGGGGAAGACGACGCTTCTCCGCGCCATCGCGGGCCTCCTCCGCATCCGGGCGGGGCGGATCGCGCTCGCCGGGACCCGGCTCGACGGCCTCGCCCCGTACCGGATCGCCGCCTTCGGCGTGGCGGCGATCCCCGAAGGCCGGCGGCTCTTCGACGAGCTGACCGTGCGCGAGAACCTCGAGCTCGGCGCCTATCTCCCGGCCGCCCGGCAGGACGCGGCGACGAGCCTGGCCTTCGTCGAGCGGCTCTTCCCCCTGGTCCGGGCCCGGCGCGACACGCCGGCTCGCGTCCTCTCGGGCGGCGAGCAGCAGATGGTCGCCCTCGGCCGCGGCCTCATGGCCCGCCCCCGCCTGCTCCTGCTCGACGACCCGTTCCTCGGCCTGGCCGCGCCGGTCGTCGCCGCGTTCGGCGCGGCCCTCCGGGAGCTGGTCCGGCGTCACGGCGTCACGGCGCTGGCCGCCGGGCAGCACGTCCGGCGACTCTGCCGGCTGGCCGACCGCGGCTACCTCCTGGACGGCGGCCAGGTGGTCGTCGAGGCGAGCGGCCCGGCGCTCCTCGAGCACCCTCGCGTCCGCGAGACGCTGCTCGAGCTCGGGCCGGGCGGACGCGGCGGGTGAGGCGCGCCCTCGCCTGGGCCGCCGGGGCGCTCCTCCTCGGCCTCGCCGCGGCGCTCACCGCGCTCCTGGTCGCGCCGGTGCCGCCGGGCCCGCCGGGTCCGGAGCCGGGGCGCGCGCTCTTTCGGGCTCACTGCGCGAGCTGCCACGGCGCCGACGGGCGGGGCGGCGCGTGGCGGGCGCGGTTCCTCCTGCTCCAGCCGGGCAACCTGGCGGACCCCCGGACGGCGGCCTTACCGGACGGCTACCTGCGCGACCTCATCCGCCACGGGGGGGCGAGCTTCGGGAAGCCCGGGATGCCCTCGTTCGGCTTCGCCCTGGGCGAGGCCGAGATCGAGGCGCTCGTGGCCTACCTGCGGGCGCTGCCGGGCGCGCCCGCCGCGAGAGCGCCGCCCGAGCGCCGCCGATTCTCCAAAAATTCGGGTGCCATACCCCCGTTCATTGCCGACGTCTCACGGGCGACGAGACCAGGCGGCCTTGCGGAGGCTACGCCATCCGTGATACGGTGCGGCGTCAGCCTCCAGAGGTCGAATAGTGGCGTAGCCACTGAACGCCCGTTGATGTCCCGCCGCGCCCCAGTCCTGCTCACTCCCGTGCTCCTGCTCCTCGTCACCGCCCTCATGGGCGATCAACTCAGCCGCCCTGATGTCCTGAGAGAGAAGAGCGCCCGCTCCACCGGAACCGACGTAGAACGTGCAGCGGAGCCGGTTGGCCCAGCTGAAGAGGGGCAGCGAGAAGAAGACGAAGAAGAGGTCGAGCTCCCTGAAGGCGTGCCTGGGATGCACGTTGAGGTAGCTAACGGCATAGAAGAGGACGAAGAGGAAGGCGATGGCGCGGACGGCGAGAAGGACCGGCCGGCCCAGACGGCCGAGGAAGCGGCCGAGGCCCTGGTTGCAACAGGATTCGGTCACTTCGCGCGTGGTGTACTCGACGGGGCGCTGGAGGCTTGGCGACGTGCCCTCGTGTCGAACGCGCCGCCTCGGGAAGCGTACGCGGCGAATCTCGGGATGGCGCGGGCGTATGTTGCCCGAGGTGAGCTCGAGCTCGCCGAGCAGGCGATAGCCCGCGCGGCCCGAGTGTTTTCCGCCTTTCCGGCGGCCGACCGACAGGGAAACCTCCTCTACGTCATGAACCGGTATCAACTCGACACGCATACGCGTATCGCTCGCGAAGTGGGTGAGGCGTACTTCAGACGAGGTAAGAAGGGCAAGGCCGTCACCCTGATGGGATTTCAGCCCTTCGAGGCGCTTCTTGGACAAGAGGTCATGGCTCGCCTCTCGCAAGGCGTGACGGCTTTGGAGCGCGGCAATCCGGAAGCCGCCAGGAAAGAATCGCTCGCCGCGGTCGAGCTGCGCCCGCGAGAGCCAACGGCCTGGTCACTGCTGGGTCAAGCGCTCTTCCGGCTCCATCGCTACGCCCAGGCGGCTTGGGCGCTCGAGAATCTTCGGGCGGTGGACGCGACGCCCGGTGCCACCATCGTCGGTGTAATGGGGGTCGCCCAGGCCGTCACCGGCGACTACGTGCGTGCCGCGGCCACCCTTCGCGAGGCCGTGCAGCTCGACCCCGGCGACCGTGCGCTTCACGAGTGGCTCGTCGCCGTCCTGTACGGCGCGGAGGGATGGCCGACTGCGTGGGACGCGTTTCGGGCGCGCCGTCCCGGCGCCTCAAGCTCGGAGGCTCGTCAGCTAGTCTACCGCGCCATCTGGGATTTCGCGGAGCGCGCGGAGCGGGCCGGCTCCCACTACGCCGCGCTCAAGCACTACTCGGCGGCGCTGGGCGTGTTCCGCCAGTTCGTCCCCGGCATTGACCAGGGCGAGCGGCGCCCGGCGGAGGATCGGCTCTTCGCCGTGTACCGGCGGCTTCCGCTAAAACCGCTGCCGCCAGGGCTCGCGCTGCGGTACGCGAGGGAAGCCGAGGCGTTCCTGGCGCAGGGCGACCGGGCGCTGGCTCAGCAGGCCTATGGTCAGGCTCTCGAGATCGCCCCGTGGTGGCCGGAGGGCTACTATAACCTCGCCCTCACCCTGGGCGGCGAGCCGGTGATGACGCCGGGCGCGATCCGGGAGATGCAGCGCTATCTCGCGCTCGCCCCCTCCGGGCCCCACGCAGTGCAGGCGCGACAGAAGGTGCGCGACTGGGAGCAACGGGTCGCCGAGCTCGTGGGGCGGTACGAGTACTTCGTCAGCGACAGGTCGCCGTTTCTCCTGGCGCCAGACCGGGAGGACTGGTGACCGTGCGGCTCGCGCGCCGCACGGGGCTGGCGGTCGCCGTGGCACTCTGGTGCCTCGCGACCCCGGGCGCGGAGCCCGCCAGCGTGCCCTCCATCGGCCGGGCCGAGTGCGTCATGTACTGCGGCGGCGGTGGCCGCGGCGACGTGCTTCCTCCCGACCGGCCTCGCCCCTCGACCCCACCGCCGCCGCCGAGTGGCAAACGGATGGAACGGATCCAGCACCTCGACGCCCTGCGGCGGCGCGCGCTCGGCGCCCTGGCCGGCGAGATCGTCCGCGTCCAGGCGATGGGTGCGAGCGCCGGCTACACCGAAGTGCGCCTGCCCGCGGGCACCCGATTCTTCAGCTTCGATCGCGCCGAGAACTTCGGAAAGGCCAAGGTGCCGACAGGGTGGACCCCCGGGTCTTCGGTGGCACTTGAGCAGCTGGGCCGCGCGATCGCGATCCTCCGGTGCGACCGCTGTGCGGGCATGCCTCCGAGTGACGAGAACGCCCGATTCCTGGCGGACCAGGCCGGCCTTGCCATCCAGGGGCTCGATGTCCAGGTGTCCCTCGAGTCGCTGGCTCTGCCGGGGCATTTGAGTACGGCCCGGCTCAATGAACTGCGCCAGGCCTTCGACGAGATTGCCAGCGCCGAGCAGCTGATCACCTCGTCGCGCGCCCGGCGCGAGCGCCTGCGCCAGGAGCTGCAAGCACTAACTGGCGCGCCGGCTGGGGGGCAGAGTTCGGCCCAGGTGCCGAGCGGGGCTTCGGCCGAGCGTGAGTACACTCGCCGCCTCGAAGAGTATGCGCAACTCTATGAGGCCGAAGAACGCGCCCTCCAGGAGCGAGACGCGAGCCAGCAAAAAGTCGAGATTATTCTGCTCGGGCGCTGATGCTGAGCCCCTCCCCCCCTACCGGGGCCGTTGTTCTCGCGGCCGCATTGACGGGCCTCCTGTCGGCGGGTCTCGTCTTGGTTCCCGTCACGACCGCGCAGACCTGTCCGCCTGGCGCGAGCAAGATCGGGGAAGAGCGGATCGGCGACACGCTGCGAATCTACTGCGAGTGCCAGCCCGGATTTGAGCTCGCGGGCGATGCATGCGTCGAGACTGCGGAGACGCTCGACCGCCAGATCGAGGAGCGACTGCGCGCGCGTCGGCGGGACATCGCCTACCACCAACGCATGGTGGGCGTGTGGCAGAACGCCCTCCGGCGCCTGCAGCAGGGTGTGAACCCCCAGGAGACGCTCGGCGACTGGGTAAAGGAAAGCGAGGACGCGCAGAAGGAGGCGCTTTTCGCAGCCGTCGAGTTTCTGCTGGGTCCGCTGGCCGACGTGGTCAAGGAGGCCCACCGGGAGGGCCCCCGCGCCTGGGCCGAGTACCAACGGGTTCGGCCGGCTCTCCGCCGCGCCCGGGAGAGCCTCGCCAAATACCGCCGCGTCTGGTCGAAGTACCAGCGGCTCCGGCTCGAGGTGGAGCGGCTGGACCAGGAGCTCGAGGGGGCGGAGGCCGCGCTCCGCCACGCCGTGAACGTCGAGGAGGCGGCGGCGCCCGTCCACCGCTTCGGGGAGCGTTCCCTCGCCATCCTGGCGGTGCTCAACGTCGTACGCACCCCGCTGGAACGGCAGGAGTTGCTCGCCGCCATGGCGGACCTTCAACACGCGTCCTGGGAGCTCCTCAAGAGCGCGGGAGCCCGGCGGCTGATCGAGGAGGCCAGCGCGCGCGGGATGCGGGCCGTCGAGCGCGGCGCGACGATCGCGAAGTTCGCCGCGGAGTACGGCGTGGCGATGACGCGGTTCGGCATCGCCTGGGCGCAGGTGAACCACACACTGGAGGCGATTGACGACCGCGAGCGGCTGGCATTCCAGCTGGCTCGCCGGATCCACGAAAACGAGGATCGCCGCCAGGCGCTGGTCACCGAAGCCCAACGGCTCGAGGCCGCCCGCCAGGGGGCCCGGGCGGTAAAGGAAGAGAGCTTGCGGGTCATCCGGGCCCAGGAGGCGCACGCGTCATACATCGCTGGTGACTGGTTCTCGGCCACGACAGGGATCCGGGCGCCCGGTACCCCGCTCAGCCGGTGAGGCGAGGACCCATGGCCTTTCCCCGTCGTCTTCCCTGGCTGGAGCATGACGGCCTGTCTAAAGTGGCGTCGCTTGGCAGTGATCCCGCTCGGCGGGTCATTATGCCGAGCCGCGATGAGGCCCGGACGGAGCCACCGGCACGAGGAGGACTCCCATGAGCCGACCGCTCGCCATCGCGCTCACGCTCGTCGGTCTGCTGCTCGCCGGGACCGCGGAGGCGCGGGTCGTCCGGCTCCGCGTCGATCGGACCGAGCCCTTCGCCGGGGGAGTCGAGTTCGGGCCGACCGGCGCCTATGTCCGGATCGTCGGCGTGGCCTTCGGCGAGCTCGACCCGCGCGACGCCCGGAACGCCGTCATCGTCAACCTCGACCGCGCTCCGCGCAACGCGCGCGGGCTCGTCGAGTACGACGTGGACTTCTACCTCATGCGGCCGGCCGAGCCCGCCCGCGGCAACCGGAAGCTCCTCTACGACGTGACCAACCGGGGCCGGAAGTTCCTCCTGCCGTGGCTCCACGACGCGCCGCAGACCTCCCCCGGCGCCGTCAACGACCCCGCCACGGTCGCGGCCGCCGGCAACGGCTTCGCCTTCCGCGAGGGCTACACGATCGTCTGGAGCGGCTGGGACCCGGATGCGCCGCGGGCCAACCAGGGGCTCGTGATCCGCGTCCCGACGGCGACCGCCGGCGGCGCGCCGATCGTCCGGGTCATTCGCGACGAGTTCGTCTTCGGCACGCGGGTCCCCACCACGCGGGCGACCGCGCCGCTCAGCTACGAGGCGGCGAGCCTCGACCAGGCGCGGGCGCGCCTGACGGTCCGCGCCAGCGAGGCCGAGCCGCCGGCCGAGATCCCGCCCACCGGCTGGGCGTACGCCGACAGTCGCAGCATCAAGCTCCTGCCCGAGGGCACCGCGTTCCAGCCGGGGTCGATCTACGACTTCTCGTACCCGGCGAAGGATCCCAAGGTGCTCGGGATCGGCTACGCCGCGACCCGGGACCTCGTGGCCTTCCTGCGCTACGAGCCGCGGGATGCCGCCGGGACCCCCAACCCGGTCGCGCTCGGCGGGGCGGCGACCGGCATCCGGGCCGCGCTCGCCGTCGGCATCTCCCAGTCCGGCCGCTACCTGCGCGACCACCTCGAGCTCGGCATGAACCAGGACGAGGCCGGGCGCAAGGTCTTCGACGGCACGCTCGCCCACATCGCGGGGGTCGGGAAGGTCTTCGCGAACGCCGAGTTCGGCCAGCCGAACCGGACCAACACCCAGCACGAGGACCACCACTTCCCCGAGAACCAGTTCCCCTTCGCCCACGGGACGGTCTCCGATCCCGTGACCGGCCGGGCCGGGGCGCTCCTGCGCGGCAACGGCTTCGACCCGCTCGTCATCGAGGTCAACACCTCGACGGAGTACTGGCAGAAGGGCGCCTCGCTCCTCCACACGGACCCGCTCGGCACGCGCGACCTCGAGATCCCGAAGGGCGTCCGTCTCTATCTCGTGGCCGGCACGCAGCATGGCGGCCGGGCCGGGCTCACCCCGGTCCCGGGGAACTGCCTCCACCCCAGGAACCCGCACAGCCCGGCGCCGGCGCTCCGCGCGCTGCTGGTGGCGCTGGACCGCTGGGTCACGGACGGCACGGAGCCCCCGCCGAGCCGCGTCCCGACCCTCGCCGCCGGCACGCTCGTGGCCTCCGAGCAGCTCGGCTTCCCCGCGATCCCGGGCATCGAGGTCCCGCGGGCCGGGAACCATCTCGTCCTGTTCGGCGACTGGACGAGGCCGCGCCACGCCGCGGGCGACAAGGCGTACCGTCCGCTCGTGCCGCGGGTCGACGCCGACGGCAACGAGACCGCGGGGATCCGGCTTCCGGCGATCGCCGCGCCCGTGGCGACCTACACGGGCTGGAACTTCTACCGGCCGCCCTACCCCGCGGGCGAGCTCTGCGACCGCGAGGGCACCTACGCCCCCTTCGCCCGGACGCGCGCCGAGCGCGAGGCGAAGGGCGACCCGCGGCCCTCGCTCGAGGAGCGGTACGGCAACGCGGACGGCTACGTCCGCAAGGTCTCGGAGGTCGTGCGCGAGCTCACGGCCGCGCGGCTGCTCCTGCCTGATGACGCCGCGCGGTACGTGGACGAGGCGACCCGCCAGAACCCCGTGTCGCGGTAAGTCGTAGGATGTCCGAGCGGCGGCTCTGCCGCCGCAACGGCGGGGAGGCATCGGGCGGGTCTCCCCAGACCCCCCCGAAATGAGCTAGGCGTCCCCGCGGAGGGCCCGGCGCAGCTGCTCCAGGTGATTCTGGTCGTGCCAGGTCATCAGGGTCACGAAGTCGCCGACCGTGAAGCGGCCACGGGCCGGATGGATGCCCGCCCGCTGCCAGTCGGCGGTCGCGAGCCCCCGGAGGTGAGCGAGGGACTCCTGCCGGCGGCGCCGGAAGGCGCGGAGGGCCTCGGCCGCGTCGCTCCGGATGTACTGCCGCTCCTCCGCCCACCGGTCGGGATCGATGGGGAAGAACTTGGGCTCGTCCATGGCGGCGATGGCCTGGAAGCGCACCATGAACGACTCCTCCGTGTCCCGCAGGTGGCAGACGACCTCCTTGGCCGCCCAGTTCTTGGCGTCCGGCCGCCGGGCCAGCAGGGCCTCGGGCTGGCCCGTGATCGCCGCGGCGAGCTCGTCCGCGGCGCGCCCCAGGCGACCGAGACGCTCTTCCACCGGCATCTTCGCCACGTCCTCCATCGTCAGCATCGTCTCTCCTCCGACTCCGAGTTCAGATGACGCCCCGGGCGGCGAGCGCCCGGAGCTCCGAGGGGGAAACCCCGAGGTACCGCGTGTAGACCGTAGCGTTGTCCGCTCCCACCGGCCGGCAGGCCCACTTGAGCCGGGGCGGCGTGCGCGACATCTTCCACGGCGGCGCCTGGAGCAGGAGCTCTCCGTAGTGAGGGTCCGTGAGCCGCTGGAAGACGCCGCGCTCCCACCAGTGGGACTCGGCGAGCGTGTCCTTCGGGCTGTTCACGCGCGCCGTGGCGACGGTGCCCGGGCCTCGCTTCTCGCGCATGTACTCCATCACCCGGTCGAGCACCTCCTGGGAGGTGAGCCCGCTCGCCCACGCCTCGAGCTCGCGGTGGATCTCCGGCTGCTTGTCGGCGGCCGTGCGGTCCCGGATGGTGGGGAACCGCTCGCGCACGTCCGGTCGGCCCATGATGTTCGTCACCCCGGTCCAGTTCACGTCCGAGAAGCCGGCGATGAACGAGTAGCCGTCCCTGGTGCGGACGAGGGTGTACGGGAAGACCGAGATGTTGAAGGCCCCGGTCCGCTCCCAGACCTGGCGGTGGGAGTGATACCAGTGGACGCCGTAGTCGGTCATCCGCATCTCGCCCTCGGCCGGGGAGATGTCGCAGAGCTGCCCCTGCCCGGACGCGGCGCGCCAGGTGAGCGCGGCGAGCGCGGCGAAGGCGGCCCAGCCGCCCCCGATGTACCAGCCGGCCCACGAGCCCTGGCGGGTCGGCACGGCGTGTGGCCGAGGGCCCTCCGGCCCTTCCGCCTCGCCGGTCGTGTACGGCACGCCGGAGAGCGCCTGGTTCGTCAGGTCGTGGTCCGGGATGGGTGAGGCGGCGCGGGGGCCGAACTGGCCGTGGGTCGAGATCGCCACGTAGACGAGCCGCGGGTTGAGGAGGCCCAGTTGACGGTAGCCGCACCCCCAGCCGTCCATGAGCCCGGGCCGGAAGGTCTCGATCAGCACGTCCGCTTTCGCGGCGAGCCGGCGGAGCAGGAGGCGGCCCTCCGCTGCCTGGAGGTCGAGCGTGACGTGGTGCTTGTTCCGCCCCTCGACGAGGTAGGCCAGGCCCGTGTCGCCGTGACGGCGCCCCTCGGGCGAGAACTGGCGGGCCGGATCGCCCCCCGGCGGCTCGATGCGGATCACGGTGGCGCCGAACTCGGCGAGGATCGAGGAGGCGAAGAGCCCGGCGACGTTCGCGTGGGAGCAGTCGAGCACCAGGAGGTCGTCGAGCGCTTCGGGCTTCTCGCGGGTCCGGGTCGGATCGCAGAGCGCCCGCGCGTAGTCGGGCCAGGGCGCCGTGGGGTCGGGGTCGGGCCGCGCGCTCGTCACGCCCTCACACCACCGGCGCGTCGAGGCTCGCGCCGTCGGGCGGCTTGGCCCCGACCCGATCGGCCCAGCGCCCCACGACACCCCGCGCCTCCAGCGCCTGGATCTCCGGCGGCGTCAGCCCCAGGATCGTGCGGAAGACGTGCTCGTTGTGCCAGCCGACCGGACGCGCGGCCCAGCGGATCCGTCCCGGCGTCGCCGAGAGCTTCGGGGCCGGGCCCTGCTCGACCATCGGGCCGTAGAGCGGGTCCTCGTAGTCCCACACGGCGCCGCGCGCGCGCAGGTGTGGGTCGGCGTAGCGGTCGGCCGAGCTGACGACCCGCGCCGCGGCGAAGCCGTGCTTCTCGCCGACGGCCTCGAGCTCGCTCTGCGTCAGCTCCGCCGCCCACGCCCGCACCCGCGCCAGAATGGTCTCGGCCGCGGCCGGCTCGAGTCGCGCCGCCAGCGTGGCCAGGCGCGGGTCCGTCGCCAGCGCCGGGCTCCCCATCGCCTGGCAGAGGCCCTGGAACTCGGCGTCGGTCACGGCCGCGATGGCGACGAAGCCGTCCCGGCAGCGGACGATGTCGGCGGCGCCGAGGGCGCGGTCGCGGTTGCCGACCGGGCCGCGGGTCTCCCCGGTGAGCCCCGCCAGGATCCACGTCCAGTCGAGCGACCGGATGAGGCCCTCGGACTGCGCGTAGTCGATGAACTGCCCTTCCCCCGTCCGCCGCCGGTGGTGGAGGGCCACCAGCGCCGCGGTCGCGGCCATCATCGCGCCGAACCAGTCGCCGATGAAGATGCCGCAGGTGATCGGGGGGCGACCGGGGAAGCCGGTGATCCCGACCATGCCGGAGACGGTCTGGGCCACGGCGTCGTACGAGGCCCGCCCCAGGGCGAACGGGCCCCACTGGCCGAACCCCGAGTTCGCGACGTAGACGAGCCGGGGATTGACCGCGGAGAGCGCGCGGTAGCCGATTCCCCAGCGGTCGAGCGTCCCGGCCCGGAAGTTCTCCACGAGGACGTCGGCGCGGGCGGCGAGACGCGTGAAGAGCGCCTTGCCCTCATCCTTGTGGAGATCGATGGCGACGTGGTACTTGGAGTGACTTTCCGGGAAGAATCCGAGCGAGGCGTTCTTCCAGAAGGTCCCGCGCGGCGTCACGTAGCGCATCGTGTCCCCCGCGGGGGGCAGCTCCACCTTGATCACCTCGGCGCCGAACTCGCCGAGGAAGTCGGCGGTGGCGGGACCGAGGATCAGCGTGGTGAGCTCGAGCACCCGGATGCCCGCAAGGGCCTCGGGCTTGTCGAAGATCCGCTGCCGGTCGAACAGCTCGGCCGTCCAGCGGAAGTACGCGTCGTCGGGCATGATTCGCTCTCCGGGCGCGGCTCGTGCGGGGCCGGGGCCCGCGCAGCACCTGGCGGGACGCGCGGACCCTGGCAGACCGTAGCAGATCGCGCCCGGCGAGACAAGCCGGGAACGCGGCGGGGCTAGTCGCGCGGAGCCGCCGCGCCGGGGACGAACGCGGTCAGGTTGTGGCTGCGAAGCGGATGGCGGAGCTTTCGCAGCGCGGTCGTCTCGATCTGGCGGATGCGCTCGCGGGTGAGCGCGAAGCGCTCGCCGATCTCGTCGAGCGTGTGCTCACGCTCGGTGCCGATCCCGAAGCGGAGCCGGAGGACGCTGGCCTCCCGGTCGCTGAGCGTCCCGAGCGAGCGCGCGACCTGCTCGACCATGTCCCGCTCCAGCAGGGCGCGGTCCGGCGTGGCTCCGGCCTCGTCCGCCAGGACATCGGCGAGCTGCTGGTCGTCGTTGATCGGCGCCTCGAGCGACAGCGGCGGCCGGGAAGCGTCGAGGAGGAGCCGGATCTTCCGGGGCGGCTCGCCGGTCCGGCCCGCCAGCTCTTCGGGCGTCGGCACGCGCCCGAGCTCGTGCCCGAGGTCCCGCCCCGCCCGTCCCACGCGGTTCAGGGCCTCGATCATGTGGACGGGGATCCGGATGGTCCGCGACTGGTCGTCGATGGCGCGCCGGACCGCCTGCCGGATCCACCAGGTGGCGTACGTCGAGAACTTGAAGCCGCGGTGGTGCTGGAACCGGTCCACGGCGCGCATGAGCCCGAAGTTCCCCTCCTGGACGAGGTCGAGCAGGCCGAGGTCGCGGGTGACGTACCGCTTCGCGACCGAGACCACGAGCCGGAGGTTGGCCTCCATCAGCTCCTGCTTGGCGTCCCGGACGATCCGGTCGCTCGCCTCGATCTCGGTGAGCGCGGCGGCGAGCCGGTCGAGCGCCATGCCGGCCTCCGCCTCCACTGCCCGTCGCTCCCGGGCCGCGGCCCGGGACCCGCGCGCCGCCACCGCGCGCGCCGCCAGACGGGCGTGCTCGCGGCGCGCCGCGGCGACCAGCTGCTCCACGAGCGGCGTTCGGAGCCGCAGGCCGCCGACGAGCGTGCGGAGCCGCTCTCCGGCCCGCGCCAGGCAAGCGGCGTGCGCCTGGCGCTGATCCGGGCGGAGGCGCCGCGACACCGCGTCGAGCCGCGTGATCCGCCGCTCGAGCCGCGCCAGCTCTCCGAAGGTCCGCACCAGGGCCGCCGTGGCCCGCGCGTCGAAGCCGCCGGCCTCGGTCGGGACGACGACGTCGGCGATCCCGAGCTCCCGCCGCCGCAGCCGCTCGCCGATGCCCCGGAGCGTCCGGACCACGGACGGGATGCCGGCGAGCGCTCGGCGGAGGCGGATCCGGCCGGCCTCGATCCGCTGGCCGAGCGCCACCTCCTGGGCCGCCGACAGGAGTCGCACCTGACCGATCTCGCGAAGGTAGCGGTAGACGGCGCGGTCGTCGACGCCTGCCACACCGCGCCGGCGGCCGGTCCCGGGCTTCCCGGGCCGGTGGCCACCCGCGCCGTTCCGCCAGGCATGTCCCGCCCGCGGCGTCTCGTGCCTCCCTCGCCCCGCCTCCACCGCCATCGACCGCTCCCTCCGGCTCGACCCTACCGGCGGGACATGAGACCGCGATGAGAGCGAGATGAGAAGTTTCTCAGCTCGAGCCCGGCGCCGCGCGCGCCCCGCGGGCCGGCTTCTCATGTCGCTCTCATGCCCCTCTCATCTTCGCCGCGTAGCCTCCCTGACGTGGACCAGGACGGGATGGGCATGGAGCGGGCCGGCGGCCAGCCGCCGCGCCGGCCGACGGCACGCCCCGCGAGCGTGGCCGCGCGCCGCCCGCCGCGAGCCCGGGCTCTCGCCGGCGCGGCCCTGGTGAGCGTGACCCTGACGGCGCTCGCCTACGGGCTCCAGCAGTGGGAGGCGCGGGAATCGACGGACGCCGCGGTGCGCTTGATCGCCCAGGGCGAGCACGAGGCGGCCGTCCGGAGCCTCCTCGCCCAGGTGGCCCGCGCACCCGCGGACGCGCGCCTCCACTACCATCTCGGCCGCGCCTACGCGCGGCTCGGCGTCGAGGCCGGCGCCATCAGCCAGTTCCGGGAGGCCGTCCGCCTGGCCCCGCGCGAGGCACGCTTCCGGGCGCACCTCGGGCAGGCCTACCGGGATGCGGGGCAGCTTCCCGAGGCGCTCCGGGAGCTGGAGGAAGCGGCGCGGCTCGACGCGGCCGACCCCGAGTATCACGTCCAGCTCGCCGGCGTGCTGCTCGAGCAGGGCCGGACCGCGGCCGCCCTCGAGCGGCTGCGCCGCGCGACCGCCCTCCGTCCGAGCTCGCCGGAGATCCGGTTCCTCCTGGCGGCCGCCCTCGGTCAGGCGGGCGACCCCGGCGGGATGCGGCAGGCGTACCAGGAGGTGATCCGCCTCGCGGGCGCGAGCCCGCTCGGGGAGGCCGCGCGCCAGGCGCTGCGCCGCCCCCATCCGCGAGCGGGGGTCTCACCCTGAGCGGAGGCGCACCTCGGGCACGCGCCAGAACGAAGCGCTCCGCGCGCGGGCCTTGCCTGCGCAACGGTCCGGGGGAAGGCCTCCGAGGAACTCTAGGCCTTGTGCCGTTGCCCCCGGGGCCGGATGCCGTTCGCCTCGAGCTGCCCGTTCCGGTCGGTGAACCGGACCCCCACCTGATCGCCGGGCTTGAGCTCACCGAGCATCGACGCCGCCCGCTCATCCACGGTGAAGGTCGTTTCCCCCGGCTTGCCCTTCTCCCTCACCGTTAGCGTCTTCGCCGCGGGATCCACCGCCACCACCTCGCCGATCACGTGATGTCGGCTGGCCGCGGAGTGCCGGTGGTGTGCCGCGGCAAGCACGACGGGCGAGCCCGTCAGGGCCACGGCGGGGCCGGCAAGGACGGGGACGGTGAGGAGACCTGCCAACACGAGCGTCACTGGTCGCATCGCGCTACCTCCGTTCGTGGCGCGCGTCCGGCCGACGCGGCCGGCGCTCTCGCGCCCTCTCATGAACCAGACGGTAGCCGCGGAAGATGAGGCGGGCGTGAACGGCGGATGAGAAGACTCTTAACGGAGGGGGAGCCGGATCGTGAAGCGGCTGCCGGCCCCGGGGCGGCTTTCCAGCGTGAGCGTGCCGCCGTGCGCCAGCACGATGGAGCGGGCGATCGACAGGCCGAGCCCCGCCCCGCCCGTCTCCCGCGCGCGCGCCCCGTCGAGCCGCACGAACGGCTGGAAGACGCGCTCCGCGTCGGCCGGCTCGATTCCGGGCCCGGTGTCCTCCACGACGAGGGCGGCGCTTCCGTCGGTGGCGGCGAGCGAGAGCCCGACCGTCCCGCCGGCAGGCGTGTACTTGATGGCGTTCTCCACCAGGTTCAGGAGGGCCCGGCGGAGCCCCGCCGCGTCGCCGGGCACGGCCGCCGCACCGGTCGGGCCGAGACGCACCGAGACGCCACGGCCCTGGGCGAGACGGCGGCCCACGTCCAGCACGTCGAGCACGACGGCCTCGAGGTCGACGGCCGCGGGCGGGGTCGTCACGCCGACCGAGACGCGGGAGAGCAGGAGCAGGTCCTCGGCGAGCCGGATGAGCCGCTCCACCTCCTCGAGGCTCGAGCGGAGGACCCGCCGGTACTCCTCGGCCGCGCGGTCGGCGCGGAGCGCCACCTCGATCCCGCCCTTGAGCGCCGTGAGCGGGGTGCGCAGCTCGTGCGCCGCATCGGCGGCGAAGCGGCGCATCTGGCCGAACGCGCCCTCCAGCCGCGCCAGCATCGCGTTGAGCGTCTCGGCGAGGTGGTCGAGCTCGTCGGCCGTGTCGCGCACGGCGAGCCGCTGGGTGAGGTCCTCCGCGGTGATGCGACGCGCGGTCCTCGACATCTCCCCGACCGGCGCGAGGGTGGCACGGGCGATCCAGGCGCCCCCCACGACCGCGAGCCCGACGCCGAGCGGGACGAGCGTGAAGAGCGTCTCCAGGTATCGGCCGAGCGTCTGCTCGACCCGGTGGAGCGAGATCCCGACCTGGATGATCTGCGCGAGCTGCCCGTCGCGCACGATCGGCATCGTGAGGACCCGCGCCCGCTCCTTCCGGTTGAGCTCGACCGTCTCGAGCGTCGGCACGCCGCGCGTCGCGCTGTCGCGCGCGGCCGCCGACAGCGGGAGCGGCCGGCCCCGCAGGGCGGCCTGCCGGGCTCCCGGACCGCCCGCCGGGTCCCGGAGCTGGAAGAACTTGTCGTAGTAGTCGGGGCCCAGGATCTCCCGCACCGCGGCCTCCGTCGCGGGATCCGCGGGGACGCCCGGTGTCGAATACCCGGTGTCGCGGATGACCTGGGCGACGAGCCGGAGGGACGCGTCGAGGTCCTGGAGGAGGCTCCGGCGGACCATCGCGTACGAGAGCCCGCTGATGACGAGGAGGATCGCCAGCAGCACCCCCGTGTACCAGAGCGTCAGGCGTGCGCGGATCGAGATCGGGCCGGCCCAGCCCGTCACGCTTCGGCCTTCAGCACGTAGCCGGCGCCCCGGACGGTGTGGAGGAGCCGGCGCTCCCCCGGGCCGTCGATCTTCCGCCGCACGTACCCCACGTACACGTCGATGACGTTGGTCTCGGTGTCGAAGTCGACGCCCCAGACGTGCTCGGCGATCATGGGCCGGGTCAGCACGCGGCCCACGTTCCGCAGGAAGTACTCGAGCAGCGCGTACTCGCGGACCGTCAGGACGATCCGACGTCCCCCGCGCGCCGCCTCGCGCGTCGCCGGGTCGAGCGTGAGGTCGGCGAGGCGGAGGACCGGCGCCCGCTGCGGCGCGCCGCGCCTGAGGAGCGCCCGGACGCGCGCGAGGAACTCCTCGAAGGCGAAGGGCTTCGTCAGGTAGTCGTCGGCCCCGCGGTCGAGGCCGGTCACCTTGTCCGTCACGCTGTCACGTGCGGTCAGGAGCAGCACGGGCGTGGCGACCCGCTGCTCCCGGAGCCGCTTGAGCACCGAAAAGCCGTCCCGGCGGGGCAGCATGACGTCGAGGACGACGAGGTCGTAGGGCGGGCCGCCCAGGATCAGCTCGAGCGCGGTCTCGCCGTCGGCCGCGACCTCGACGGTGTGGCCTTCCTCGGTGAGCCCCTGCCGGATGAAGTTGGCCACCTTGCGCTCATCTTCGACGACGAGGAGTCGCATCGGGGGTCTGCCGGTGCGGTCGAACGGGCGCGGTGGGAGGGTCAGCCGCCCGCCGGGCTACTTCTCGGGCGGCTCGACCCCGATCACCGTGACGTCGAAGTGGAGCGTCTTGCCGGCAAGCGGGTGGTTCAGGTCGATGATGACGGTCGACTCCTTGATCTCCTTGACCCGGACGACCCGCATCTCGCCCGTGCGGCTCCGCGCGACGAGCTGCGTCCCGACGATCAGGGCGCCGTCCGGCAGGATGTCCTTGGGCACCTCGGTCATTGCGTCCGGGTCCACGTCGCCGTAACCGTCCGCGGGCGCGACCGTCACCGTCCGGTGCTCGCCGACCCGCATCCCCGTGAGCGCGCTCTCGAGCCCCGGGACGATCTGGTGCTCCCCCTGCGTGTAGGTCAGCGGGGCCCGGCCCTTGTTGGAATCGAGCACCTTGCCCGCATCGTCGGTGAGCGTGTACTCGAGGGAGACGCGCGAGCCGTCCTCGATCGCGCCGGGCGCTTCCGGAGCGTGTATCGCGCCGGGCGCTTCCGGGGCGTGCGGAGCCGCGGGCGGGGTGGCCGGCGAGGGCTCCGCCGTCGGCGGCGGTTGCGCGCCGGGCGGGGCCTCGGTCGCAGGCGCGGGCTTGGGCGGCTCCTGCGCCCCGGCGGGCGCCAGGCCGAGGACGACGAGGAGGAGCGTGACCACGCACGCGCGACGGCTCATGACGCCTCCTGACGGGTCGACGCGAAGGACCCTCACCAGGTCCAGTCTACACGTCGCCGCCGACCCTCCCGGGTGGCCTGCCCGGATCGCGCACGGCGTCGCTCACCGACCCTTGAAGGCCGGCTTGCGCTTCTCCAGGAAGGCGGCCACGCCCTCGTCCTTGTCGGCGGTGGAGAAGGCGATGGCCCAGGCCTTGGCCTCGATCGCGAGCCCCTTCGGCAGGTCGAGGTCGTACCCCTCGTTCATCGCCTCCTTGAGGAGGCGGAGCGTGAGCGGCGGCTTCGCCAGGAGCTTGTCCGCGAGCGCGCGCGCTTCGGCCAGGAGGCGCGCCGCCGGCACGACGCGGTTCGCCAGCCCGATCCGGTAGGCCTCCTGCGCGTCGATCATCTCGCCGAGGAAGTTCAACTCCTTGGCCCGGTGCATCCCGACGAGCCGGGCGAGCCGCTGCGTGCCCCCGGCCCCCGGGATGACGCCGAGGTTCACCTCCGGCTGGCCGAAGCGGGCCGACTCGGCCGCCAGGACCAGGTCGCAGCACTGGGTCAGCTCGCAGCCCCCGCCGAGCGCGAACCCGTTGACCGCGGCGATCGTGATCTGGGGCAAGGCCTCGATCCGGCTGTAGAGCCGCTGGATCCGCTGGCCGAAGGCCAGGGCGTCGATCGGCGGGAGACCCTGGAACTCGCCGATGTCGGCGCCCGCCAGGAACGCCCGCTCCCCCGCCCCGGTGACGATCGCGACCCGCGGGCCGCCCTCCGTCCGGAACTCCGACTCCAGGTCGGCCGCCACGGCGTCCAGCTCACGCACCATCGTCCCGTTGATCGCGTTGAGCTGCTTCGGGCGGTTCAGCGTGACCGTGACGATCGCGCCGTCGCGGTCGACGAGCAAGGTCTCGAAGGCCATCCACCCTCCTTCCGCGAATCGGGCCGCGCGCCGGCCGGCGGGCGCGACACGCCACGCGCCGGCTCCTCGCATCGTAGCGCGCCGCCGGGGCGAGTTCAATTGCGCGCGACCGACCCACGCGGGCGGCCGCCGTGGGCGCCGCGCGCGCCCGGCCACGGCCGGCTTGACGCCGGGGGCCGATCCTCCGAGACTAGCCTCGGTGCCGGTGGCGAGTCGGGCAGGCCCGGCCGCGGAGGGAGCGCCCCGGCCCGGAGGGAAAAGGCGCATGAACATCGCCAGCGTCCTCGCCCGCAAAGGCGTCAAGGTCGTCACCGTCGGTCCCGAGCAGTCGATCCGGCAAGCCCTCGCACTGCTGGCCGACCACAACATCGGCGCGCTCGTCGTCGAGGAAGGCGGCCGGCCGGTGGGGATCCTCTCGGAGCGCGACATCGTGCGCGAAGCGGCGCGCAACGAACAGGTGTTCGCGCGGACCGTCCGTGCGCTGATGACGCGCGAGCTCATCGTGGGCGTGCCGGAGGACGACCTGAAGTCGGTCGCGCACACGATGACCGAGCGGCGCATCCGGCACCTGCCGGTCGTGGACCAGGGCCGGCTGGTCGGTATCGTCTCGATCGGCGATGTGATGAAGGCGCAACGAGACCAGTACGAAGGGGAGGTCGACACGCTCCAGACGCAGATCGCGGAAGGCGCGCGCTGAGCGGCCCGTCGGGCCCGCCGATGGCGCCAGCCGGCTCCGAGGCCCGTCCCCTGCGTGTCGCCATCATCGGGGCCGGCCCGACCGGCTTTTACGCCGCCGACCAGCTCTTCAGGCAGCCGGGCCTCGGCGTCCAGGTCGACCTGTTCGATCGGCTGCCGACGCCGTTCGGCCTGGTCCGCTTCGGGGTGGCCCCCGATCACCAGAAGATCAAGGCCGTCACGGCGGCCTTCGACAAGACCGCCGCTCACCCGGGCTTCCGCTTCTTCGGTCACGTCGAGCTCGGCAAGCACCTGACGCTCGGGGACCTGCGGGCGCACTATCACCAGATCGTCTACGCCACCGGCGCCCAGACCGACCGCCGCATGGGGATCCCCGGCGAGGACCTGCGGGGCAGCCACCCCGCCACCGAGTTCGTGGCCTGGTACAACGGGCACCCCGACTACCGGAGCTCGACGTTCGACCTCGACCAGGAGCGCGTGGCGGTGGTGGGCGTCGGCAACGTGGCGGTGGACGTCGCCCGGATCCTCTGCCGCACCCCGGAGGAGCTGGCGACCACGGACGTCGCCGACTACGCGCTCGAGGCGCTCGCCGCGAGCCGGGTGAAGGAGGTCTACCTGCTCGGCCGCCGCGGCCCGGCGCAGGCGGCCTTCACCAACCCCGAGATCAAGGAGCTCGGCGAGTTGCCGGGCGCCGACATCCTGGTGCCGCCCGAGGAGGCCGTGCTGGACGAGCTGAGCCGCGCGGCCATCGAGCGAGGCCAGGACCGCGTGACGCTCAAGAAGATCGAGATCCTCCAGGGGTACGCCGCCCGCGCGCGGACCGGCAAGCCCCGCACGCTCATCGTGCGGTTCCTGGTCTCGCCGGCGGAGCTCCGGGCCGGTGGCGGCGAGCGCGTCGTGGGCATGCGGCTCGTCAAGAACGAGCTCCACGCCACGCCCGCGGGCACGCCGCAGGCCCGTCCGACCGATCGGTTCGAGGAGCTACCGGTGGGCCTGGTATTCCGCTCCGTCGGGTATCGCGGGGTCCCCCTCCCCGGCGTGCCGTTCCACGACAAGTGGAGCGTGATCCTCAACGAGAAGGGCCGGGTGGTCGAGCCCGGGACGCTGGCGCCGGTCGTCGGCGAGTACACGGCCGGCTGGATCAAGCGCGGCCCGACGGGGGTCATCGGCACCAACAAGCCGGACGCCGCCGAGACCGTGGCTTGCATGATGGAGGACCGGGCGCAGGGGCGGCTCCTCGACCCCCAGGAGCCCGACCCCGCCGCCGCCGAGGCGCTGATCCGGCAGCGCCAGCCCTTCTACCTGTCCTACGCGGACTGGAAGCGCCTGGACGAGCTGGAGGTGGCACGGGGCCGGGCGCTCGGCCGGCCGCGGCTGAAGTTCACCCGCGTCGAGGACATGCTCGCCGCCCTGGGTCGATAGTCATTTCGGGGGGGTCTCGGAAGACCCCCCCGAGGCCCCCCCT
>JBIOTN010000141.1:0-9052 GCA_044866005.1 Candidatus Rokuibacteriota bacterium | reverse complement strand
TCGCACCAATCGAGCGCCTCGCGCCCGGCGTCGTCGACCGGCAACCGGTCAAGGAACCGCTGCAGACCGGGTTGAAGGCGATCGATTCGATGGTGCCAATCGGCCGCGGACAGCGCGAGCTGATCATCGGCGATCGCCAGACCGGCAAGACCGCGGTCGCCGTCGACACGATCATCAACCAGACGGGCAAGGACGTCGTCTGCATCTACAACGCGATCGGCCAGAAGCAATCCACCATCGCCCAGGTCGTGCGCACGCTCGAGGAAGCCGGGGCGATGCGCTACTCGATTGTCGTCGCCGCCGCAGCGGCCGACCCGGCGCCGCTCCTCTATATCAGCCCGTATGCCGCGTGCGCGATGGGCGAGTACTTCCGCGACAGCGGTCGTCACGCGCTCTGCATCTACGACGACCTCTCGAAGCACGCGCAGGCCTATCGCGAGATCTCGCTCCTGTTGCGCCGTCCGCCGGGCCGCGAAGCGTATCCGGGCGACGTCTTCTACCTGCACTCGCGTCTGCTCGAGCGCGCCGCGAAGCTGAAGAAAGAGCTGGGCGGCGGCTCGCTCACCGCGCTGCCGATCATCGAGACCCAGCTGGGCGACGTGTCGGCCTACATTCCCACCAACGTCATCTCGATCACCGACGGCCAGATCTACCTGGAGACCGACCTGTTCTACGCGGGCATCCGGCCCGCCGTGAACGTGGGCCTGTCGGTCTCGCGGGTGGGCGGCTCGGCGCAGGTCAAGGCGATGCGCCAGGTCGCCGGGCGGCTCCGGCTCGACCTCGCGCAGTATCGGGAGCTGGCCGCGTTCGCGCAGTTCGGCTCGGAACTCGACAAGGCGACGCAGCAGCAGCTCGCTCGGGGCCAGCGCATGGTGGAGGTCCTGAAGCAGACCCAGTACACGCCGCTGCCGGTGGAAAAGCAGATCCTGATCATCTACGCGGGCACGCAGGGCCAGCTCGACGACGTCCCGGTCGACGCGATCCAGTCGTTCGAGCAGACGCTCTCCCGTTACGCGGAGGCGCGGGGCGGCCAGGTGCTCGCCGAGATCCGTGAGAAGAAGGAGCTGTCGGACAGCCTCCGCCAGCAGATGGACGAGCTGATCAAGGGCGCGAAGAGCGACTTCGCCGCGGCACGCGGCGCGAAGAGCTGACCGGGATCACACCCGAATGGCGCGGGCTGACTGCGCGCTGAGCAGCGCGGACCCACGAAGCGGATGCGGGTGCCCTTCGAGCGGCGGCTCCGCCGCCGCAACGACGGGGGGGCATCGGGGGGGTCTTCCGAGACCCCCCCGAAAGGACTAGGGCATTGGCGACGCTCCGAGACATCCGTCGGCGGATCCGCTCCGTCCAGTCGACGCAGAAGATCACGCGGGCCATGAAACTGGTCGCCGCGGCGAAGCTGCGGCGGGCGCAGGAGCGGATCCTCGAAGCGCGTCCGTACGCCTTCAAGATGGCGGAGCTCGTGGGCACGCTCGCCCGCGCCCTCGGCGAGGACAAGCATCCGCTCCTCCTGCGGCGCGAAGGCAACCGCCGGCTCGTCGTCGTGATCACGGCCGACAAAGGGCTCTGCGGGGCGTTCAACTCGAACGTCCTGCGCCGCTCCCTGGACCTGCTTCGCGCGAGCCGTGAGGGCACCGCTGGCCTGGTGACCGTGGGACGGAAGGCGCGGGACTTCTACCGGCGCCGCGCCTGGCGGGTCCGGCTGGATCGCGTGGGACTCCTGGATCGGCTCACGTTCGAGCACGCGCGGGCTCTGGCGGCGGAGCTGGTGCGGGCGTACCTGGAGAACGAGGCGGACGAGGTCCTGCTCGTCTTCAACGAGTTCCGCTCCGTGGCGGTCCAGCGCGTGACCGCGGAGCGACTGCTGCCGATCGAGCCGCCCGGACAGGCCGGGGAGCCGGGAAAGGCCGGCGAGCCGGCGCAAGCGCCCGCGGTGGACTACCTCTACGAGCCGGACGCCCCGAGCATCCTGGACGCGCTGCTACCGCGCCACGTCGAGGTCCAGGTCTATCGGACCCTCCTCGAGACCGCCGCGGGTGAGCATGGGGCGCGGATGACGGCGATGGAGGCCGCGACGAAGAACGCTCAGGAGATGATCGGCCTCCTGACCATCCAGTACAACAAGGCGCGTCAGGAGCGGATCACCAAGGAGTTGCTCGACATCGTGGGCGGAGCCGAGGCCCTGCGCACGAGCGCGGAGGCGTAGGGCCCGTCGCCGGCCCGGGGGGTCGCCCGGCGGGGACAACGCGTGAGCGACAGGAGCGAGGGATGAGCGAAGGGCGCATCGTGCAGGTGATCGGGCCCGTGGTGGACGTCGAGTTCGAGCCCGGGAAGCTGCCCGCCATCTACAACGCCCTCGAGGTGCCGGGCCTCGAGATGAAGGACATCTTCTCCTACAGCCAGAAGCTCGTGCTCGAGGTGGCCCAGCACCTGGGGGAATCCACGGTCCGGACGATCGCGATGGCCTCGACCGACGGGCTGGTCCGCGGGACGAAGGTGCTGGACACGGGGAAGCCGATCTCGGTCCCGGTGGGCAAGGGCACGCTCGGCCGCATCATCAACATCGTCGGTGAGCCGGTCGACAAGCAGGGCCCCGTCCACGCGGAGAAGACCTACCCGATCCACCGCCCGGCGCCGCCGCTCGACGAACAGTCCACGTCGGTACAGATGCTGGAGACCGGGATCAAGGTGGTCGACCTGCTCGAGCCGTACACGCGCGGCGGCAAGACGGGGCTCTTCGGCGGCGCCGGTGTCGGCAAGACCGTCCTCATCCAGGAGCTCATCCACAACATCGCGAAGCACCACGGCGGCATCTCCGTCTTCGCCGGCGTCGGCGAGCGGACCCGCGAGGGAAACGACCTCTGGCTCGAGATGAAGGAGTCGGGCGTCATCCAGAACACCGCGCTGATCTATGGCCAGATGACCGAGCCCCCGGGCGCGCGGCTGCGGGTCGGGCTCACCGGCCTGACGGTCGCGGAGTACTTCCGCGACGACGAAGGCCAGGACGTCCTCCTGTTCATCGACAACATCTTCCGCTTCACCCAGGCCGGCTCGGAGGTCTCCGCCCTCCTCGGCCGCATGCCGTCCGCCGTCGGCTACCAGCCGACCCTGGGGACCGAGATGGGCGCGCTCCAGGAGCGGATCACCTCGACCAAGCGCGGCTCGATCACGTCGGTCCAGGCGATCTACGTGCCGGCCGACGACATCACGGACCCCGCGCCGGCGACCGCGTTCGCGCACCTGGACGCCACGACCGTGCTGTCGCGCCAGATCGCCGAGCTCGGCATCTACCCCGCGGTGGACCCGCTCGCGTCGACCTCGCGGATCCTGGATCCGCGGATCCTCGGCGAGGAGCACTACCAGACCGCCCGGGCCGTCCAGCTCACGCTCCAGCGGTACAAGGACCTCCAGGACATCATCGCGATCCTGGGCATGGAGGAGCTGTCCGAAGAGGACAAGCTCACCGTGGCGCGGGCGCGGAAGATCCAGCGCTTCCTCTCCCAGCCGTTCTTCGTCGCGGAGGCCTTCACCGGCCAGCCGGGCAAGTACGTCGCCCTCGCGGAAACCATCCGCGGCTTCCGGGAAATCGTGGCGGGCAAGCACGACGAGCTCCCGGAGCAGGCGTTCTACATGGTGGGGACCATGGACGAGGCGATGGAGCGCGCCAAGCGCCTCCGCGAGTAGCCCGGCCGGGCACCGGTGGCCGATCGCCTCAAGCTCGAGCTCGCGACCCCGACCCGCCTCGTCGTCTCCGCCGAGGCGGACGAGGTCGTGGTCCCCGGGGCCGACGGCTACTTCGGGGTGCTGCCGGGGCACGCCCCGCTCCTCGCGCTCGTCGGAGCCGGCGAGGTCATGTACCGGGCGGCTCGCGCCGAGCACTACCTCGCGGTCAGCGGCGGGTTCGCCGAGGTCGGACCCGACCACGTGACCATCCTCGCCGAGACGGCCGAGCGTCCCGAGGAGATCGACGTGGCACAGGCCCGTGCGGAGCTCGAGCGCGTCGAGGGCCAGCTGGCGAGCCGGGGCGGCGAGGAGGTCGACTACGCGGAGGCGCTGGCCGCTCTCGCCCGGACCCGGGCGCGGCTTCAGGTCGCCGCGCGGCGGCCCGGCGGCTGACCGCTCCGGCGCCGGCGGCGGGGGTCGTGCGCTTGACACCCCCCTACCCGGGTTGTAGGCTCGAACCGGATTTTTGGCCGCCATCATGAGGGTTCCGGGCCTTGCGCGGATCTGCCTGCGGGACAAGAGGCGGCGGGTGAGCGGGCTGACCCGGCCGTGGCGGGCACCGGCCTTGCTCGCCGCGCTGGAGGCCGAGCCGGACACGATCTTCGACCTCCTCCTCGCCGCCCAGCGGTTCTTCTGCGGCCCTCCCTTCTCGAGCTTCGCCTACGAGGGATTTCTCGGCGCCATCCGGCGGGTGGGCGCCGACCGGCGCTATACGGAGGCTCCGGCCAGCCACGGCGTGGCCATCATCGACCTGGACGCGCGCCGCGTCCGCTACGAGGTGCGGGGCGTCGGCTGGCGCCGCGCGGGGTGGCTCTACTACCACGACGGGGAAGCCTTCACGGCCCGCCGCGTCCCGTTCCGGATCTCGGAGTCGTGGCAGATCGAGGGCGCTCCGGAGGACCCGACGCCGCTCACCGAGTGGAACGAGGGCGGGCCGGAGCCCTTCGCCTGCCTGCTGCCGCCCGACGCCTGACATGCGCGGCCGCCAGGAGATCGCCGCTCGAGTCAGCGAGGCGATCCTCAAGCGGCTCATCACCCGACGTCTCGTCGAGGTGAAGGACGAGGCCCGGGCCCGCACCGTCCTCCAGAAGCTCCTGGTCGAAAACCTCCAGACCGAAGAGCAGCTCGACGCCGAGGCGCGGCAGCTCCTGCAGACCTACGCGCGCGACATCCGGGAGAAGGGCCTCGACTACCGGCAGCTCCTCAGCCGGACCAAGGAAAAGCTCGCCCGCGACCGGGGCTTCGTCCTGTGAGGTGGAGCCGCGAGCGAGTGTTCCATCTCGCGGCGCGGATGACCGAGGAGCTGCTCGCGACGGAGGGCGTGGTCGCGCTGAAGCCGGTCGACGACGTCCGTGCCGAGGTCATCCGGGTCCTCGGTGACGAGACACGCGTGGAAGAGTCGATCGACGCCGAGGTGCGGAAGATCCTGGGGAGCTACGCCCGCCCGGCGCCGGAAGGCAGCCCGGAGTGGGAGATCCTGTACCAGAAGACCCGTGAGGAGGTCTTCCGGCGCCGCTTCCGGCTGGGGTAGGCTCGACCGCCGGGCGGCCCGGTCCCCTCGCGCCGCCGCGAGCCTGCCGCCGATGGAGGGGGTCATGAAGCTCTGTCAATTCCAGGGGCCCGGCGGCGGCCGTCGGGTCGGGCTGCTCGACGGGGACGCGGTCATCGACATCACCGCGCGCGCGGACGGGGTCGAGTCCGTCGGCGATCTCCTCCTGCGAGGCCGGACCGCGGCCGGCATGGAGCGGCTGGCCCGGCGCCTCGCGCGGGGGCGGCGGCGCCGGTATCCCTGGCGCGGGCTCGACCGAGCGCCCGGCCCGCGACGCGCCGGGCTTCTCGCGCCGCTCGATCCGCCGGAGGTGTGGGGCGCCGGCATCACCTACCGCCGCAGCGCGGAGTACTACGCCGAGCACGAGAGCGGGCACACCGGCCGGGTCAAGGGCATCTACGATCACGTCTACGAGTCGGCGCGCCCGGAGCTCTTCTTCAAGGCGACGGCGTCCCGCTGCGCCGGCCCTCACGCGGCGATCGGCCTGCGCGGCGACTCGAAGCTCACCGCGGTGGAAGCGGAGCTGGCGCTCGTCATCGGGAGCGGGGGCGCTGTCGTCGGGTACACGGTCGGGAACGACCTGTCCGCCTGGGACATCGAGCGAGAAAACCCGCTCTTCCTGCCGCAGTCCAAGATCTTTCGCGGGAGCTTCGCCTTCGGTCCGGTGATCGCCACGCCGGCCACGGTGCCGGACCCCCACGCCCTCACCATCCGCTGCGTGATCGAGCGCGGCGGCCAGGCGGTCTACCAGGGACAGGCGACCACGCAGGGGCTCAAGCGGCGGTGCGAGGAGCTGGTCGACTGGCTCACCCGGTACAATCCCGTGCCGCCCGGCACCATCCTGTCCACCGGGACCGGGATCCTCGTGCCGGACGAGCAGGCGCTCCAGCCGGGTGACGTCGTCAGCATCACGATCGAGCCGATCGGCACCCTCCGGAACCCGGTCCGCCGCCTGGCGGGCTGAGGGGCCTCCGTGCCTCGGGGGGCGCCGCCGGCCCGGGCGCGCGCCGTGGATCGCGTGGCGACGGCGCTCGGGGAGCCGGGCTGCCCGGTCTGCCGGTGCGTCGACGCGGACGCGCGCCGCGACCTCGCGGCGTTCCTGCGCGAGCAGACGATGGATCCCGCGGGCCGGGCTGCGCTCCGCGCGGTCGGTGGGTTCTGCGCGTGGCACACCGGACTCCTGCGCGAGGCGGCCGACGGCATCCTGTCCGTCGCGATCATCGCCGAGGACCTGGTCGCCGGCGCGCGGGCGGCGCGCGGCGCCTGCCCCGCGTGCGACGCGCTCCGTGACCGCGCCGACGACTACGTGCGCGCGCTGCTCGACCCGGCGGTGCGGGGCGGCCTGGAGACCGGTCCCGGGCTGCCGTGCCGGCCGCATCTCCGGCGCGCGCGGACGCTTTCCGCGGATGAAGCGCGCCGCGGCGCGTTGGCGCGGGCCCTGGCTCCCCGGTTGAGTCGCCTCCAGGCCGACCTCGCCGGGTTCATCGCGAAGCAGGACTACCGGGCGAGCGCGCCGCCGAGCGCAAGCGAGGCGCAGGCCCTGGGTGACGCGCTCGAGCACCTGGCCGGGCGCGCGGGCCTCTTCGGCAGCGACCTGGCGCGCGGCTGAGGGCCCCCGGCCTGCTCGCGGGCCCCGGCGCCGCGGTTCGGCCTCCTCCAGTCGCGGCCCCTCTCGTCCACCAGCTGTTCGAGGCGGGCCCTCATGGTCCAGGCGGGACCGTGGTGGCGACGGGCAGCGGCACGCTGGGCGTGCGGTCCTGGCCGGACCCCGGCCATGCAGGCCGTCGCCCGAGGCGGCCGACACGACGAGGAACCGGAGGCCGCCGGGCGCCACGCCCTTGACACGGCCCGCGCCGGCCGCGCACCATCGGGGGCGGAGCGCTTCCGGGGGGACAGCCGAGAACCAGCCCATTGGCCCGGCGAGGGCCGCCTGACCCCGCGGTCCGTTTCGATCAGATCGTCGGTCGCGCGGACCGACCGTGCTCGGTGCAACGGGGAGCAGGTCACGAAGGGAGGAGGCCACCATGAAACGATGGGGGACCGGGGTGCTGATCGCGGGGCTGGCGCTGGGCGCCGCCGCGGGCGCGGCCGAGGCGACGGTGCGGGTGAAGCTCCAGCTCGTCGCCGACGGGCTGGTGCATCCGCTGGTGATGCTGGACGCGCCGGACGGGAGCAAGCGCAAGTTCATCGTGGAGCAGTCGGGGACGGTCCAGATCCTGAGGCCGGACGGCAAGCTCGGCCCGACGCCGTTCATGGATCTCAGCAAGAAGATGGTGAAGCTCGACTGGGAGTTCGACGAGCGCGGGCTGCTGGGGATGGCATTCCATCCCAAGTTCAAGGAGAACGGGAAATTCTACGTCGTGTACTCGGCGCCGGTCCGCACCGACGCCGCCCGCCGGCCGCGCCTGTATTACAGCGCCACGAACTACCTGTCCGAGTTCCGGGTCTCCAAGACGGACCCGAACAAGGCGGACCTCTCGACGGAGCGGATCATCTACTTCTGGGACAAGCCGCAGTTCAACCACAACGGCGGCGCCATCCTGTTCGGCCCGAACGACGGCTTCCTGTACGTCTCCCTCGGCGACGGCGGCGGCGCCAACGACAACTTTCCGTTCCACACGGCGAAGATCGGGAACGGCCAGGACCTGAAGACGAACCTGGGCAAGATTCTCCGCATCGACGTGGACTCCGGTGATCCCTACAGCGTCCCGCGGGACAATCCCTTCGTCGGCCGCGCCGACGCGCTCCCCGAGATCTGGTCCTACGGCTGGCGCAACGCCTGGCGGATGAGCTTCGACGCCGGCGGCAAGCGCGAGCTCTTCGCCGCGGACGTGGGCCAGAACATGTGGGAGAGCGTCAAGATCGTCCAGAAGGGCGGCAACGCCGGCTGGAACCGGATCGAAGGGTCCCGCTGCTTCAATCCCGACGACCCGAGCAACCCCAATACCCCGCAGACCTGCGAGAAGACCGGCATCGTGACGCCGATCATCGAGTACGGCAACCTGAACGTCATCAAGGACGGCAAGGGCCTCTCGATCACCGGCGGGTACGTCTACCGCGGCAAGGCCCTCCCGAACCTCGTGGGGTCCTACGTCTTCGGCGACTGGAGCAAGACCTTCGCCGAGCCCCAGGGCGTGCTGCTCGTGGCCCACCCGCCGCGGCAGGGCGCCGGCCCGTGGACCATCGAGGACGTGCAGGTCACGAACATGGACTTCCACTCCTACGTGCTGTCGTTCGCGGAAGACGACGAGCACGAGGTGTACGTGCTCGTGTCGGACCACACCGCGCCCGGCCGCGCGAGCGACCGCATCTACAAGATCGTCCCGGAGTGAGGGACGGCGCCGGGGCGCCAGGGACTGGACCGTCCCGGCGCCCCGCACCACGTTCTAGCGATCCACCTGGCGATCCACCCCGGCGGCCATCACGACGGCGCCGGCTCGTGGTCGCGCTGCCGGTACTGGTCGCGCTGCCGTGGATCGTCACGGCGCAGCCCGGCAACCCGCCGTTCGACCTCAGGAATCCGGCGGTCGTCGAAGGCGGGCGGATCCTGTTCAACCAGCGCTGCGCCGGTCGCTGCCATGGCCTCGACGGTCAGGAAGGGTTCGAAGGCCCGATCCTCGTCGGGAAGGGCTACCTCGACCGCGTGTACGTCTGGGCCACCCTCGTCACCGGCCGGCCGGGCACGGCCATGCCGGCATGGAACGGTCGCCTGGCGGACGAGGAGTTCTGGAAGATCATCGCCTTCGTGGCGTCGCTCGGCGACCAGGCCCGGGCGGCGGC
>JBIOTN010000140.1:0-37861 GCA_044866005.1 Candidatus Rokuibacteriota bacterium | reverse complement strand
CCCGCCAGGCCCGCAGCACGGCGCGGGGGCCCTGGGTCCGGTAGATGACGAGCCACTCGTCGAGGAAGCTCAGGTAGCCGGCGGCGAGCGCGTTGCGGTCGACGGGACCGCCGAGCGCCTCGCGGAGGGACGTCGCGAACTGCGCCGCTGGCCCGAGCGCTGCCGCGAGGGCGGCGCGCTCGACGTTGACGTTGACGCCGACGCCGAGCACCAGGGAATCCACCCCGCCGCCGGCCGTGGCCACCTCGGCGAGCACGCCCGCCACCTTCTTCCGCCGCACCAGCACGTCATTCGGCCACTTGATGGCGACGGGGAGCCCGAGCTCCCGGATCGCGTCGGCCAGCGCCAGGGAGGCGGTGAAGGGAAGCGCGGAGACCGCCTCGAGCCGAGCCGATGGTCGCAGGAGCGTCGAGACGTAGAGGTTCACGCCGGGAGGCGAGAACCAGGGCTTGCCCCCGCGGCCCCGCCCGGCGGTCTGGCTGTCGGCCAGGACCACGGTCCCTTCCTGCGCGCCGGCGCGGGCCAGCTCTCGCAGCACCGCGTTCGTGGAGGGCACGGCGTCGTAAAGGAGGAGCCGCCGTCCGACCGTGTAGGCGCACAGGCGCTGGCGGATCAGCGGGACGCTCAGCGGATCGGCTTCCACGGAGAGCTCGGGCATCATGGCGTCATTCCCTCGCTGCGGACGACCGGCCCCACGGTCATCACGGGGCAGTCTGCCGCCTGGATCACGTGGTGAGCGACCGAGCCGAGCGTCCAGCGCACCAGCCCGGACCACCCGTGGGTGCCCATCACGATGAGGTCGGCCGAGCGGGCGCGCGCCCAGTGCACGATCAGGTCGGCGGGCACGCCGGTCGCGAGCCGGATGGAGACGCGGTCGGGCGGGGCGCCGACCTCGGCGAGGAAGCGCTCGGCATCCCTGCGGGCCCGCTCGGCAAGGACCTTGGCCGCCGCCGCGACTTCCGTCGGCGGGGTCCCCCGGTCGGCGATCGGAAACGGCACCCCGTGGAACAGCTCGATCTGCGCGCCCGCCGCCTCGGCCACCGCGAGCGCCCAGGGCCAGGCGGCCGCGGCCGTGGGTGAGAAGTCGGTCGCGTAACAGAGCCGGGTCGGCCGCGGGAACGGCCGGCGGTCGAGCGGCGAGCGCGGGCGGACCGTGACCACCGGACAGGGAGCCAGCTGGAGGACGGAGTCCGTGACGCTCCCGAGCAACATGTGGGCGAGTCCGCTTCGACGGCGCGTTCCGATGACCACGAGGTCTACCGGCTCCTCGCGGGCGACCGCCAGGATCCGCTCGGCCGGCGGTCCCTCCTCGACCCGGGTATGCGCTTTGACTGCCGACGTCGCCGCGCCGTCGAGCAGCCGGCCGAGCGCGTCGTGCGCCGCCTCGCGGGCCTCATCCGATAGCGCCCGGGACGTCGGAGCCGCGAGGAGCCCGTCCGCCGGCGCCACCGGCGGCGCCAGGACGTGCAGGAGGAGGAGGTCGGCGTCGAAGAGGGCGCCCAGCATCTGGGTTGCCTCCCAGGCCGATTCGGACGCCGGGGTGAAGTCGGTCCCGTGCAGGATCCGCCGAATTCGTTTCATCGCCGCGCCGCCTCCACGACCGGCTCGGTCACCGGCGTCGTCGTCCGACTCATCAGGACCGGAACTCGCTCGCACATGAGCGCGTCTCGTCGAGAGTCGTAGCTGTGGCGCTCACCGGTACGTCAGGCTTGCAACCGAGGTGCCTCGTGCGACCCGCGTCCCACGGCGTGCTGGCGTGGGGTTATCGGGAACCGAGCCGTGAGGGGTGCGAGCGGAGTGGGGCGCCGGTGTCCCGGCCCGGGCGTGGCCGCCCCACCGGAGGCCGTCGGCGGAAAGGGGGGAGACAGCGCGGCCGCGGGCGGGCGGGGCTCCTCGGGCTGGGGGCGCGCCTCAGCTCCCGGATTTCGGCGCGTCGGCCCCCGTGGTCGCGGGGCAGAACCGCTTCATCGTCTCCTGGTGCTGGGCCATCACCTGCTGCATTTGCCCGATCATCCCCTGCATCTGCCCCATCATGCCGCCCATGCCGCCCTGCATCTGGCCCATCTGCGGCATCTGGCCCATGTGCTGCTGCATCCGGGCCATCTGCTCCTGCATCTTCGCCATCCGGTCTTGCATGGTCGCCATCAGCTGGATCATCGTCGTCATCTGGTCCGGCATGGCGCCCGGCCCGGCCGGCGCCTGCCCCGGCTGGCCCATCTGGGCGACGGCGACTCCGGCCGTCGCGACGGCCAGCGCGAGCCCGATCACGAGCGCACGGTTCATGGCTCGTCCTCCCTCTCGCGGTGTCACCCCTCAGTGCCCCGCGAGGTATTCGAACACCGGGGGCCAGATCAGCGTCGTGGCGATCCCGATCCCGACCAGGAACACCACCAGCCATCGGGCCACGTTCGGGTCCTTCCGCCGGAGCGCCGGGTGCAGGATGACCCAGGTCCCGATCCAGGCGACGAGGGCGAGCGTCTCCTTGCCGGAATACGGCCCGATCCCTTCGGCGCCGGGCATCCACAGCTTGCCGATCCAGTGCACCCACGCGTTGAAGGCGTCGGACGCCGCGGTCCCCACGTTCACCACCGCGAGCGTCAGCATACCCGCGAGCGCGGCGAGTAGGGCCGCCACGGCGGCGCCGCTCGGGATCGTCGGCCGCCCGGGCGTCCAGGCGATCTCGACCTCGCGCCTCTCCTGCGTCATCGTCGCACCCATCGCTAGCTTCCTCCCGCCGCTACGCGGCCTTCAGCTTCGTCACGGCGGCGCCGAGCCCGAAGGCCACTACCAGATAGAAGAACGAGAGCCCGAGCACGACGGCCACGGTGTACCGGAGCCACCGCCGCTCGAGCACTTGCGCGCCGTAGTACCAGAGGACGAACGCGGCGACCACGGTCAGCGGCAGCGTGAAGAGCGCCGCGAACTCCTTGAACTCGAAGAAGATCTTGTGGATCGCCGGCATGGTGGCCAGGAAATACGACCGCGGGCTGGCCGGGTCCTTGGCGCGGTAGTAGATGTAGAGCCAGTTCCCGAAGACGATCGCCAGGAACGCGAGCGTCGCCGAGACCGTCGCCAGGAGCTGGAGGTCCGCGAACGCGCGGATTCGCCCGGTCAGAAGCCGCCAGGCCAGGTACAGGCCGATCGTGCCGACGAAGAGGTAGAGGAACGCGGCGACTCCATGGAACGACGCCGCGATGGCCCCGCGTCCCGGGCCGACGAGGGCCGCGAACGGGGCGGTGGCGAGGACGAAGGCCAGCGCAGTCCCGATCAGCACGGCCACGACCAGGATGAGCGAGGCCGTCGAGGCCTCCCTGCGCTCCTCCAGGTGGAGGTCGTCATTTGCTGCCGACTTCATCACGGTCTCCTTCCCCCGAGTTGCGCCTCGGGCCGCGTTCGGGTCGATGCAACGAACCCGCCACGTCGCGCGCTGTCGTGCAACCCCGCGGCCGGATTCACGAGGTCTCGCGGCGATCGCCGCGGGGTGGCGTCGCGGGCCGCGCGACCGGGTGTCCCACCGGGCGGGCAACTGGGGCGGCAGTGCCCCAGAAGGGTGCGGTCGGTCGCGCGGCCGACTCCCGGAACCCTGCGTGAATACGGTGCAGAAGCCGCTGGCAGGGTGCTTGCTGTGCCTGGCCGCCAATGCGACGCCGTCGCCGCCCATCACCGAGGAGGAACCGATGACGTCACGCCCGGTGCGCCTGAGCTTCGTGGTCGCGCTCGCTGCGCTCGTCACACTGACCGGGGTCGGCCCGACCCTCGCGACTCCCGCGCGGCCCGTGAGGGAGTTCGCGATCGCGGTCGCCGAGACGGAGCACGAGCTCTACCCGGGCGGGCCCAGGATCCAGGCCTGGGCCTTCAACGGCCAGGTCCCCGGGCCCGTCATCCGCGTCACCGAGGGTGACCTCGTGCGGGTGCGCTTCACCAACAACCACACCTCGAACCACACGCTCCACTTCCACGGCCTGAACGTCCCCAACGACATGGACGGCGTGGCCTACGGGCACCTCGGCCACCTCGAGGTGAAGCCCGGCGAGACTCACGTCTACGAGTTCGTGGCCGGGCCGCCCGGCACGCACATGTACCACTGCCACGTGAACTCGCCCCAGCACATCGACATGGGGATGGTCGGCGTGCTGATCGTGGAGCCTCGGGACAAGCGCGGCGAGCCGCGGGTCGATCAGGAGCAGGTCCTCCTCCTCGACGACTGGTACGTCAACCAGCAGGGCGGGCACGAGGCGATGGCGCATCCCGCGATGATCCATCAGGCCAACTACTTCACGGTGAACGGCAAGGCCTTCCCCGCGGTGGCGCCGATCCGGCTGACCCAGGGCCAGCGTGTCCGCGTCCGGATGCTCAACGTCGGGTATCAGGCGCACTCGATGCACCTCCACGGGCACTCCTTCGTGATCACCCACCGGGACGGCCGCCGCGTGAAGGTGCCGCAGGAGCAGGACACCCTGCTGATCGGGCCCGGCGAGCGGTACGACCTCGTCTTCACCGCGACCGAGCCCGGCCTCTGGCTCTTCCACTGCCACGTGGTTCCGCACGTGACGAACGACGGCGCCTACCCGGGGGGGCTGCTGGTCCCGGTCGTGACCGAGGCCCGCGCGTCCGGGAAGTCCGGCACGGCTCCGCGCCCCGCGGCCCGGCCCCTGGCCGCGCACTAGTCCGGCAATGGGCTGCCGGGTCCTCGTCCCGCTCGACGGCTCGGCGCTGGCCGAGGTCGCGCTCGCGGCGGTGGAAGTGCTCGCCCGCGCGGGGAGCCTCGAGCTGGTTCTGCTGCGCGTGGTGCCGCCGCTCGGCCCGCTGGTGGCGGAGGGCCGCGTCGTGATGACGGCCGACGACGCCGTCGCCCTCCACCGTCGCGAGGCCATCGACTACCTGGCCAAGATCGCCGCGGTCCCCCAGCAAGACGGGCTGCGCACGCGCACACGCGTGGCGATCGGGGACCCGGCCGAGGTGATCCGCGCCGAGGCGGCGCGGCAGGAGGCGTCCGTGATCGTGATGGCCACGCACGGCCGCACGGGACTGCCGCGCCTGCTCTTCGGCAGCGTGGCGGCCGCGGTCGTGAAGGCGAGCCCGGTCCCGGTGCTCACCGTGCACCAGGCGCCCGCCCGGGACATCTGTCAACCCAAAGGAGCCTGAGGATGCGTTCGCGATTCGTGCTCGCCCTCGTCGTGGTCGCGGCGCTCGCGCTGCAGGTATCCGTCGGCGTCGTCGCCCCGCAGACCACGCCCGCCGTGCTGACGCAGCCGCCGCTCGTCCCGCCGCCGGTGGACCGCCCAGGGCCGGCGAAGATCATCGTGGCTCTCGAGAGCACCGAGCAGAAGGGGTCGCTGGCCGACGGCGTCGAGTACACGTTCTGGACCTTCGGCGGCACCGTGCCGGGGCCGTTCGTCCGCGTGCGGGTCGGAGACACCGTGCAGATCCGCCTGACGAACGCCAAGGCCAGCCGCAACATGCACTCCATCGACCTGCACGCCGTGACCGGTCCCGGCGGGGGCGCGGCGGTGACGCAGATCATGCCGGGCGAGGAAGGGGTGTTCGAGTGGAAGGCGCTCAACCCCGGCCTGTACGTCTACCACTGCGCGACCGCCCACGTGCCGATCCACATCGCCAACGGCATGTACGGCCTCATCCTCGTGGAGCCGGAAAAAGGCCTGCCTCCGGTCGACCGCGAGTACTACGTCATGCAGGGCGAGTTCTACACGAAGGGGCGGACCGGCGCCGAGGGGTACCAGCCGTTCGACCCCGAGAAGGCACGCGACGAGCGGCCGGAGTACGTGGTGTTCAACGGCCGCATGGGTGCGCTCCTCGGCCAGGGCGCGCTGACCGCGAGGGCCGGTGAGACGGTGCGGCTGTTCGTGGGGAACGGCGGCCCCAACCTGATCTCGTCCTTCCACGTGATCGGGGAGATCTTCGACCGGGTGTACCCCGAGGCGTCGATCGGCGGCGAGGTGCGGCGGAACGTCCAGACGACGCTGATCCCTGCCGGGGGCGCCGCCATCGTGGAGCTCACGGTCGAACTGCCCGGGCGATTCCTGCTGGTGGACCACAGCATCTCGCGGGCCATGGACAAGGGGGCGCTCGGCAGCCTGATCGTCACGGGGCCGGAGCGACCGGAGATCTTCCGGTCGCTCACGCCGGCCATCGGGGCGCGGATGAGCGGGCACTGAGCGGGCGCCGAGTCCGGACGCTCGGGCGGGCCGGCCGGCCGGCTCGAGGCGGCTTGCCGGACGCAGCCACGTGCAGCATCGATGACCTCCTCGCGGCCCGCGAGCGTGGACCCGCCCGCGGAGCCTCCTTCTGGGCAGCGGGCCCGGCCCCATCAAGCGCCTCCAGGAGACCCTGTCGTTACGACGAGTTTGCCGATCCGTCGCTCGGACGTCGCGGCGGCGCCGGGGATTTCGGGGCGGCGTGTGGTTTCCGAGAGGTCGTCGGCTATGGTGGGGACGCGTCCGCCGGAGGTGCCACCCCGCGGCGTCCGCTCCGGAGGCCCCTTTTCCTGGATGCACGCGGCGGCGCACGCGGACGGCCGATGGGGCGGCCCTGCCCCGCCTGGGGCGCGAGTGCCCCGGCACATCCTCCCGGAATTCCCCGCAGTTTGCTGGATGCGGCGCCTCGTGAATTGAGCTTCGGTGGCACGGTCGGTGCAACCTGCCTGGCGGCTCTCAACGATCGGATGGCATCGGGGCCGGGCGCCCGGGGCTCGGCGGGGAGGAGCCGAGATGAGCGGCGTCGCACTCTCCTGGTTGGCCACGCTCCTCGTGGGGCTCGCGGCGCTCCTCTTGCTCGTCATCGCGGCGGTGCTCCTGGCCCGCACGGTGCGGACGCTCACTCTGAGCTATTACTGCCCGTGGGCCCGCCGGGACGTCACCGCGGAGTTCCTGACCGGCGACCGCGGCGAGCCGATCGGGGTCCTCTCGTGCACGGCCTTCGCCGACCAGTCGAGTCCCACCTGCGGACGGATGTGCGTCGGTGGCGAAGGCCGGGAGGGCCTCGGGGAGCGCACGGTGGCGGACGTGCTGCGCGGCTGAGCGCGCCGTCGGCCCGGGAAGGAAGGGGTCATGGCCACGCTGCCGTGGGTCCTGCGGACGGAGCGCTACTGCCCATGGCGTCGACGCTGCGTCACGGTGGAGTACCTGACCGACGGCCGGACGCCGCTCGGCGTCTTCACGTGCACGGCGTTCGGGGGGCCCCTCAGCGTTCCCACGTGCGGGACGCCCTGTGTCGGCGCCGACCGGCCGTCGCCCCCTCCACCGGGTGCGGCAGAGGGACGTCCTGCAGGGAGGTGAGACGTGAACCGGATTCTCGTGCCGCTCGACGGATCCCGGCTGTCCGAGGCGATTCTGCCCCTGGCCGAGGCGCTCGCCCGCGATCACGGGGCGGCCCTGCTCCTGGTGCGGGCGCTCCGCTCCCAGGGCTCGGTCGAGGCCGAGGTCCGGGTTCGCGAAGAGGCGGAGGCGTACCTCGACGCGATGGCCCGCGACCTCGGCCGGCGCGGGCTGCCCGGCGTGACATGGAAGGTCTGGTACGACGAGCCGGACCGAGCGATCGCCGACGCCGCCCGCTTCAACGAAGTCGATCTGATCGCGATGAGCACCCATGGCCGCGGCGGCCTGCGCCGGGTCCTCTTCGGGAGCGTCGCCGAGAGCCTGGTGCGAAAGGCGCCCGTGCCGGTCCTCCTCGTTCGCGGCCCGCTCGCGCCCACGCGCGGCACCATGGGGCGAATCCTGGTGCCGCTCGACGGGTCGGACCTGTCCCGGGGAATCCTGCCGATCGTGGCGCGGCTGGCCGGGCCATTCGACCTGACCATCGCCCTGCTCCGGGTGATCGAGCCCTTCCCGGCGTACGCCGCCACCGAGACGTCGGTCGAATCCGCCGCCCAGCTCCTGCGCATGGCGACGGCGGATGCCGAGGCGGGGCTGGCCGAGGTCGCGGCGTCGCTCGAGGCCCGGGGGCTCCGGGTCCAGTGGACGGTCCGCGAAGGGCTGGCGGTCGACGTCATCCTGGGCCATGCCCGCGAGGCCGGGGTGGACTTGATCGCCATGAGCACCCACGGGCGGAGCGGCCTCGGCCGATTCGTCATCGGGAGCGTGGCCGAGGAGGTCTTGCGGGCGGCCACGGTGCCCGTCCTGATCTGGAAGGCATCAGCCGAGGCGCGCCGCCGCGCCGGCCGCGCGCGGCCGGAGGGTGGGACGCTGGCGCCGGGGACCGCCCCGCGCTCATGAGAGCCGGCCGCCCCCACGTGGCCGGACGTTTGCGCCAGGGACTTGCCCGCATGCGACGCCGTGACTGGACGGACTCGCCATGCGCGGCCAGAGGGGCACCAACTCTTCGATCTGGCGAAGGCCCGCGCCGAGCAGCCCGACTAGGTGGTCTTCAGCGGGGCGGTCGGAGCCCTGACGGGCGACCGCGCGCTCACGGCGAAGGTCGGCCGAGACGTCCGGCTCTACGTCGGCAACGGCGGGCCGAGCCTCGTGTCCTCTTTCCACGCGATCGGCGAGATCTTCGGCGCGGTCTACCCGGAAGGCGCGGTGGGCCGGGAGCCGAACCGCAACGGCCAGACCCCGCTCGTCCCCGCCGGCGGCTCGGCGATCGTCGAGTTCAAGGTCGAGGTGCCCGGCGCGTACGTCCTCGTCGACCACTCGATCGTCCGCGCCATCGACAAGGGCGCCGTCGGCTCCTCCGCCTGGTCCCCTGACGGGCCCGCCGGGTTGCTAAGATTGGGGGGCCGACCCACCCCCCGCGCCCGGAGGCCGACCATGCCGCAGACGCCGCACATCGAGCGCCACTTCACCGCCAGCGCCGTGATCCGCGACATCGTGATCGGGATGTCGGACGGGCTCACGGTCCCCTTCGCGCTGGCGGCGGGACTGAGCGGAGCCGTCGCGACGACCGGCGTGATCGTGACGGCCGGGCTCGCCGAGGTCGCGGCGGGCTCGATCGCCATGGGCCTCGGCGGCTACCTCGCGGCGAAGAGCGACGCGGAGCACTACGCGAGCGAGCGGGCGCGGGAGGCGCACGAGGTGCGGGAGAAGCCGGACGTCGAGGCGACCGAGGTGATCGAGGTGTTCGGCGCGTACGGGCTGACCGCGGAGCAGAGCGCGCCGATCGTCGAGGCCTTCCGCAGCCGGCCGGACGCCTGGATCGACTTCATGATGCGGTTCGAGCTGGGGCTGGAGCGGCCGGACCCGCAGCGGGCGCTGCGGAGCGCCGTCACGATCGGCGGCGCCTACGTCGCGGGCGGTCTGATCCCGCTGGCGCCCTACGCGGCCCTGGGGCACCCGCCGGCGGCGCTCGCGCTGTCGGCCGTCATCACGGCCGTCGCGCTCTCCGTCTTCGGCTGGGTGAAGGGCCGCTTCACGGGCACGCGTCCCGTGCGGAGCGCGGCGCAGACGCTGCTCATCGGCGGGATCGCCGCCGCCGTGGCCTTCGCCATTGCCCGCGCCGTGGCCTAGATCTTTCGGGGGGTCTCGGAAGACCCCCCCGATGCCCCCCCGCCGTGGCGGCGGCCAAGCCGCCGCGCGGAGGCCAGTCGTGCTCGAGGCGGAGTCTCTCGCCGGGACGAGAGCTTCGCGCTAGCGGCGGCGGCGGAGGGCGTACCAGAGGCGGGCGCGGGCTCGCGCGGCCGACATGGCTTCACGGTCGGGTGCCCGCTCGAGCGCCTCCACGCAGGCGACGAGATAGGGGTGGTGGCCCGTCGCGACGAGAAGCCGGCGCTGGAGAGCGAGAAGCCACCGCGTGAGGCGTCCCGGCCCGAACGGCCAGGCAGCGAGGAGACGCCAGTACAGGGGCGCGGCGAGCTGCGCGGTCGTGAAGCCGAGCAGGATGCCGCAGCCGACGGCGGCGAGCGTGAACATCGGAGCCCTCCCTCGGGAACTCGGCACGAGCCCGCGCTACTGTCGCCGGCCCGCCGGGGCGCCGTCAACCCGCGGGCACCTCCCTAGGGGGTGCCCCGCAGGCCGAGGATCCGCTCGGCGTTCCTCAGGTAGACCTTCTCCAGCACCTCCTGCGGGTACCCCTCCGCCTCCCAGTCGCGGAAGAGGCGCTCGTAGCCGAGCACCGGGTAGTCCGAGCCGAACATGACCCGGTCCTGCAGGCGGCCCCGGATCTCGCGCTTGAGCGCGTCGGAGAAGTACTTCGGCGACCAGCCCGACATCTCCATGGAGACGTTCGCCTTGTGGAGCGCGACGGCGATCATCTCGTCCTGCCAGGGCCAGGACGGGTGGCAGGCGATGATCGTCAGGTCGGGGAAGTCGGCGGCGACGTCGTCGAGGTGCGGGATGGGGCGGCAGTACTTGAGCTTGAGGCCCATGCCGCCCGGCGTCCCGGCGCCGAAGCCGGTCGTGCCGGAGTGGAACTGGACGGCCTTCCCGAGCGAGCGGCAGAGGTCGTAGAGCGGATAGAAGCGGTGGTCGTCCGGGAAGAAGGCCTGCGCGGTCGCCTGGAACTTGATCCCCATGAGGCCGAGCTTCGTCAGGGCCCGCTCGGCCTCGCGCAGCGCCTCGCGGCCCTTCCAGGGATCGATCATCGCCCAGCCGCCGAGGAACACGTCGGGAAAGCGCCGGAGGAGATCGGCGACGTAGTCGTTGGTCAGCGGCGGTCCCCCGGAGCCGGCGGCGGCGTCCCAGGCGATGATGCACGCCTTCACGCCGGCCCTGCGGAGGTCGTCCGCCATGCCGTCCTCGGTCCGCACGTCGGGCTTGAACTTGTAGTAGCGCTCCATCGGGCCGAGGTACGGCCCCCAGGCCTCGTACTGGGGCCGCGTCGAGAGGTGACAGTGGACGTCGATGGCCTTCGTCATGGCAGGATGCGCGCGGTCGTCCGGCTACGCCGATTCGTCCTCGCGGACGTCCTCGTGGGCCTGGCAGGCGAGACAGATCCAGCGCCGCCACACGTGGCGCTCCCGGTCGCGGCGCAGGTACCACGGGACGAGCGTCCGCCGGCCGCATTCCGGACAGGGCCGGGCCGTCCCGGGGTCGGGCGGCGGCAGCGGGTAGTAGGTGCGGCGCTCGGTCGGGACGTCCACGATGCGTCCCATGATTGCCTCGCCGTCCCGGGCCGTCAAGGCCAAATGCGCGTGGGGCCGAGCAAAGCGGTCGTCCCCGGGTGGGGTGGTATACTCGCCGCTGAGAGGCCGACATGCGGCGGATCCGGATCGCGCTCGGGCAGGTCAACGCGACCGTCGGGGACCTCGAGGGCAACACGCGCCGGGTCCTGGACGGCATCGAGCGCGCCCGGGCCCTCGGCGTGGACCTGGTCGCCTTCCCCGAGCTCGTGCTGCCGGGCTATCCCCCCGAGGACCTCCTCTTCAAGCCCGCGTTCATCGAGGCGAACCTGCGCGCGCTCGACGACGTCGTGCGCGCGGCGGCCGGGCTCACCGTCGTGGTGGGGTTCGTGGACCGGCGCGACGACATCATGAACGCCGCCGCCGTGATCCACGACCGGGCGCTGGCCGGCGTCTACCACAAGCAGTACCTGCCGAACTACGGGGTCTTCGACGAGAACCGCTATTTCCAGGCCGGCACCGACACGCCCGTCTTCGAGCGCGGCGGCGCGGCCGGGCCGGCGGTCATCGCCGTCAACATCTGCGAGGACATCTGGTACCCCACGGGCCCGGCCACGGCGCAGGCTCTCGGTGGGGCCGAGGTGGTCGTCACGATCACGTCCTCTCCCTACCACGCCGGCAAGGTGCGCTTCCGCGAGAAGATGCTCGCCACGCGCGCCGCGGACAACGTGGCCTGCCTGGCCTACGTGAACCTCGTGGGGGGTCAGGACGAGCTCGTGTTCGACGGCCAGTCGCTGATCTTCAACGAGCTGGGCGAGCGCCTGGCGCTCGGGCGCGCGTTCGAGGAAGACTTCGTGGTCGTGGACCTCGACCTGGAGGCCGTGTTCCGCGCGCGCCTCCACGACTCGCGCCGCCGGAAGGACAAGCTGGCCGTCACGGCGGCGGTCCGGCGCACCACGCTCCCGGCGCTCCCGGAGGCGGCGCGTCCTCCGCTCCCCGCGCGCGCCGACGCGTTCCTCGACCCGCACGCCGAGGTCTATGCGGCGCTCGTGCTCGGCACGCGCGACTACGTGCGGAAGAACGGCTTCCGCCGGGTGGTGGTGGGGCTCTCCGGCGGGATCGACTCGGCGCTCACGGCCGCCATCGCGGTGGACGCGCTCGGCCGCGAGAGCGTGGTCGGCGTCTCCATGCCGTCCCCGTTCTCCTCGGCGGCGACCCGGGCGGACGCCCGCCGCGTGGCCCGGAACCTCGGCATGGAGTTCCTGGTGCTCCCCATCACGCCCGCCTACCGCGCGTTCCGACGGATCCTCGCGCCGCCCTTCAAGGGCCTGAAGGAGGACGTCGCCGAGGAGAACATCCAGGCGCGCGTCCGCGGCACGCTCCTGATGGCGCTCTCGAACAAGTTCGGCTGGCTCGTGCTCACCACCGGCAACAAGAGCGAGATGGGCGTGGGCTACTGCACGACCTACGGCGACATGGCGGGCGGCTTCGCGGTGATCAAGGACGTGCCGAAGACGATGGTGTACGCCCTCGCGCGCCATCGCAATGCGCGCGACGGCCGCCCGGTCATCCCGGACGCCGTCCTCCGCCGCGCGCCGTCGGCCGAGCTGCGGCCCAACCAGACCGACCAGGACACGCTGCCTCCCTACGAGGTCCTCGATCCGATCCTCGAGGCCTACGTCGAAGAGGACCGCTCGCTCGCCGACATCGTCGCGCTGGGGTACGACGAGGAGACGGTGCGCAAGGTCGTCTCGATGGTGGACCGGAACGAATACAAGCGCCGGCAGGCTCCGCCCGGGATCAAGATCACGCCGCGCGCCTTCGGGCGCGACTGGCGGCTCCCCATCGTCAACCGCTTCCGCCATCCCTGACGCGCTCCCCCCGGCGGGTCCTGTCGCCGGCTTGCTCCCGTCCGGCGCCACCCGCCGGGGTGGGTGGCTCGGCGATGTCGATCGCGTTTGCGCGGGTCGGCCGCGCATTTGCACCAGGCTGGGGCAGCAGCCATGGTGCTCCCGTCGGTCCTCCGCCCGCTGGTTCCCGTCGCGACGCGCCGAGCGTCGGCGCCGGCAATTCTTGCACGACGCACGTGGCGACGCCGCGGGCGGCGGTGGGCGCGCCGGCTGGGCCACGTCGCGGCGTGGACCGGGGCCTGGACGCTCTTCCAGTGGTGGGCCGTCATCGGCTGGCCCGAGCAGCTCGACGCGGCCCCCGCGGCGCTGCTCGTGAGCGGGATCACGACCCTGGTCGGCATCGCGGTCTGGCACGACGTGGATGGGCTGCGAGAGCCGGCGGCCGGCTTCCGGAGGCGGTCCGCCCGAATCATCCCGCTGCGCCCGCCGGAAGGTCCGCGGCCCGGCGTCGTGCCGGTTCCCCCACCCGCCCCTGGCCTCGGCGAGTCCGCCGCGGACGCCGTGGGGCGCACGGACCTCGCGGCCTGATCGCCGCCCCCGGCGCGGCGCCGCCGCGCCGAGGACCGACGACGCCGGACGCGACGGTTGTCGGCCCGGCGTCGGCGTCAGCCGGCGGCCGCGGGTGTCGGGCGCGTGCTCAGGTCCCGATCGACGATGAACGGCAAGGCCATCAGCGCGTAGACCAGCATCACGACCTCGCCGTCGCCGAAGTTGTGCTCGAAGAGCCCCGCCACCAGGAACCCGCCCACGCCGCCCAGACTCGCGCAGACGAGCGCGCGCTCCCGTAGCTGATCCCGCGGGACCCGGCGGAGGATCCGGATCCCCGCCCGGAAGAAGACCACCCAGAGCCAGGTCCAGGCCGCTAGAGCCGGTAAGCCCCGTTCCGCCGCGATGTGGATGGGGGAGTTGTGGAGGTGGCCGGTCGAGAGCCGCACCGCCTCGGGCCGGCGGTAGTGCGGATACCAGGAGCGCACCTCTCCCGGCCCGACGCCGAGGAGCGGATGATCGGCGATCATGGCGAGCCCGCTCCGCCACATCGCCAGCCGGTCGCGGATCGTGGCATCGCGCAGGTTGCCGATCGAGCGGACCCGATCCATGACCGCGCCGTCCGAGACGGCGGCGACCAGGCTGACGACGGCCACGAGGACGAGGGCGAGGCGGGCGGCCCGGCGCCCCGTGAGAACCAGGCCGACCGTCCCGGCGGCGAGGCCCAGCCAGGCGTTCCGGGAGTAGGTGAAGGCCAGCGCGCCGACGGTGACGGCGCCGGCGGGCGCCATCCACCAGACGTGGCGCCAGGACACGTTGGCGAGGTACGCCACGATGAAAAGCGCGCCGACCAGCAGCACGCCGCCGAAGGTCATGTAGATGCTGAACGGACCCCGCACCCGCTCGGCGTGCGTGCACACCGCCGAGAGCCAGGCCGCGGACAGCGGGGCCGGTCGCTGTCCGCACAGATAGGCCTGGACCAGCCCGTAGCAGGCCATCGCGGTCAGCGTGAGGAGGAACCCCTGCCAGAGCCGGAGCCCGTGCGCGGCGTCGCGCGTGAGCCGTAGCACCAGGTAGAAGGTCGCGATGCGCAGCGTGTCGCGCGCGATCCACAGGCTCCACCCGGGGTCGCCGGACACCGCCGCCGACAGGAGCGTCAGGCCGGCCAGCGCGACGAGCGGGGGCGTGAACGGATGGCGCCGGAGCGGCTCGGCTTCCCTCCACATCTCGCGCCCGAGGTGCCCCAGCCAGCCGAGCGGGGCGAGACCGGGCGGGATCCGCGGCCAGGGCAGCGCGAGCACGAACAGGAGGGCCAGCAGGGTCTGCGAGGCGGTGATGGAGAAGGCCAGGGCGACGAAGAACGCCGCCAGCACCACGTCGCGGAGCGCGGGGAGATGGACGCGCGTGACCGAGAGAGGGACGGGGTGGACGAGCGCGCTCACAGTCGCGGGCCGGTCGCGGCGAACTGGAGCGCGTGGAGCCGGCGGTAGAGGCCGTCCCGGGCCAGGAGCTCGTCGTGCCGGCCTTCCTCGACGATCCGGCCCTCGTGGAAGACCGCGATCCGGTGCGCCAGGCGGACGGTGGAGAGCCGGTGGGCGATCAGGAAGACCGTCCGGCCTTTGGTCAGGTCCGCGAGAGCCTGCTGGACCATGAACTCCGACTCGGCATCCAGGTCGGAGGTCGCCTCGTCCAGGATGAGGATCGCCGGGTTCTTGAGGAACGCGCGCGCCAGCGCGATCCGCTGGCGCTGGCCACCCGAGAGCTTCACGCCGCGCTCGCCGACGAGCGTGCGGTAGCCCTCCGGCAGCCCGATGATGAACTCGTGGGCGTACGCCGCCTGCGCGGCCCGCTCGATCTCGTCGCGGGTGGCCTCGGCTTTGCCATACGCGATGTTGGCCTCGATCGTGTCGTTGAAGAGGAAGGTCTCCTGCGTGACGATGGCGATCTGGGCCCGGAGCGAGGCTTGCGTGTACTCGCGCACGTCCCCGCCGTCCACCAGGATGCGCCCCTGGCTGACGTCGTGGAAACGCGGGATGAGGTCGGTCAGCGTGGATTTGCCGGCCCCGCTCATCCCGACGAAGGCCACGACCTCGCCGCGCGGCACGGTGAGGCAGATGTCCTTGAGCACCATCTCGCCGCCGGCGTACTGGAACCACACGTGGTCGAATTCGATGCGGTCACGGAAGGCGGAGAGCGTGCGCGCGTTCGGCGCGTCGGCCACGGCCGGCTGGAGGGCCAGCAGCTCGAAGATGCGGTCGGCCGAGGGCGTCGTCTGCTGGTAGAGGTTGACCATGCGGGAGAGCTTCCGGACGGGGCCGTAGAGCATGAGCGTCGCGGCCACGAACGAGAACAGGGCGCCCGGCGTCATCTGCCCGTACACGACCCGGTACCCTCCGTACCAGAGGATCGCCATGAGGCCGACCGCCGCGAGGACCTCCATCACCGGCTCGGCGAACTCGTCCACCCGATGGTCCCGGAGCGAGAGCTCGAGCAACCGGCGGTTGATCTGGTCGAAGCGCCCGCGCTCGTGGGCTTCCCGGCCGAAGGCCTTGACGATCTTCGTCCCGGTGAAGGCCTCCTGGAGGAGCGTCGTCAGCGCGCCGATCTGCTCCTGGGTCCGCCGGTTGATCTTGTAGAGCTGCCGTCCCATGGCGCGGATGCTCAGGCCCACGCAGGGGAAGGCGATCAGGGCCAGGAGCGTGAGGCGCGCTTCCTGCGTGAACATGACGATGAGCAAGGCGAGGACGGTCGCGACCTGCCGGAAGGCCATGACGAGGACCTCCGAGGCGAGCCGCGCCAGCCGACCGGCGTCCACCACGACGCGCGACATCAGGTCCGCGGAGTGCCGGCTGTGGAAGAACGCGAGCGGCATCGCCTGGAGGTGGACGTAGAGATCACGCCGGATGGCGGCGATGACCCGCTCGCCCACGGCGGCCATCAGGTACGACTGCCCGTATCGCGCCGCCCCTTTGGCCACGTACAGGGCGAGGATGACCAGGGGAAGGAGCTTGAGCATCGTGAGGTCGCGCCGGATGAAGATGTCGTCCATCGTCGGCTTGACCAGCCAGGCCGTCGCCCCGTCCATGGCGGAGACGACGAGCGCGAGCGCGCTGCCGGCGACGAGCCACGACCAGTAGGGCCGGACGTAGGGAAGGAGCCGGCGCATCCGAGCCGGGATCACGGTGGGGTATTGTAGCAGTCCGGGGAACGCGAGGACCCGCGGAATTCTGGCGCGCCCCGGCCCGGCGCGGCCTGTCGTGGCGGCCGTCCGCGGCGACGGTTCGCGAGTGGACGACGCGGTCCGAGCGCCGGCTTCGCCGGCGCAACGCCCGGGGGAGGAGGCAGAACCCCTCTAGCCCCCCGCCGCGGCGAGCCGTCGGTAGAGCGCCTCGAGCCGCTCCACCTTCGCCTGCGTCGAGAAGCGCTCGCGCACCCACCCGCGTCCCGCGCGGGCGAGCGCCCGGGCCCGGGCCGGGTCGTCGAGGAGCATGAGGACGGCCGCGGCGAGCGCCGCCGGCTCGCGGGGGGGCACCAGGAGCCCGGTCCGCTCGTGGACGACCAGCTCGGGATTGCCCATCGCGTTGGTGGCGACGACGGGCGTCTCCATCGCCAGCGACTCGCGGAGCGCGCCCGTGATGCCGAGACCGACCGTCGAGGCGTCCACGCAGACGTCGCTGGCGGCGAGGATCTCCGGGACGTCGTCGCGGTAGCCCCAGATCGTCACGGCGGCACCGAGGCCGAGGGAGGCGGCGAGCGCCTCGAGCGGCGGGCGCTTCTCCGGTCGGGCGCCGACCAGCAGCAGTCGTGCACTCGGCCGCGCCGCGCGCACGGCGGCGAAGGCGCGGAGGACGTCGTCGTTGCCCTTCGTCTCGCGGACCCCGATCTGGGTCACCAGCGGCGCCCCGGCCTCGAGCCCGAGCTCGGCGCGGACGCCGGCGCCGGTCACGCGGGCCGGGTCGAAGCGCGCGGTGTCCGTTCCCGAGTAGACGACCTCGATCCGGTCGGCCGGCATGCCCTGCCGGACGAGGTCGCTCCGGATCGCCTCGCAGACGGCGACGACGGCGGCCACGAGCGGGCTCGTGTCGAGGACGCGGCCGCCGAACGAGAGCCGGAAGCTGACGCCCCGGTTCACCACGAGCGGGGGCCGCGGGCCGAAGACCCGCGCGAAGAGCGCGAGGGTGCGGCCGGCGCCCTTGTGGGCGTGGACGACCTGCACCCGCGCGGTGCGGAGCAGGCGGGCCAGCATGATGGCGCCGAGGGGATCCGCGGGCGAGCGGAAGAAGCCGTGATGGGCGAACCCCGCCGCCTCCGCCTCGGCCCGCCAGCGCGCGTTCGGCGGGGTGAGGACGAGCACCCGATGGCCGCGCGCGGCGAGCGCCCCGGCGAGGTCACGGAGCTGGATGGCCGCGCCGGTGTGGAAGTCGCCCTTGGGATAGATCTGGAGCAGGCGGAGCGGGGCGTTCGCGTCGGCCCCCGCGGCGGGGAGCCCTTGGCCGTCCCGCCCGGGGGCCTCTCCGCTGTCCGAGTCACTGAACCGATGAGACACGTCGTCGTGCCGTTGGGGATGCTTCCGAGCGGCGGCTTCGCCGCCGGAACGGCGGGGGGGCATCGGGGGGGCTTCCGAGACCCCCCGAAGAGACCCTAGTCCTCGGCGACCGGGAGGCCCGCCTCGAGCCAGCCGATCATCCCGCCCCAGACGTTGGTGAGCCGGGAGAACCCCCGGGCGAGCAGGAGGCTCCCGACGGTGCTCGAGCGGGGGCCGCCGCGACAGATGACCGCGATCGGGCGATCGCGGGGGAGCTCGGCCGCGCGGGCCGTCACCTCGCGCATGGGGATGTGGACGGCGCCGGGGACGTGTCCCTCCTCCCACTCCAAGGGCTCGCGGACGTCGAGGACGACGAGGTCACGCTCGGCGGCGAGCCGGTGATGGAGGTCGGACGCGCTCACGTTGGGCAGCTCGGTCACGGGCAGGCCCGAGGCGCGCACCGAGGGGCTTCCGACCACGTACCCGGCGACGTCGTCGAGACCGATCCGTGCCAGCGCGGCGATCGCCCGCGCCACGTCCATCTCCGTCTCGGCGAGGAGCACGAGCGGACGGTCCGGCGGCGTGAACCAGCCCACGCGCTCGGCGAACTGCGGGCTGTCGATCCAGACGTTGAGGCTTCCTGCCACGTGGCCCGCACCGAACGCGCGCGGGTCCCGGACGTCCACCAGCGTGGCGCCGGCCGCGAGCCGGGCCCCGACGTCGCCGGGCGAAAGGCGCTCCGGCGTGGCGCGCTTGAGCATGACGACCCCCTTGTTCTTGGCGATCACGCCATCCATGTTCGGCGGCCGCGGCGGTAGCCCCTGCATGAGGGCCCGGACGAACCCGTCCGCGTCCCGGTGGCGGAGAGCCGGGTTGAAGCGGCGCTCGAAGCCGATCGTGGACCCGAGCTTCGCCGACATCGTCCGCCCGCAGACCGACCCGGCGCCGTGCGCCGGGTAGACCTCCACCGCGTCGCCCAGCGGCAGGAGCCGTTGAAAGAGGCTCCGGTAGAGCGCCAGCGCGGCGGCCTCGCCGCCGAAGTCGGGCCGCCCCACGTCGCCGACGAAGAGCGTGTCGCCGGTGAGCGCGAACCACGGCTCCGCCGCGCGGGTGGTGTCGGTCACGACCAGGCACATGCTCTCGGGCGTGTGCCCGGGGGTGTGGAGAACCCGGATCTCCACGCTGCCGAGGCGCAGCCGGTCGCCGTCGGCGACCCTCCGGTGCGGAAAGCGGACGTCGGCGGCCTCGTGGAGACACAGCTCGCCGCCCGTCCGCTCGGCCAGCTCCCGGTTCCCCGAGACGTGGTCGGCGTGGATGTGGGTGTCCAGGACGTGGCTGAGGGCGAGCCCGTGGGCGCGGGCGAAGGCCTCGTACTCGTCGAGATCCGGCCGCGACGGGTCCACGACGGCGGCGACACCTGCCCGCTCGCACCCGATGAGGTAGGCGATGCAGCCCGATGCGGCGGGGAACGCCTGGAAGATCACGCGGCTCCCGTCCGCGGGCCGGCGCTCAGCCCGGCCCGTCGCCCTCCAGGTGGTGATAGCTGCCGCGGAGGTAGACGAGAGGCGGGCCGCCGGTGACGGAGACGCTCTCCACCTCTCCCACGAAGATCGTGTGGTCGCCGCCCGCGTAGCGCTGCACCACGCGGCACTCCAGCGCCGCCACGACGTCCTCGAGGATGGGCAGCCCCGACTGGCCCTGGCGGAAGGCGACGCCGATGAACTTGTCCCCGCCGGACAGGGCGAAGCGTCGCGCCAGATGCTCCTGGCTCTTGCCCAGCACGTTCACCGCGAACCAGCCGTGCGCCTGGAGGGCGGGGTACGCGGTCGCCTGATGATCGATGCAGACGAGGACGAGCGGCGGCGCGAGCGACACCGCGGTGAACGCGCTGGCGGTGAGGCCGCACGGGCGGCCCTCCCGGTCCCGCGTGGTGACCACGGTCACGCCGGCCGGGAACTGGCGGAGCGCGTGCCGGTACTCGGTCGCGGTGACGGGCATGACGTCCGGCTTCCTTTGTAGCAGAAGGCCGGTGCCTTGTCACTAATCGGCCCCTCGGCCGTGGCCGGGGCGACGGTGCCCGCGTCCGGTGCGATCCCCCGCGCCTTGACAAGGTGCGGGCCCGTCGCTACCTTTGGCATACCTCAACGCCCCGGCGCGACGCCGAACGCCCGTGAGGGGAGTGCGTGAGGCGGCCTTCGACGCTCACCGAGGAGGTCAGTCATGGAGCGAGACGGACGGATCCCGGAGACGGCCGACGCCGAGGGCACGCGCGCACTGCCGCGGCGGGAGTTCCTGCGACGGGCCGGGCTGCTCGGCCTGGGGGCCGCGGCGGCGGGAGGCCTCGGCGAGGCCGCGACGGCGCGGCGGGCCGCCGCCCAGACGACCCAGAGGCGGGAGCTGGTCATCGCGCAGGGCGGGGACATCTCGAAGTTCGACCCGCACTTCTCGACGTCGTCGAACGACATCCGCCTCTCGTTCAACCTCTTCGACAACCTGACCAGCCGCCGCCCGGACGGCAAGCTCCACCCCGGTCTGGCCAGCGAGTGGAAAGCCGCCGGCCCGACGACCTACCAGTTCAAGCTCCGCCAGGGCGTCAAGTGGCACAACGGCGAGCCCTTCACGGCCGCCGACGCGAAGTGGAGCCTGGAGCGCACCTACGACCCCGCGGCGAAGACCATGGTCTCGACCGTCTTCACCACCATCGACCGGATCGAGACCCCGGACCCCTCCACGCTCGTCATCCACACGAAGAAGCCCGACCCGCTCCTGCCGGCGCGGCTCGCCTTCTACGGGGGCCAGATCGTGCCGAAGAAGTACCTGGAGCAGGTCGGCCCCGACGCCTTCAACCTGAAGCCGGTGGGGACCGGCCCGGTGCGCTTCGTCTCGTGGACGAAGGACGACAAGACCGTCCTCGAGGCGAACCCGGACTACTGGGGCGGGAAGATCGACGCGGACCGCGTGATCTTCCGCCCGATCCCCGAGACGGCGCCGCGCGTCGCCGCGCTTCTCAAGGGCGAGGTGGACGCGATCACGCAGCTCCCCACGGACCAGTGGGACCGCGTGAACCAGAACCCCACGACCCGCGGCGTGGGCGCGCTCTACGCCGGCCTCTACGTCCTGGCCGTCAACTCGAAGGTCAAGCCGCTCGACAACCCGCTCGTCAAGCAGGCCATGTCCCTGGCGGTGGACCGCGCGGCGATCGTGAAGGAGCTCTGGCGCGGCCGGGGCGTCGTCCCGAACGGCCCCATCGCCAAGGGCGACAACCACTACGACGCGGCGCTGCCGCCCTTGCCCTACGATCCGAACGAGGCCCGGGAGCGGCTGAAGAAGGCCGGTTACAGGAACGAGCCCGTCTACATCGAGACGACCGTCGGCTACACCGCCAACGACAAGGCGATGTCGGAGGCGATCGCGGCGATGTGGAAGGACGTCGGGCTGAACGCGGTCGTCGAGGTCGTCGAGTACTCGGTGCGCGCCCAGAAGAACCGGGAGAAGACGTTCAAGGGCCTGTGGTGGTCGGACCCGACCTCGACCCTCGCCGACCCCGACGGGATGATGTGGCGGCTCCTCGGGCCGGGCGGCCCGCAGGACTACTGGCGGCATCCCGAGTTCGACGAGCTCGGGAACGCGGCGCGCTTCAGCCTGGACGAGAAGTTCCGGGGGGACGCGTACCGGAAGATGACGCGCATCTTCCTCGAGCACAACCCCTGGATCGTCGTGATCCAGCCCTACGAGGACTACGGGCTCCAGAAGCACGTCGAGTTCACGCCGAACCCGAACCAGCAGTTCGAGATCCGACGCTTCAACTTCCGCATGCGGCGCGCCTAGCGTCGGCGAGGGTCCGGCCTGCCCCGGGCGGAGGCCCGGGGCGGGCACCGCCTCCGCAGATGAATCGCGGCCCAAGGGCTCGGAAGGGCATGTTCGAGCGAGAGGGCCCGTTCATGGTCCTCCCCGTTCTGATACCGCTGCTCCTCCTTGCCGTGCTCGTCCTCTGGCGATTTCTCCCGCGGTAGGCGACATCCGACACCATGCCGAGAGGGTCCACAGGGCATGGCCCGCTCTCGCGCGCGGCCGAAGCGCTCCGAGCGCCGGCTTTGCCGGCGCGACGATCCCGGGGAGAGAGATCAGAGGGGGGCAGCGCCCCCTGCTGAAATAAATGCGCGGCCTCGGCGGGTTCCTCGCCTACCGGCTCTTCCGCACGCTGATCGCGCTCTGGCTCGTCTCGACGGTCGTCTTCGTCGTGATGCGCCTGTCGGGCGATCCGGTGCCGCTCCTGCTCCCGCCCGACGCGCCGATCGCCGAGATGAACCGGGTGCGCCACGACCTCGGCCTGGACCGCGCGCTGCCGGTCCAGTACGCGGTGTTCCTGGGGAACGTCCTGCGCGGCGACTTCGGCCGCTCCATCCACTTCCGCCAGCCGGCGATGGAGGTCGCGCTCGCCTACCTCCCGGCCACGTTCGAGCTGGGGCTCGCCGCCTTCCTCATTGCGGTGGTCGTGGCGTTCCCGGTGGGGGTCTTCTCCGCGATCCGCCGGAACTCGCTCCTCGACCACGCGGCGATGGGGCTCGCCCTGGTCGGCCAGTCGGCGCCGACGTTCTTCCTGGGGATCCTCTTCATCCTGGTGCTCTCGCTCCGGCTCGACCTCTTCCCCACCTCGGGGCGGGACGGCCTGGCCCATCTCGTGCTCCCGGCCCTCACCCTCGGCGCGTTCGCCATGGCGTCGATCGCCCGCATCACGCGCTCGGCGGTCCTGGAGGTCCAGCGCGCCGACTTCATCCGGACGGCGCGGGCGAAGGGCGTCGGCGAGGCGGCGGTCATCGCCAAGCACACGCTGCGGAACGCCGCGCTGCCGATCCTGACCATCACGGGGCTCCAGTTCGGCACGCTGCTGGGGGGCGCGGTGGTGACGGAGACGGTCTTCTCCTGGCCGGGGATGGGGCGGCTGGCGATCCAGTCCATTTACAACCGCGACTACCCGGTCGTCCAGTCCACGGTCTTCATCGCGGCCGTGCTGTTCATCGTCATCAATTTCGCGCTCGATCTCCTCTACGGATTCCTCGACCCGCGCGCTCGCGAGGCGCCCGGATGAGCGGTGCGCCCGCCGCGGGTCCTGTCGCCGGCTTGCCCCGGTCCGGCGGGTGACGCGCGTGCTCGAGCCGTCCGTTGCGGTCCCGCGCACGCTCGCGGGCGGGACGGCGCTGGCCCTGCCCGCCGCCAGGCGCCGGCGAGTGCCCTGGCTCATCCTGGTCGCGGCGGCGTTCGTCGGCACCCTGGTCGTGGTCGCGGTGGCCGCGCCGTACCTGGCGCCGTACGATCCCGAGCGCGGCGCGCTGCGGGCCCGCCTCGGGGCCCCGACCCTCCAGGCGGCCGACGGGCGCGTGCACCTCCTCGGCACGGATCACCTCGGCCGCGACGTCCTCTCGCGCGTCGTCTACGGGACGCGCGTCTCGCTCACCGTCGGCTTCGCGGCGGTCGCGGTGGGCGGCCTCGTCGGCGGGAGCCTCGGTCTCGTGGCGGGCTTCCGCGGCGGGTGGCTCGACGAGGTGATCATGACCGTCGCCGACGCCCAGCTCGCCTTCCCGTTCATCCTGCTCGCCATCGGGATCATCGCCGTGCTCGGCCCGTCCTTCCCCAACCTCATCGTCGTCGTGGGCCTCTCCGGCTGGGTCACCTACGCGCGGGTGTTGCGCTCGCAGGTCCTGTCGCTTCGGCGCCGCGAGTTCGTGGCGGCGATCCGTGGGCTCGGGGGCTCCGTCCCGCGCATCCTCCTCCGCCACGTCCTGCCGAACGTCGGCTCGACGCTCATGGTGATCGCCACGCTCGAGCTCGCGCGCGCCATCGTGCTCGAGGCCACGCTCTCCTTCCTCGGTCTCGGTATCCAGCCGCCGACGCCGTCCTGGGGCGGGATGATCCACGAGGGGCGCGAGTACCTCGACAGCGCGTGGTGGATCTCGGTCTTCCCGGGCCTCGTCCTCATGCTGACCTCGCTGGTGGTGAGCCGGACCGGCGACTGGCTGCGGGATGTCCTGGATCCCACCCTGCGCGGCGAGTGACCGTGCCGTGCCGATGACCGTCGCATCTCGGGTCTCGGCCCGGCGGTGAATGGCGCGGTGACCGGGCGGCGTGACTCGGTGGTGGTGATCGGCGGCGGGGTCATCGGCGTCTGCGCCGCCTACTACCTGCGGCGCGCCGGGTTCGAGGTGACGCTCGTCGACCAGGCCGGGATCTGCGCCGGGTGCTCCTACGGGAACGCCGGCCTCATCGTGCCGAGCCACGCCATCCCGCTGGCCGCCCCCGGTGTCTGGTGGAAGGGCCTGCGCTTCATGCTCGACCCGGAGAGCCCGTTCTACATCAAGCCGCGCCCGAGCCGCGACCTCGCCGCCTGGCTCTGGCGCTTCCGCGCCGCCTGCACGGCCGAGCACGTCCGCCGCGCCGTGCCGCTGCTCCGCGACCTCGGCTACCGGAGCCGCGCGCTCTTCCGCGAGCTCGCGGCGCTTCCGGGGCTCGACTTCGGCTACCGGGAGGACGGCGTCCTCATGGTCGCGCGGACCGAGGCGGGCCTGGAGGCCGCCGTCCACGAAGCGGGGGTCCTCGGCCAGGCCGGCATCCCCAGCAAGACGCTCGATGCCGCCGCGGCACGGGCCGTCGAGCCGAGCCTCGGGCCCGACGTGGTGGGCGCCGTGCACCTGCCCGACGACGCCCACCTGGTCCCCGATCGCTTCGTCACCGGCCTGGCCCGCGTGGCGGAGTCCGCGGGCGTCCGGATCCGGGGCCGCACGGAGGTGCTCGGCTTCCGGACCGCGGGCTCGCGGCTGTCCGCGGTGGAGACGACACGCGGCGCCGTGGAGGCCGACCAGGTGGTCCTGGCGGCCGGGGCGTGGTCGGCACGGCTCGGCCGCGCCCTCGGCCTCCGCCTGCCGCTCGAGCCCGCGAAGGGCTACAGCCTGACCTACCGGCGCCCCCCCGGCGCTCCGCGACTGCCGCTGCTCCCGGTCGAGGCGCGCTTCGCCATCACGCCGATGGGCGAGACGCTCCGCTTCGCGGGGACGCTCGAGCTGGCGGGCTTCGACCTCTCCATCAACCGCCGCCGGGTCGAGGCGATCGCGCGCCGGGCCGCCGGCTATCTCCGCGGCGTGGGCGGCCTCGAGCTCGTGGAGCTCTGGCGGGGGCTCCGCCCCTGCACGCCGGACGGTCTGCCGTTCCTCGGGCGCCCCGCCGGATTCGAGAACCTCATCGTGGCGACCGGCCACGCCATGATCGGCGTCTCGCTCGGCCCCGTCACGGGCGAGCTCGTCGCCCGGCTCGCCGCGGGCGAGCCGCCGAGCGCCGAGGTGGAGGCGCTCCGGCCCGACCGCTTCGGCTAGCCCCGGGGCGCGGCGCCGCCGGGCAATCTCGTCTGGGATCCGGCCCGCGCCGCCGGGGCGACGAGGTCGGCTCGTTCCTGACGGGCCTCGCCGGTCCATGGCGATCGCGTGCGGAGATACGAGCCGCAGAAGTGCCCGCCGCGGCGAACCGGCGGCTCCGGCGCGCCCTTGGCCGGCCGGCCAGGCGCAAGCAATTGTTGGTGAGGGGAGCGGTCGGGACTATACAGGAAGCTCACGGCCTGTCGCATGGGGGTCGCGTAGCACGTGAGCGGACCAGTGACGCCCTCGAGCCGTCCTTCCGAAGCGCAGGCTCTGACGCGGACGGAGCCTGTGCCACATTTCCCGGCGCCTTCGGGCGGTGGCCCGGCATCCAGGGTACGCCTCCGACGTCGCCGCTGGGGCCCGACCGCGACAGCGCTGGCGCTGCTCGCCTTGTCCGGATGCGCGGCGATCTCATCGCTCGACCGGCCCGAGTGGAGCGTGGACGGCCGGATCGGGACCGCCTCCTGGTATGGCCGGAACCATCATGGTCAGCGGACCGCGTCAGGCGAGATCTTCGACATGCACGGCCTCATGGCCGCCCATCGCACGCTTCCCTTCGGTACGCGGGTGCGGGTGACCAATGTCGAGACCGGTCAGAGCGTAGTCGTGCGGATCGTCGACCGCGGCCCGTACGTGGATGGACGGATCATCGACGTCAGTTACGCGGCGGCGAGGGCCCTCGGCATGGTCGAGCGCGGGGTCGCCCGGGTTCGGCTCGAGCTGCTGACGGACTGACGTCCCGGGACACGGGAGCGACCGCGATGGCCATGTGCACAGCGGCTGCGGCATCGCCACGTCAGGGCGTCTGGAGAGAGCTCCGCGGCGCCAGTGGGGCTTGCCATCGCGTACGCGCGCGAATTACAGTTGACGGGCCCGGGGTCGGCGGGCCGTGCGGGCTCGGGCGGGCATCCCGCCGCGGGGGACATTCATCCCATGTGTGGCATCGTCGGCTTCCTGGACCGGTCGGGCGCCGCCGCGCCGATCGGCGCGACCCTCGGGAGGATGCTCGAGGCGCTCGCCTGTCGGGGGCCGGACTCCGCGGGGGTCGCCCTCTGGGGTGAGGCGGCCGACGGCCTGGTGGTCCGGGTGAAGGCGGGCGAGGGGAGGGAGCTCGGGGCGCGGCGCCGCGAGGTCGAGCGGGCCGCCGCGCGGCTCGGACGCGTGCAGGCGTCGGCCACGCAGGGAAGCCTCCTGCGGCTCGTGATCGCGAAGGCGGAGGCGTCGGAGCTGGCGGGGGCGCTCGAGGCGCTCGGCCCGGACGTGGAGGTGGTGAGCGTCGGCCGGCGGCTCGAGATCGTCAAGCAGGTCGGCCCGCCCGCGAACCTCGAGCGCGAGTTCGGACTGTCGCGGCTCACCGGCACCCACGGGCTCGGGCACACGCGACTGTCCACGGAGAGCCGCGTGGACCTCTCGCACTCGCAGCCGTTCTGGGCCCACGGCACGCCCGACCTCGCCATCGTCCACAACGGCCACATCACGAACTACCACAAGCTCCGCCGCCGCTACGAGCAGGACGGGGTGCGCTTCTACACCGAGAACGACTCGGAGGTCATCGGGGTCTACCTGGGCGAGAAGCTCGCGGGCGGCCTGTCGCTGCGGGAGGCCCTCGACGCCTCGCTCCGCGACTTCGACGGGAGCTTCAGCTATCTCGCGGCGACGGCGGACGCCTGCGGGTTCGCCAAGGACCCCTTCTGTCTGAAGCCCCTCATCGTCGCGGAGACCGACGGCGCGGTGGCGATGGCCAACGAGGAGATCGCCCTCCAGGCCGTGCTGCCCGCCGGCTACCGGGCGCGCGAGGCGGGGGCCGGCGCGGTGGGCGTCTGGGAGCTGGCCGCCCCGCCGGGCCTGCCGCGGCCGCGCGCCGGCGGCTCGCCGGGCCGCGGCGCCGGTGGCGGGCGCCGGGCGACGTGACGTGAGGACGATCGCGGGCCGGGGGCGCTCCGTCCGGCAGATCAACGAGGCCATCCGGCGCCTCGTCGCGGAGGGTGAGCGCGAGATCCTGGTGCGGGACCCCGGCGCGCGCCACAACCTCGCGGTGGCGGTGCTCGACGACGTGGCGATCACGCTCGACGGCCCCGTCGGCTACTACGCGGGCGGGATGAGCGACGGCGTGCGCCTGACCGTCCGCGGCTCGGCCGGCTGGGGCCTGGCCGAGGGATTGCTCTCCGGGACGGTCGTCGTCGAGGGGAACGCGGGGAACGGCGCGGCGGCGTCGATCCGCGGCGGCACGGTCGTCGTGCGGGGCGACGCCGCGGCCCGGGCGGGCATCGCGATGAAGGGCGGGTGCCTCGTCGTCGGCGGGAGCTGTGGGTACATGACGGGCTTCATGATGCAGCGCGGGACGATCATCGTCTGCGGCGACGCCGGCCCGGCGCTGGCGGACTCGATGTACGAGGGGGTCGTCTTCGTGGGCGGCGAGATCGCCGAGCTCGGCAACGACGCCGTCGTCTCCGACGCGAGCCCGGGCGAGCTGCGGGACATCGGCGAGACGCTCGCCCGCCACGCCGTCCCGGCGCCGCCGGCCTTCCGCAAGGTGGTGTCGGGGCGCAAGCTCTGGAACTACGACAAGCGCGAGCTGGACGTATGGAAGGCGGCGTTCTGAGCCCGCTCCGCACGAGCCAGATCTTCACCCCCCAGGTCGTCGAGGACATCCAGGTCAAGGCCGAGCTGGGGCGGTACCGCTTCCGGGGCTTCGGCACGATCCGGCCGCGGCCCCTGCCGTCGTTCGACGACCTCACGTTCTTGCCGTGCTCGCTGACGCGCATCCCGCTGGAGGGCTATCGCGAGCGGTGCAGCACGCGCACGCGGCTCGGGACGCGTCACGCCAAGCGCCCCATCGAGCTCGAGATCCCGATCATGATCACGGGCATGAGCTGGGGCGCGCTCTCCTACAACGCGAAGGTCGCGCTGGCCCAGGGCGCGCGGCGGGTGGGCAGCTCGACCACGACGGGCGACGGCGGCATGCTGCCGGCGGAGCGCGAGCACTCGCGGATCTTGATCTACGAGGTGTTGCCGAGCCGGTACGGGCTCGACATCCACCACCTGCGCGCCGCGGACGCCGTCGAGCTCACGGTCGGGCAGGGGGCCAAGCCCGGGACCGGCGGCGTCCTCCTCGGGGCGAAGGTCTCGCCCGAGATCGCCGCCGCGCGCGAGCTGCCGCCCGGCGTGGACCAGCGGAGCCCCGCGCGACACCCGGACTGGCTCGGGCCCGACGACATGATCGTCAAGATCGAGGAGTTGCGCGAGGCCACCGACTGGCAGCTCCCCGTCTTCGTGAAGCTCGGCGCGACCCGCGTCTACGACGACGTGAAGCTGGCGGCGAAGGCCGGGGCGGACGTGGTGGTGGTGGACGGCATGGAAGGCGGGACGGCCGCCTCCCCGGAGATCCTGCAGGACCACACGGGCATCCCGACGCTCGCGGCGGTCTGCGAGGCGCGCGCCGCGCTCCAGGACCTCGGCCTCTACGGCCGGGTCCAGCTCGTCATCGCGGGCGGCATCCGCTCGGGGGTCGACGCCGCGAAGGCGCTCGCCCTCGGCGCGGACGCCGTCTACGTCGGCACCGCCGCGCTGATCGCGCTCAACTGCAACAAGCCCCTCTACGTCGAGGACTACCGCGCGCTCGGCACCGAGCCGTATCACTGTCACCACTGCCACACCGGCCGCTGCCCGGTCGGCGTCACCACGCAGGACCCGGAGCTGATGGCGCGGTTGCCGATCGCGGAGGCCGCCGAGCGCGTGGCGAACTTCCTCCACGCCATGACGCTGGAGGTCCAGATGCTCGCGCGCGCCTGCGGCAAGGCCGACGTGCACGACCTCGAGCCGGAGGACCTCCGGGCGCTGACGATCGAGGCCGCGGCGATCACGGGGCTCCCCCTCGTCGGCACCCGCTGGGTGCCGGGGCGGGGCGCCGACCCTCACCCCGGCCCTCTGCCTGGGCGGGAGAGGGAGCGGGGGGCGTCACCTCTGCCTGGGCGGGAGAGGGAAGGGAGGGCGTCGCCGCTCCGTGGGCGGGAGAGGGAGGGGAGGGGATCGCCCGGGCCCGGGCGGGAGCGGACGCGGAGAGCCTCCCCGCGCGCCGCGGGGGAGCCGGCGCGCGGGCCGGGCCGGGCGCGACGGCGGAAGCGCTGATGTCCTTCCTCCTCCCGTGCCCGCTCTGCGGGCCGCGCGACGTCTACGAGTTCCGCTGGGGCGGCGCCGAAAGCCGCCGGCCGGCGCCCGGGTCGCCGCCCGAGACCTGGGCCGCTTACCTTTACCTGCGGGACAACGAGGCCGGGCCGCAGCAGGAGTGGTGGTACCACCGGATGGGCTGTCAGCGCTGGTTCCTCGCCGTGCGTGACACCCGGACGAACGTGGTGGCGCGCACCTTCTGGCCGCCGGCGCCGGCGGTGCCGCAGGAGGGGCCGCAGCCCGAGGGCGCGGAGCCGTGACGCCGCGCGATCCCGGCACCGACCGCCTGCCGTCCCACCCGGCGCAGCGGACGGACCGGTCGCGGCGCCTGGCGTTCACGTTCGCGGGCCGGCCGGTGGCCGGCTTCGCCGGCGATACGATCGGCGCGGCCCTCTACGCATCCGGCGTCCGCATCTTCAGCCGCAGCTTCAAGTACCATCGCCCCCGCGGGCTCCTCTGCTGCGCCGGTCGCTGCCCGAACTGCCTCGTCAACGTGGACGGCGTCCCCAACGTGCGCGCCTGCACGGAGCCCGTGCGCGAGGGGATGCGCGTGCGCTCGCAGCACGCCTGGCCGTCCGTCGAGCGGGACGTCTTCGCCGTCTTCGACCGGCTCCACCGCCTGCTCCCCGTGGGCTTCTACTACAAGACGTTCATCCACCCGCGCCGGCTGTGGCCCGCCTACGAGTACGTGCTGAAGCGCCTCGCGGGGCTCGGCGAGATCGACTGCCCGGACGAGCCGCCGGGTGACTACGAGCGCGAGTACCTCTTCGCCGACGTCGCGGTAGTCGGCGGCGGTGCCGCGGGGATGGCGGCGGCGCTCGAAGCCGCGGGGGCGGGAGCGCGGGTCGTCCTGGTGGAGGCGGAGGCCCAGCTCGGGGGGCGCCTGCTGGTCGGGCTGCGGCCGCTCGACGAGGGCGAGGTCCGCGGGCAGGCGGGTTGGCAGGTCGCGGCCCGCCTCGCGGCCGAGGTCGCGGCCGAGCCGCGCATCCGCGTGCTGAGCGCGGCGACCGCGTTCGGCCTCTACGAGGACGGGCTCCTCGGCGTCCTCCAGGGCCGGCGGTTCCTCAAGCTGCGGGCGCGTCAGACCGTCGTGGCCACTGGCGGGTTCGAGCACCCGCTGGTCTTCGAGGCGAACGACCGGCCCGGCGTGATGCTCGGCTCGGGCGCCCAGCGCCTGGCGGCGCTCTACGGCGTGCGTCCAGGGGCAGCCGCGCTCGTCGTGGCTCAGGACGACCGCGGTCTCGACGTCGCGCGCGACCTCCTCGAGGCCGGGCTCACGGTGACCGGCGTGCTCGATGCGCGCCCGGCGAGGCCGGATTCGGAGACCGCGGCGGCGCTGCGTGCGGCGGGGGTCCCGCTCCTCGCGGGACAGACCGTGCTGCGGGCCACGGGGCGCGGTCGTGTGCAGGGCGCCGTCGTCGGCGGCACGGCCGATGGCGAGGGCGCGCGCGAGATCCCGTGCGATCTCGTCTGCGTGGCGACCGGGTTCGAGCCCGCGGCGGGGCTGATCGGTCAGGCCGGCGGGCGGCTCGTCCCCGACGCGGCGAGCGGACGTCTCGTCCCCGCCGCGCTTCCCCCCGGGCTCTTCGCGGCGGGCGAGGTCGCCGGCGTCGAAGGGCTCGCCGCGATCATGGCGTCGGGGCGGCTGGCCGGCGCGCGGGCGGCGCTGGCCCTCGCCGGCGCCGGCGGGCGGGGCGCGGCGCGGGCGGCGGAGCTCGTGGAGGCCGTCGCGATCGCCACCGCGCGCCGCGGCGGCACGCCCGGCGCGTCGGTCCGGCTGGCGAGCGCGCCGGGCGGCGGCGCCAAGAAGCTGGTCTGCCTCTGCGAGGACGTGACGGAGAAGGACCTCCGCCAGGCGGTCGCGGAGGGCTTCGATCACATCGAGACGCTCAAGCGCTACACGACCGTGACGATGGGCCCGTGCCAGGGGAAGATGTGCCACCGGCCGGCGATCGACCTCTGCGCCGCGCTCACGGGGCGCACGGTCGGGGAGACGGGGACGACGACCGCGCGGCCGCCGGCCGTGCCGGTGCCGCTCGGGGCGCTGGCGGCGCGCTACGAGGAGCCGACCAAGCTCACGCCGATGCACGACCGGCACGTCGCTGCGGGCGCCGAGCTCATGGACATGGGGGCGTGGAAGCGGCCGCTCCACTACGGCTCGGTGGAGGCGGAGTGCCGGGCAGTGCACGAGGCCGTGGCGCTCGTCGACGTGAGCACGCTCGGGAAGCTGGAGGTCCGGGGTCGTGACGCCCCCGCCTTCCTCGACTGGCTCCACCCGAACCGGTTCTCAGACCTCAAGCCCGGCCGCGTCCGCTACCGGGTCCTCTGCGATGACGCGGGGATCGTCCTCGACGACGGGACGGTCGCGCGGCTCGGCGACGATCGCTTCCTGGTGACCACGACGACCGGGGGCGTCGAGGCGATCGAGCAGTGGTTCGACTGGTGGCTCGCCGGGACGGACCGGTGCTGCCACGTGATTAACGTCACCGGCGCGCTCGGCGCCATCAACGTCGCGGGGCCGCGGGCGCGCGACCTCCTGGCGCCGATCGCCGACCTCGACCTGGCCCCGCAGGCGTTCCCCTACCTCGGGGCGAAGGAAGGGCGCGTCGCCGGAGTCCCCAGCCTCCTCCTGCGGATCGGGTTCGTCGGCGAGCTCGGCTACGAGATCCACTTCCCGGCGGACTACGGCGAGTACGTCTGGGACGCGCTGCTGGAGGCGGGCGCGTCGCTGGGCGTCCGGCCCTTCGGCGTCGAGGCGCAACGGGTGCTCCGTCTCGAGAAGCAGCACGTCGTCGTGTCCCACGACACCGACGCGCTCACGACCCCGCTCGAGGCGGACCTGGGCTGGATCGTCAAGCTGGACAAGCCGGACTGGGTCGGCCGGGACGCCGCGCTCGCCGTCGCGGCGCGCGGCCCCCGCCAGCGGCTCGTCGGCTTCGAGGTCCGGGGCCCGGGGCCGCTGCCCGAGGAAGGCGCCGCGGTGGTGGCGGCCGGCCGGCCGATCGGGCGCGTGACGAGCGCCAAGTGGAGCTATGAGCTCGGCCGCGGGATCGGCATGGCCTGGCTCCCCACGGACCTCGCGCGGGACGGCGCGGCCTTCGAGGTCCGCGTGGACGGCCGGACCCGGACCGCGACCGTCGTGACCCGGCCGTTCTACGACCCGGACGGCGCGCGGCTACGGATGTGACGCCCTCCGTGTCTCTCGCCTTCCGGCCGGTGCGCCTGAGCGCGATGCACCGGGCCCACCTGGCCCACGGCGCGGCGCTCACCGACGACGGGGAGTGGCGCGTCCCCGACCGCTTCACGTCGGTGGAGGACGAGGTGCGCCGCGCGCTCACCGGCGTGGGGCTCGCGGACGCGAGCGCGGGCACGCGGCTTCACGTGCGCGGGGCGGCCGTGGAGGGGGTCCTCCTCAAGGCCGCCGGGCTGGAGCGTCTGGCGCCCGGCGCGGCGGCGTGGACCCGGCTGAACGGCGCCGCGGCCCTGGCGTGCCGGATGGCGCCCGACGAGCTCCTGATCCTCGCGAGCGCCGGCGAGGGCGCGGCCGTGGCCGACCTCGTCGCGAAGGTCGCGGCGGGCCTCGGGTGCTGTCACGTCACCGACCTCACCGCCGGGCTCGCCGCGATGGACCTCGTCGGTCCGGCCACGCCGCGCCTGCTCGCGAAGCTCGTGCCGCTCGACCTCGACGCGCTGCCGGTGCTCGGGGTCGTCCAGGGCGAGCTGGCGCACGCGCGCGCGACGCTGATCCGGCTGGACGGCGGTCGGGTGGTCGCCTACCGCGCCCTCGTGGCGCGCGAGCACGGGGCGTTCGTCTGGGAGGCGCTCTGCCACGCGGGGCAGGATCTGGGCCTCGTCCTGGTCGGGGCCGCCGCCCGCGCGCTCCTCCACTCCCCCTGAGGCCATGTTCCAGCTCTTCCGCACCGAGCGGATGTGGACCACGCGGCCGCTCCGCGACCGCTACGACGTGGTCATCATCGGCGGCGGCGTCCACGGGCTCGCCGCCGCGTACTACCTCGGCGAGCGCGGCGTGCGCGACGTCGCCCTGCTCGAGAAGTCCTACATCGGGGCCGGCGCGAGCGGGCGGAACACCGCGATCATCCGCTCGAACTACCGGACGCCGGAGGGCGTCGCCTTCTATGACGAGTCCGTGAAGCTCTACGAGGCGCTCTCCGCGCGGCTCGGCTACAACGTGCTCTTCTCCCAGCAGGGGCACCTCACGCTCGCGCACACCGACAGCGCGATCGTCGGACTCCGGGTCCGCGCCGAGGTGAACCAGCTCTGCGGCGTCCCGAGCCGGCTCGTCTGGCGCGACGAGATCCGGGAGCTCGTGCCGGCCATGGACCTTTCCGACCGGCCGCGCTATCCCGTCCTCGCCGCCCTCTACCATCCCCCGGGCGGGATCATCCGGCACGACGCCGTGGTGTGGGGATACGCGCGCGGCGCCGACCGCTTCGGCGTCCACGTCCACCCCTTCACCGAGGCGACGGGGATCGACGTCGCGGGCGGCCGGGTCACCGGTGTGCGCACGACGCGGGGCGACATCAAGACGGGCGCCGTCCTCAACGCGACCGCGGGGTTCTGCTCGACCGTCGCCAAGATGGTCGGCCTCCGGCTGCCCATCACCACGCACCCCCTCCAGGCCTTCGTCACCGAGCCGCTCACCGCGTTCCTCGACAAGGTCATCGTCTCCTCGAACCTGCACGTCTACGTGAGCCAGACGGACCGGGGCGAGTGCGTGATCGGCTCGGAGATCGATCCCTACAGCTCCTACAGCCACCGCTCGACGCTCCCGTTCCTCGAGGCGACGGCGCACCACACGCTCGAGCTGTTCCCGTGCCTCAAGCACGTCCGGGTGCTCCGTCAGTGGGCCGGCATCTGCGACATGACCCCCGACTACTCGCCGATCATGGGCGCGGTGCCGGGGCTCGAGGGGTTCTACCTCGACGTGGGCTGGGGCACGTACGGCTTCAAGGCCGGGCCGGTCTCGGGCCGGCGGATGGCCGAGCTGATCGCGACCGGCCGCACGCCCGACCTCATCCAGCCGTTCTCCATCACGCGCTTCTACGAGGACCGGCTGGTCGGAGAGAAGGCGGCGGCGGCCGTCTCGCACTGAGAGAGGAGGCCGGCATGACGGCGGACGAGATCCGCGCCCGCATCCGCAAGGACAACGTCGACTACCTGCTCGCCCAGTACGTCGACATCCACGGCACGCCGCGCTGCAAGGGCGTCCCCGCGCGGGCGCTCGACCTCTTCCTGGAAGGGTCGGCGGGGTTCGCCGGCGCGGCGGTGTGGGGCATGGGGCAGGGGCCCCACGACCACGACATGATCGCGATCCCCGACCTCGCCTCCTACACCCCGGTGCCGTGGGAGACGGGGGTCGCGCGCCTGGCCTGCGACATCACCGTGGACGGGCAGCCGTGGCCTTACTGCCCGCGCACCGCCCTGCGCCGGGCGACGGAGGAGCTCACGCGCGAGGGCTACGTCATGATGGTCGGGGTGGAGGCCGAGCACTTCCTGGTCCGGCGCCGCGAGGACGGCTCGATCGTGCCGTTCGATCCGGACGGCGTCGACACCATGGACAAGCCCTGCTACGACTTCAAGAGCCTCGCCGGGTCGATGGGTTATCTGAGAACCCTGGTGAGCTACCTGGACGCGCTCGGCTGGGAGCCCTACGCCTCCGACCACGAGGACGGGACGGCCCAGTTCGAGATCAACTGGAAGTACGCGGACGCCCTGACGACCGCGGACCGCTTCACCTTCTACAAGATGATGACGAGCCAGGTGGCGAAGCGCTTCGGCGCGATCGCCACCCACATGCCGAAGCCGTTCGGGCACCTCACGGGCTCCGGCTCCCACTTCCACATCTCGCTGTGGGATACCGCGAGGCGCCGGAATCTCTTCCTCGACCCGAAGGACGCGCGCGGGCTCGGCCTGGGGAGCCTCGCCTACCAGTTCCTGGGCGGCGTGGTCCAGCACGCGCGGGCGCTGACCGCGGTGGTGGCGCCCACGGTGAACGACTACAAGCGGCTGTCCGTGGGCGAGTTCCTGACCGGCGTCGCCTCCGGCTTCACCTGGACCCCCGCCTTCATCAGCTACGGCGACAACAACCGGACGCAGATGTTCCGCGTGCCCGAGCCGGGCCGGTTCGAGTGCCGGGTCGTGTCGGGCTCGGTCAACCCGTACCTCGGGCTCGCGGCGTTCATCGCCGCCGGCCTCGACGGGATCCGGCGGAAGCTCGACCCCGGCGAGCCGAACACCGGGAAGAACATGTACCGGCTGACCCTCGACGAGGTGAAGCGGGGCAACGTCGGCGTCATCCCGCAGAGCCTGGCCGACGCCATCGACTGCTTCCAGGACGACGCGGTGATCCAGGGGGCCCTGGGCCCGGCGCTGGCCGAGGAGTTCGTGAAGGTGAAGCGGCAGGAGTGGGTGCGCTACCACAACACGGTCTCCCGCTGGGAGATCGACCGCTACCTGACGCTGTTCTGAGCGCGGGGGAGTCTCCATGACCAGCGGGTCGGACAGCAGGTCGGACAGGGTGGAGAAGTCGGACGCGGAGTGGCGGCGCGCGCTCACGCCGGAGCAGTACCGGGTGCTGCGGCGCGGGGGGACGGAGCCGGCCTTCACCGGCCGGTACCATGCCAGCAAGGAGCCGGGCGTCTATCGCTGCGCGGGCTGCGGCCAGGCGCTCTTCGGCTCGGAGACCAAGTTCGACTCGGGGACGGGCTGGCCGAGCTTCTCCGCCCCGGCGACGCCGGACGCGGTCGCGACCGCGCCCGACGACAGCCACGCCATGCGGCGGACCGAGGTGCGGTGCGCGCGCTGCGAGGGGCACCTCGGCCACGTCTTCGACGACGGCCCGCCGCCGACCGGGCTCCGCTACTGCATCAACTCGGCCGCGCTCGACCTGGAGCGTCGGTCCTGACCGGTCGTGCGTGCGCATCGCGGACCGCCCCGGTGGCCATCCCTCTGAAGGAGGTCGGAGATGATGACCGGTGAGATGACGAAGCTCTCCAGACGGAGCGTCCTGCAGGGGGCCGGGGGGCTGGCCGGCGCGGCGGTGTTCGGCGGCCTGGAGGTCGCCCTCGGCGCCCGCGCCGCGGCCCAGACCGGCGCGGCGGGCTCGGGGAAGGCGCCGCTCCGGCTCGGCTTCCAGGTCCACCGGACGGGGATCGGCGCCGTCTACGGCCGCTGGTACGAGCGGACGACCACCGCCGCGGTCTCGCTGATCAACGAGATGGGCGGGATCGACGGGCGTCCCGTCCAGGTCGTGGCCGAGGACGACGGCACCGACCCGAAGCGCGGCGCGGAGGTCGTGGAGAAGCTCGCCGTCCAGCACAAGGTCGACTTCATCTTCGGCACGCTCTTCTCGCACGTCGTGATCGCCTCGGCGCCGCGCGCGGGGGAGCTCCGGATCCCCTACTTCGTCGTGAGCGAGGGCTACCACGTCGCCTCCGGCCGGCTCAACCGGTACGTCTTCCAGCCGGGGATCACCGACGTGCGGGCGCAGGTGACCGCGATCTCGGGCTGGGTGGTCAAGAACCTCGGGAAGAAGATCACCATGATCTTCCCCGACTACGCCTTCGGCTACGACCACCGGGACTACTTCGGGAAGACCGCCACCGCCCTGGGCGCGCGGATCCTGGCGCCGATCGCGATCCCGCCGGCCGAGACCTCGTTCACCAAGTACTTCCCGCGGATCCCGGCCGACACCGAGGTCCTCTACCACGTGATGGTGGGCCCGGCCGTGCTGACCTTCGTCAAGGAGCTGGGGGAGCACTTCGGGACGAAGCGGCCGCAGCTCTTCGGGTACATCGACTCGCTGGAAGGCGTGGACATCGCCACGCCCGGCCTCGAGTTCCTGGAGGGGACCCACTTCTGGGAAGCCTTCCCCCGCTACGCGGACGGCTACCCCACGCCGCACGAGCGGACCTACCGCCAGCGCGTCGGGGTCAACGAGGCCGGCGCGAGCGTCCAGGACCCCAGGGACGTCTCCACCTACTCCCACATGTTCGGCTGCTGGGAGACCCTCTTCGTCATCAAGCAGGCCGTCGAGCGGAGCGGGTACAAGGCGCCGAAGGATTACAAGGCGCTCATCGAGGCGCTCGAGGGCGTCACCGCGTTCAACGAAGGGATCGAGCACCCGCAGGGGCCGAAGAAGTTCGTCGGCCGGATCCACCAGGTCTTCGGCCAGCAGTTCATCTCCCGGGTGGAGGGCCGCCGGCTCAAGGTCGTCCACCGGACGGCCATCGAGGACTCGATGTACCCGCCCGAGGCGGACTACACGAAGCAGCCGTTGTAATCTCTCGGAGAGGGCCTCGGCGGCCCCCTCCCACTCCTCCCCCCGCGGTGGGGG